>NZ_LZRN01000051.1 GCF_001678675.1 Gelidibacter algens
TTGTTAATTTTATTTGCTATCCTCAACAGTTCCCCTCCTTCGGAGGGGTTAGGGGAGGATTTTTATATAACCTTCGCCTCATTATGAAGCAAGTTGACCAATTCATCCAGATTATCAGGAGACACTAAAGTCACGGCTCCTTTTGGTTCTGGTTTTTCAAACCTAACTGATGATGTTTCCTTAGTAGCATCAACAGGCTCAACAACATTCAATGGTTTTTGACGCGCCTGCATAATCCCTCTCATGTTCGGAATACGCAAATCACTCTCTTCTACCAATCCTTTTTGACCACCAATAACAAGCGGTAGGGTTGTGGAAACGGTTTCTTTACCACCATCAATTTCTCTCACAGCTTTGGCATTAGTGCCGTCTACCTCAAGACTGATGCAGTTGGTGACAAAATTAGCGTCAATCAATTCTGCCAACATGCCAGGAACCATTGCGCCGTTATAGTCAATAGACTCACGACCGGCAATTACCAAGTCATACCCGCCGTCCTTAAAGACATTGGCCAATTGTTTGGCAACGGCAAAACCGTCAGTGGCAGGGGTGTTGACACGAATTGCGCTATCAGCACCAATAGCCAAAGCCTTGCGCAAGGTAGGTTCAGTTTCTGGGCCTCCTACATTAACTACGTCAACGGTAGCGCCTTGTTTCTCTTTGAACCACATGGCACGGGTGAGGCCAAACTCGTCATTCGGATTGATTACAAATTGTACACCGGTAGTGTCAAATTTAGTGTCACCATCCGTAAAATTGATTTTTGAAGTCGTATCAGGTACGTGACTAATACATACAAGTATTTTCATGCTTTATAATTTATTATATTATTAGTTTTTTGGGAGACTATGGGATGAATTCTTGATAAAACCATAAATCACCTCTAAAAACCGTCTTTTTATTGAACAGGATACGAAGTTAATTATTTTAGACGACATATTTACTATGCATGCATAATAAATATTAAATTATTCTTTTGGTTTTAGTTTTTGTTTTATTCTTACTTTTGCTAATCGATTTAAACATTAACTAAAAAAGTTCTTCCCCATTGGGAAGACGGAAGATGTAAATGAAGACAATTCAATTTAGAGAGGCTATTTGTGAAGCCATGAGTGAAGAAATGCGTCGCGATGAGACCGTTTACTTAATGGGTGAAGAAGTTGCAGAATATAATGGTGCCTATAAAGCATCAAAAGGAATGTTGGACGAGTTTGGTGCAAAGCGTGTTATCGATACACCTATTGCAGAGCTTGGTTTTGCAGGTGTTGCCATTGGGTCTACCATGACAGGATGCCGCCCAATTGTGGAGTATATGACGTTCAACTTCTCATTGGTTGGGATTGATCAAATTATAAATAACGCTGCCAAAATCAGACAAATGTCTGGTGGTCAGTTTAACTGCCCTATTGTATTTAGAGGCCCAACAGCGTCTGCCGGTCAGTTGGCTGCAACGCACTCCCAAGCTTTTGAAAGTTGGTTTGCCAATACACCTGGATTAAAAGTAGTCGTACCCTCCAATCCATATGATGCAAAGGGACTTTTAAAATCGGCCATACGTGATGACGATCCTGTTATTTTTATGGAAAGTGAGCAAATGTATGGTGACAAAGGTGAAGTGCCAGAGGGCGAATACACCATTCCGATAGGTGTTGCTGAAATTAAGCGTGAAGGTACAGATGTGACCATCGTCTCTTTCGGGAAAATCATCAAGGAAGCTTACAAAGCCGCTGAGGAATTAGAGAAAGAAGGCATTTCATGTGAAATTATCGATTTGAGAACGGTACGTCCTTTAGACAAGGAGGCTATTTTAAAATCGGTTAAGAAAACTAACAGGTTGGTTGTTTTGGAAGAAGCGTGGCCATTTGGAAACGTCGCTACAGAGATCACCTATATTGTACAATCTGAAGCTTTTGATTATTTAGACGCACCTGTTGTCAAAATTAATACGGCAGATACCCCTGCACCTTATTCGCCAGTTCTTTTTGAAGAATGGTTACCAAATAGTGATGAGGTCATCAAAGCTGTTAAAAAAGTAATGTATAAATAAATCGCAATTTTTGCGTTATCCTAACTTCATTGACATTAGTGTTGATGAAGTTTTTTGTCTTATGAACCTAAATCTACGTGTCCTATTTTTTTTCTTCGGAATGTGTTCCGCCTTTGCCCAAACTAAAGTTAGCGGGGTGGTGTTTGATGAAAACAACGTTTCAGTAGCCTATGCAAATGTATTGTTCAAAGGGTCTACAGAAGGTACAATCACCAATGAAGAAGGCCGGTTTTATCTAGAATCTGGCAACACTTATGACACCCTAATCATCTCCTTTCTTGGCTATGAAACTTTGGAGATCCCACTGCCAAAGAAAGTGAACTATGAGCTGAAATTCATCTTGAAAGAAGATGCAGGTCAACTGGATGAAGTTTATATTGTTACAGGAAAGCAATCCAAAAAGGAGGGTGAGAATCCTGCTATAGCCATCCTGAAAAAAATCTGGGAACGAAAACGTAAAAACGGGTTGCGCCAATTTGATCAATACCAATATGATAAGTATGAAAAAGTAGAGTTTGATCTGAATACCATTGACAGTTCCCTGATCAAAAGTAAACTGTTTAAAGGTATGGAGTTTGTGTTCAACCAGGTTGATACCAGCAAAGTTACCGGAAAAACGTATCTGCCCATTTTTATCAATGAAGCGGTTAGTAAGGTGTATGGCGATAATTTGATCAATGAAGAAAAGGAAGATTTAAAAGGGAATAAAAACTCTGGCTTTAGCAACAATCAGATCATTATTGATTTTATTGACGACTTGTATTCTGAATTTGATATTTATGATAACTACCTCGAATTTTTTGATAAGAGTTTTGTGAGTCCCTTGTCAAGAACAGGCATCAATACCTATAATTATGTGCTTTCTGATAGCAGTTTTATTGACAACAAATGGTGTTATAATATTATTTACTATCCTCGGCGGAAAAACGAATTGACATTTAAAGGTGATTTTTGGGTCAATGATACCACCTTCGCCATTAAGGAAATTAATATGCAGGCTTCAAAAAGCGCCAACATCAACTGGGTGAAGGAGATTTATATTGAGCAGGATTTTGAGGTCTTGAATGATTCCATATTTTTGATCAAGCGCGATTATTTCATGTCTGATTTCGCCTTCAATAAAAAGGAAAAATCACGAGGTATTTACGGTAAACGGACTACGCTTTATGATAATTATATGTTTGACATTCCTAAAGAAGATACGTTTTACAGTAAGGAAGTCTTTAGTTATAATGAGGATGTGTACAATAGAGAGGATGATTTTTGGGAGCAAAACCGAATGGAATCTTTAAGTCTGGATGAAAAAGGCGTCTACAAAATGTTGGATACCCTCAAAACGGTTAAAAAGTTCAAGCGTTTATATAATGTAGGAAGTATCCTGGCCTCAGGATATGTCGAGTTTACGGATATCAATTTTGATTATGGGCCCATTTTCTCCACTTTTGGCTTTAATGAAGTGGAAGGCATCCGAGTGAGAACGGGCGGTAGAACCTATTTTGGACCTAACGATCTATGGCGTTTAGAAGGCTTTTTGGCTTACGGATTTAGGGACGATAAATTTAAATATGGCATTTCCGGTAAATATCTAATTGATAAAAAGAACCGATTTATTATCTCCGCCGGAAATAGGCGTGATGTGGAACAAATTGGTGTCAACCTCACCTCTTCAACCGATATTTTGGGACGAAGTTTGGCCTCATCTTCCCTAATTGGAACCAGTACCAATGACAAACTTACGAGCGTTAATTTAACTACTGTAGCGATGGAGTTGGAACCTATACGAAATCTTGTCTTTAGACTTAGCGGCACTTATAAAACGTTACGTTCAGCTTCTGAAACCTTTAGTTTGGATTATTATACAGATGCTGAGCAAACCACTGTTGCTTCAGTAATTGAACAATATGAAAACGCTTTTTCGATGACTTATTTTCCAGGTCGTAAAATGACGGGGTTTGGTGTGGAGCGCCGTTTGGCAAATGATGGTTTTCCAAGCTTATTCGCACAAGTAACCCGAGGCGACAAAGGAATTTTGAACAGCGATTTTGATTACACTAAAGTACAGTTTTCTTACATTCAACCTTGGCAGGTAGGGGGCTATGGTAGATTGACCACAACGCTTGAAGCTGGTAAAACTTTTGGAGATGTGCCATTGGGACTTTTAAATGTGGTACCCGGCAACCAATCTTACTTTTCAATTTACAACACGTTTTCACAATTGGATTTTTATGAATTTGTGACCGATACGTATACGTCATTGCATTTGGAGCATAATTTTAACGGCCGCTTCTTTTCAAGAATTCCATTTTTGCGCAAGTTGAACCTTCGGGAGATTGTGGGCGTCAGAGGTGTTTGGGGAGATGTTTCGCAATCCAATAGAGATTTAAATGCGTCAGGATTAACCTATTTGGCACCAACCAATAAAGTGTATTATGAATACAGCGTTGGCGTAGGCAACATCTTTAAAATTCTGCGTATTGACTTTAACTTTAGAGGTAACTATCTTGATAATCCAAGTGCTCGTAATTTTGGGGTTACCGGAAGTTTTGGGTTTAATTTCTAAAGCTTAACCTTATTTAGGTGTTTGCGCTTTGTCGTAGATCAGACCTTCTGCTCTGAGTTCCTCCCAAAAATCTTTAGGTATATTCGCTTTCCATGCCTTGACATTGTCTTCTACTTGACTAATCTTGCTTGCGCCCGGAATGATCGACACAAATTCATCAGCAGCCAATGCAAATTGCAGTGCTGCAGTAATAATGTCAGTGCCGTGCGCTTTGGCAATGGCAGCAATACGGTCCCGTTTTTCTGTCATTCCTTTAGGAATTTCTGATTTGTAATTATAACGCTCTCGGCCCGCAATAAACCCAGAATTATAAGCTGCTCCAGAGACTAATTTGACGGCCTTCTTTTTCACCGCAGGTAATAAGCGATCAACGGCTTTTTCATGTTCCAAAATGGAATATTGTGTTGCTGATAAACAGACATCAGGATCAGCAGCCTCCATACAGTCTAAAATAGGTTTTATTTTGTTGACGCCCATGCCCCAAGCTTTGATGATGCCTTGGTCTCTATAGTCAGACAAGACTTTAAAAGCACCTTTCTTTGCAATTTCCAAATGATAATCATAACGGTCACCCACTTGGTCTTCAGAAAGGTCGTGGACATAAATGATGTCAAGTGCATCCAAGCCTGTCCGTTTTAAACTTTCCTCAATAGAACGTTTGGTGGCATCAGCTGAATAGTCATGTTTGTAATCATAATTCAGAGGTTTTTTCCACATCGTTGGCGGCACATCCTCCTTATTCACTTTTTCAAATAGCCGACCTACTTTGGTTGAAAGCTGATAATCCGAAGCCTTTTTGCTTTTTAGAAAATCCCCGAAACGGCGTTCACTTTTGGTTAGCCCATACCAAGGTGAGGTGTCATAGTATCTAATGCCTAAATCCCAAGCCTTTTGTAAAATAGCGTGGGCCTGCTCATCACTTATATTACCAAAAGCAGTGCCAATGGCAACACCTCCCAATCCTAATTCGTGCTGTTTTTGTAGTGGAAAAGCCTTCATAATTTAGTGTTTTATGGACGAAATTTATATGTTAAAACTTGTCTGTTTGGCGGTCCACTAAGTTAGGAAATGGCTCAGGGAATCAAAAGTTATAACATCTTTTTTATGGATTCTAATGCGAATTTTTTTGATGCAATCCGAAATATTTCCCAAGCAATAACGCTACTTTGGAGCGACTTAAAATTAAGTGGCATTTAGTTGAAGCAGTGCTATCATATTGAAATTAGTTCATTAAAAAAGTGGATGTATTCAGAATATAGTGATGCCTCATTTGACATTCCCATAAAATAAGACTCACATACAATTGCACATCACAAACAGTTGCGTATCTTTGCACGCCAAAAATGTGAAGAATAATTAACATGAGCCACTTCTAAAAAAAGGCTTCTAAAATAAAGAATACCATGAGTCCTAAAGGAAAAACCACATTTGATGTGTTGATTGAGATACCAAAAGGAAGCCGTAACAAATACGAGTACGATTTCGAATTAAAGAAAATTCGTTTTGACCGATTGTTGTTTTCCTCCATGATGTATCCTGCCGACTATGGCTTTATTCCAGAAACTTTAGCGCTGGACGGAGATCCGTTGGATGTTTTGGTTTTGGGTACTGAGCCTACATTTCCTATGTGTGTTGTTGAAGTAAAACCCATTGGTGTATTCCATATGGCCGACGAAAAAGGAAACGATGAAAAGGTGATCTGTGTGCCAGTTTCTGATCCTATCTGGAACAGCCTTAATGATCTTTCTGATGTAAATCCTCATCTCATTAGAGAAATTGAGCATTTCTTTCAAGTATATAAAGATTTGGAGAAGAAGAAAGTTGATGTGGGTGGTTGGGGAAATGCCCAAGAAGCATATGACATCCTTGAAAAATGTATTGAGCGTTACGAAACTAGTGAGCACAAAACCAATGGGAATTTTATCATTTAAGACTATTCTCATCTTATAAAAATCAAGAACCTCTTATAAACTATAAGGGGTTTTTTATTTCTCATTGATTTTATTACTTTAGCAATCGTTTAAAACTAATCAATCTAATATCGTATTATGGAATCACTGATGATTTATATGCCAATTGCAATGGCAGCCTTAGGGTTAATTTATATGCTCATAAAAAAGTCTTGGGTCTTGAAACAAGACGCTGGAGATGGCAAAATGAAAGAAATTTCAGATTACATCTATGAGGGTGCCCTAGCATTCCTAAATGCTGAATACCGGTTATTGGCTATTTTTGTGGTCGTGGTTAGTATCTTGCTCGCTATTGTGTCTGTAGTTGTGCCAACAACACACTGGCTTATTGTGATTGCTTTTATATTTGGAGCGGTATTTTCAGCATTCGCAGGAAATATTGGGATGAAAATCGCAACCAAAACCAATGTTAGAACAACTCAAGCGGCTAAAACAAGTTTGCCAAATGCTCTTAAAGTTTCTTTTGGTGGCGGTACCGTTATGGGTCTTGGAGTTGCTGGTTTAGCGGTGTTAGGGTTGACCGTATTTTTTATTGTGTTCTTTCACTTTTTTATGGGAGGCGTTTGGTCTACTGAAATGATAATGTCTAATGGAAAACTAGTTAGTCAAGGTAATTTTGACATGACCATCGTTTTGGAAACCTTAGCTGGTTTCTCTCTTGGTGCGGAATCTATTGCTTTGTTTGCTCGTGTGGGTGGTGGTATTTACACCAAAGCGGCCGATGTAGGTGCTGATTTGGTTGGTAAAGTTGAAGCTGGTATTCCTGAAGATGATCCGCGTAATCCTGCAACAATTGCGGATAACGTTGGAGACAATGTGGGTGATGTGGCCGGTATGGGTGCCGATTTGTTCGGTTCGTACGTGGCGACCGTTTTAGCGGCAATGGTGTTAGGAAATTATGTCATTAAAGACATGGGAGGTGCCATCACAGATGGTTTCGGTGGGATTGGTCCTATCTTATTGCCAATGGCCATTGCTGGCGTTGGGATTATTATTTCAATCATTGGAACCTTAATGGTAAAAATAAAAAGTAATGATGCCAAGGAAGATCAGGTTATGGGCGCTTTAAATCGTGGTAACTGGCTGTCTATTGCCTTAGTTGCAGTATCTTGTTATGGTTTGGTCACTTGGATGTTGCCTGAAACTATGCAAATGAATTTCTTTGGTGAAGGTCTTCAAGATATTTCGTCAATGCGCGTATTCTATGCTACTTTAGTTGGACTGGTTGTAGGTGCTGTGATTTCTTCAGTCACCGAATATTACACAGGTCTGGGCAAAAAACCAATCTTAAAAATTGTACAACAGTCAAGTACTGGAGCAGGAACCAATATTATTGCTGGTTTGGCAACAGGGATGATTTCTACGTTTCCATCAGTTTTATTATTTGCAGCTGCTATATGGACGTCTTATGCTTTTGCAGGATTCTACGGTGTAGCTCTAGCGGCCTCAGCGATGATGGCTACCACTGCAATGCAACTGGCTATAGATGCGTTCGGACCTATCTCTGACAATGCAGGTGGGATTGCTGAAATGAGCGAGCAAGAGCCTATAGTAAGAGAGCGTACGGACATCTTGGATGCCGTGGGTAATACCACAGCAGCAACAGGAAAAGGATTTGCCATTGCGTCTGCAGCATTAACCTCTTTGGCCTTATTTGCGGCGTATGTGACTTTTACAGGAATTGACGGAATCAATATCTTTAAAGCACCTGTTTTAGCCATGTTGTTTGTTGGAGGTATGGTGCCGGTTGTATTTTCTGCCTTAGCGATGAATGCCGTTGGTAAAGCGGCCATGCAAATGGTAGAGGAAGTGCGTCGTCAGTTTAGAGAGATTCCAGGAATTATGGAAGGTACTGGCAAACCACAATATGATAAATGTGTGGCCATCTCAACAGAAGCGTCCTTGAGAGAAATGATGCTTCCAGGATTGTTGACTATTGGTTTCCCGTTGGTCATCGCTTTTGTACCGATGATTTTTGGAATGAACAATTTGGCCATTGCTGAAATGCTGGGGGGTTATATGGCTGGTGTCACCGTGAGTGGTGTGCTTTGGGCAATTTTCCAGAATAACGCTGGTGGCGCATGGGACAACGCTAAAAAATCATTCGAAGCTGGTGTATTGATCAATGGAGAAATGACTTATAAAGGATCTGATGCGCATAAAGCAGCTGTTACAGGTGATACGGTTGGAGATCCATTTAAGGATACTTCAGGACCTTCTATGAATATCCTCATCAAGTTAACGTGTTTGATTGGTTTGGTAATTGCGCCTATTTTAGGAGGCCATGCTATTGGTGGTGCTGTCACAACTTCAGAAGTGATGGAAGTTTCAACTACCATGTCCAATACCATGGATGTAGAAATGGTATCTCTTGATGCTAATAATGCTAAAGCAATCGTCACAAAAACATATACAGAAAATGGCAAAATGATGAAAGAAGAAATCGTCATTGAAGGCACCTTAGAAGAAGTAAAAGCGGCTATCGCCGAATTACAAAAGGATTACGACATGTAATTTTTGTTGCATAAATATAAAGAAAGGCTACATCTCCATGATATAGCCTTTTTTTTTTTAGTATTTTAGTCCTTATGAATTATGAAGATTTAACCACTTTAGGCATCGCTTTTGGATTAGGCTTATTGGTAGGCCTGCAGCGTCAGAGAACGGATAATGAAATGGCAGGCGTGAGGACCTTCACATTAATATCAATGTTGGGCGTCATGGCTGGATTCCTGTCTCGTGCGTATGAGAATCCGTTTATCCTTCCGGTGTTGGGTTTATGTCTGGCAGCTATGCTGATAATGGCCAATTATATAAAAATCAAAAAATTTGATCAAGCTGATGTGGGACAGACGACGGAGGTTGCCGCACTCCTAATGTTTGCCGTTGGCGCTTACCTTGTTATGGGCAGTCAGTTAGTTGGTGTTTTTGTTGGCGCAACCATGGCCATTTTGCTCTATATTAAAGAAAAGCTCCACGATTTTATTGAACGGATGAGCAATAAAGATCTATCGGCTATTATGACCTTGGCAGGCATTAGTTTGATCATACTTCCCATTCTGCCAAATAAAACGTTAGGCCCTTTGGACGTTATCAATCCGAGAAATATTTGGCTCATGGTCACACTTATTGTTGGTATAAGTGTTGTTGGGTATTTTATCTATAAGCTCGCTGGCAAGAAAATGGGTATCATTTTCAACGGCGTTTTGGGCGGATTGATCAGCAGTACGGCAACTACAGTCAGTTATGCCCGAAAAACAAAAGAGCAAAAGTCTATTAGTAAAATGGCAGTTTTTGTGATTACAACGGCATCAGCGGTCTCCATGATTAGGGTGTTAATCGAAATTGCAGTAGTGGTGCCAGAGAAATTAGGAAGTCTCTTTTTGCCAATTCTTGCTGAAATTATTATCGTTTCATTATTGTCCGTGGGCGTATTTTATTTGGTCAATAAAGATTCTAAAGATGAACCAATGCCTGAACCTGAAAATCCAGCCCAATTTAAAAGTGCTGTTATTTTTGGATTATTGTATGGTTTTATATTGCTGATGGTGGCTTTTACCAAAAAACAATTTGGAGATAATGCTTTATATATTGTTTCAATTATCAGCGGCTTGACGGATGTTGATGCCATTACCTTGTCTTTGTCACAAATGATGAAAAACGACCGCTTACAAACGGATTTAGGCTGGAAGCTGATTTTATTGGCTACAATTTCCAACCTTGTCTTTAAAGGTGTGATGGCTATAGTTATTGGCGCCAAAGAAATTGCTAAGTGGATCACTATTGTTTTTGGAATTGCCGTAATTTCGGGGTTATTGATTATTTGGCTCTGGCCTGAAACTTGGCATTTTTAATATGAGATTATTTAAGAAGGATCCTTTACAGATTATCGTTTTTCAAAGTTATGGAACCGCAACACATTTATATGTAAGAGGTCGCGCACTAGAGGACGAATCTATTGATTTGGAAGGAAAACATCCGTTAAAATTATTGATCAACGCTTACAAGCGTTTTGAAACAGATGAAATTGCACATGCAGTTTTGCTCTTAAAATTGTCCAATGGAAAGATTTTTGAAACCGTCACTGATGATAAAGGTTATTTTCTTTTGGATGAACAAGTTGAAGGTTTGGATGCAATGGCCAATGATGAAGGCTGGTTGTCTTTTGAAGTGGCTTATAAAAACTTCACATCCAAACGCATTATTCAGTTGGAAAACCGGTTTCCTGGTGAAATGCTGATTCCAAGTTTGAAGGGAGGCACGTTTTCAAAAAATAGTTCATTTGGAGTAGCGAGTGATATTGATGATACCATTTTACATACAGGATTGGTATCAACGCTTAAATGGCGCGTTCTATACAACACGTTTCTGAAACGTGCTTCCAAACGTTCACCATTAGAAGGTGCGGCCGAATTTTATCATCTTTTGCACCGTGGAAAATCTGGTAAAGAAGCCAACCCTATATTTTACGTGAGCCATAGTCCTTGGAATTTGTACCGCTACCTAGAATTTTTCTTAAAGAAAAACGATTTCCCCAAAGGGCCGATACTTCTTCGTGAATTTGGGGATTTTCTCAATAGAAAAAAACAAGAAGAAAAGCCTCAGAAACAACACGAAATCTTAAATATTCTTAAAACATATCCACAGTTAAAACTTATTCTGATAGGCGATAGCGGCGAACATGATGCCGACATCTATCTCGAAATTGCTGAGCAACATCCTGACCGCATTTTAGCCATATATCTAAGAAGCGTAAAACATAAAAAGAGAATGTTGCGCGTTAAAAGTCTGTATGAGAATTATAAAAGCATACCAGTGTTATTGGTAGAACGTAGTAAAGAAGCTATGGAGCATGCTCGGGAGAATGGGTTCATTGAATAAAATAGAACGCTGATGATACTGATCTGTTATGATACGCACTGATTGTGATTTAGCTTGCGTTTCCATGAAACAGCATCTAAGATTTCAGATTCTTGAAATACTCATAAATTTCATATTGCGACCTTATTTCTGGTTTTTTACCCAGTTTGACATACTCATTTTTCTGATCGGCATCAATAATCCGCGCCTTTACAGTATCGGCCAATTCAATATTAATGACGTCTCTGATAATCTTAAAATTGTCAGGATCCAAAATAGGTGTTACTACCTCAATCCGATGGGTCAGATTACGTGTCATCCAGTCGGCAGAACCAATATACATTTTCTCCTCACCGCCATTTCCAAAAATATACACACGGCCATGCTCTAAAAACCGGTCGAGAATACTGGTGACTTTTATGTTTTTGCTCTGGCCTTTAATTCCAGGCACCAAACTGCACATACCACGCACAAGCAATCTGATTTTAACACCTTTATTGCTGGCCTCATAAAGCAGTTTGATCATTTTTTTGTCCTCAAGACTATTCATCTTTAAAATGATATGGGCTTCTTTGCCTGCTTGGGCCAAGTGGATTTCTTTTTCTACCAAACTCACAAATTTGTTGCGCATGGTAAACGGAGAAATCAGAAGTTTTTTTGCTTTTGGTACGAGAAAGATGCCCTCAAGTACCAAAAATAATTTATTCAGATCTTCAGTAATCTTCCTGTTGTTGGTCATCAAACCAAAATCAGTGTAGAGTGTGGAGGTATTTTCATTGAAATTTCCCGTCCCTATATAACAGTAGGATGTCACGTCTTCACCTATGTGACGCTCTATATACAATATTTTTGAATGCACCTTGATTCCTGGGTAGCTATACAGCACCTGAGCGCCGTTTTCCTTGAATATTTCGCCCCATTTTAAATTGTTGTGTTCATCAAAACGGGCTTTCACCTCAATAAAAATGATGACTTTCTTTCCTATTTTTTGCGGCTTTGGCAATGGCATTGTTTAAACGGGACTCTTCAGCCACGCGATACAAGGTCATTTTTATAGTGGTCACGTTTGGATCATCTGCCGCTTCTTCCAATAATTTGATGACCGGTTCAAAGGACTGATACGGATAGTGCATCAATTGGTCTTTAGTGTCAATGGCCTCAAACATGGAGTCATATTTTGAGGTCACTGGATGATCGATAGGTGGCAATTCTTTAAAGTAGAGGTTCTTATCTGTCGGATTAGGAAAACTGAAAAAATCCTTAAAATTATGATATGTACCGCCCAAAATGACATCCATATGCGTCACGTCCAATGCCTTTTTTAAGACGTTTTGAAAATTTTCAGGCATGCGTTTGTCAATCAAAACACGTGTGGCCTGACCAGTCTCGCGCATTGGTAACGATTCCTTGATTTTTTCCATAAGGTTGCCAGTAAACTCGTCTTCGATGTAAAGCTCAGCATCCCTAGAAATTTTTATGGCGTAATAGGATAGATCAAGCTCTGGTTGTGTTTTGTAAAGATTGTATTTGATGATATCATCAATAAAGGTGATGTAATGGGTGTCATCATCTGAAGCAGACGGGGAGGGAAATACAAAGAATCGGGGCTCATCTTTTGGAATTTGAACCACTTGAAATTTATCTTTGGAGATACATGTTGTAATATATGAGCTTTCATTTTCTACAAAAACTGAATCTTTTGTAGAAAAAATTGAGTTTTTGAAATCAATTTTATCCTTTAAAGTCGATTCAAAATAATCAACAGCAACTTTTTTTGTGCCTCGGTAAAGTCCTTGTATTTAATCAAATGGATGCCTTCCTTTTTTAAATCTGGAATGATCTCATTTTGGAAAAGCTGGCCAAATTCTTCTTGGAGCAAATCAACTTGGATTTTAATTTCAGCAAGTACCCGATTAGGTTTGGTGACCAATTTTTTGCGAAGTGATTTGTCCAAATCTTTGATCTGTCTGATATCTGAGACACGTACCCTAAAAAACTCATCCAAATTAGAGGAAAAAATCGCCATGAACTTGATGCGTTCATAAAGCGGATTTCTTTTGTCTGCAACTTCTTGCAGCACACGGTGGTTAAAGCGCAACCATGAGAGATCGCGGTGGTAATATTTTGAGTTATAAAGTAAAGCCATAAATTAATTTCAATGTTCTATTACCGTTCCTTGGGAAGAGTGAAAATTTCTTATTTGAGAAATTTAACAACTGGGAAAATACACTTTTAAACGCAAAAAGATGTTAGAAAAATGATAAGGTCTTAAAACAGTCCATTTATTTCAGCATCAATAGTAGTGATAATGCTTCCTAAATCTTCAGGATTTGAAACAAAGTCTAAATTGTCGACATCAATAATGAGAAGTTTCCCTTTGTTATAGCCATGTACCCAAGCTTCATACCGTTCATTAAGGCGGCTTAAATAGTCAATACTGATGGAGTTTTCATACTCACGTCCGCGACTATGGATTTGTTTGACCAAATTAGGAATGGAACTGCGCAGGTAAATCAAAAGATCAGGACCTTGGACAAAAGATTCCATCAATTCAAAAAGCGAACGATAATTCTCAAAGTCCCGGTTGGTCATCAAGCCCATGGCATGAAGGTTGGGTGCAAAAATATGGGCATCTTCATAGATGGTGCGGTCTTGAATAATATCCTTTCCACTTTCGCGAATTAAGGAGATTTGTCTAAAACGGCTATTCAAAAAATAAACCTGTAAATTAAAACTCCAACGTTCCATCTGATTGTAAAAATCATCCAAATATGGGTTGTCAACAACATCCTCCAATTGGGGCTCCCATCTGTAATGTTTGGCTAATAATTGTGTAAGCGTGGTTTTCCCTGCACCAATGTTTCCGGCTATTGCAACATGCATATTTATTTGATTTTTAGTTGGAATTGATGAAGCGTTTCATCGGCGTAAATATACACCGTTTCATTGGTTACCAAAAACTGTTTTATTAACATTTCGGGCAGTTGGATGGGGAGGAGTTGGTCCGTATTTTTGGCGAGATAAAACAGTCCGTTTTTAGTTTGGATGATCAAATTGCCATTATCTTCTGCTATTTTTAAGAAGTTGTCGTTTTTGATTTTTGCAACGGTTCTTCCAAAATAGTTGTAGGTGTACAGGAAGTTTTCCGTTAACAGCCAACTGTAATTGTAATTGCTTTTAAGATCCAGTACGTTGGATTGTACGGGCATTGACGTGGCTCTGACACTATTGGTTTTAAAATCAAAAAGTTCCAATTGTTGTGCGTCCTGATTAAAAATCCAAATGGTAGTGTCATACCCTGTAGCAATGTGCGTCACATTTTTATAGGGTTGGATGGTGTTGAAGTCGATTTTATAAATTTCAGAAAGCCGATTGTCCAGCACCACAACGGTATTAAAATTTTTATAAAACAAATTGATTTTTAGCGGATTGAAAACGTTTGCTGAGCTGATTGGTCCCAACTGCACATTGCTATACGTATAACTGTGTTCTGGTTCTATTTTATAAAAGGAGTTGCCCAAAGTGTAAAAAAGCGTCCCGAAATTATCAATGGTGATCAATTGATCTGCCTTTAGCGGAAGGGTTTTTAAAGCAGTAGTAACCATCTTTTCTTGTGAAAAGAGTGGTGCTGAAAAAAAAATCAAAATGTACAAGAGGCTTTTCATTGTGGATTGAAATTTACAAAAACCAAACTACATTTAGTAGATTAGCTTGTAACCAAATCCTCTAACATTTAAAATTTGAATTTTTTCATCGGCGCTCAACTTCTTTCTTAGTTTGCTAATAAATACATCCATACTTCTTCCGTTGAAAAAATCGTCGTTTCCCCAAAGTTTGTTCAGGATAAGGGTTCGGTCCAAAACCTGATTTTTGTTTTTTATAAGATGGAACAATAAATGTGATTCACGATGTGTGAGTGGCGCTATTTCTTCATTCTTAAATTGTAAGGTTTGTTTGGGAAAATTAAATGTAAAATCACCTAATGTTAGAATTTCGGTGGTCTTTTGAAGATTGGATCTATTCAATAAATTGTTTATTCTTACAATCAATTCTTCCATGCTAAATGGTTTTTTAAGGTAATCGTTACCACCAATCGTAAAACCCTCCACCACATCATGGGTTTGTGATTTTGCAGTTAAAAAAATTATAGGAATATGTTCATCGATAGCTCTTATTTCTTTAGCCAAAGTAAAACCATCCTTCTTGGGCATCATAACATCTAGCACTAATAGCTCTGGTTGCTGTTCTTGGTAAACTTGCAATGCTTTTTCGCCATTATCACAGAGTAAAACCTTGAAATTTCGTGTTTCTAAACTCTCTTTTATGATTTGTCCTAAAGCAGGTTCGTCTTCAGCTAAAAGTATGGTGATGGGTTTATTCATTGGGAAAGCATATTTTAAACGTGGTGAGTTTGTCGTCCAAATTCAGATGAATGATACCACCATGTTTTTCAATAATTTTCTTGGTGTAATATAATCCTATTCCGAAACCTTTAACATCATGTGTGTTTCCTTTTGGGACGCGGTAGAATTTTTCAAATATCTTTTCTTTACTGATTTTTTTCAAGCTACTGCCAGTATCCGATACGGAAATAGTTGTTGCAAATGAATTTTGTTCGAGATTAATTACAATCTTTTCTCCGCCATATTTAATCGCATTATCAATGATATTATTGATGGCATTCTCAATATGAAATGCATCTACAATGGCCTCAATAAATTCTTTAGTAGATAAGAATTGAATAGGCTTCTGGTTCTTATGGAGATTGTGTTTTTCAACCAACAGTTTAATGAGCTCCGAAATATTGGTACGTTCTTTATTAAGTTCTAAATTTTCGCTATCTAAGGTTGCGGTTTCCAATAATTTTTCGACCATCACATTGAGCTTGGCCAATTGGTCGTTGGAAATGTTCAAATAGTTTTGTGTTTTGACTTTGTCGTCTAGCGCATTAAAGTTTTTTAGACTTTCAAGTGCTACCCCAATTGTAGAAATAGGAGTTCTAAACTCGTGAGTAATATTACTAATAAGATCGTTTTTAACTTCTGCCAATTGTTTTTGTTGTTTAATAATTTGGAGTAAATAATACAGGCAGAAGATGATAGCAAGGGTAAGAATCATGGAAATAAAAATACCGTTAAAACTAAGTTTTAAGGCCTCTTGTAACGGATTTTCGAACTCCAAAAAAATGCGTTCCTTTGCTTTGAGATAGGTCGATTTTGAGGTCACTGACATTAGATCATCGCCTTTCAGTTCTGGGTTTAACGTATAATAAAGCGTGTCTTTCTTAAAATGTTTAATGCGGTAACTAGGGGAAATGTTCTTCTGTTTAAACTGAATTTTTAACAATGAATCCACTTGGCTATACTCTAAAGTGTCGCGATCCATTGAAATCATAATGGTATTCAGGCTTTTGAGAACTTTCAAACTGTCAAATGCCTTTTTACCTTTTAAAACTTGGACGGCTTTGAGTTGCTTCCCTTTTTCAATATGAATACCCGAATCTTTGGTTGTCAATTGGCTGAAACCAATAATACTGTCTAAAGTTTTTTTATTGTCGGATAACAGGGTTTTGTTCAATTCCTCTTTCACGCTCAAAAGCACGGAATCCACGTCGTGGTTAGCACTGCGTTCAAAATTGATAGAAGAAATAGCAATAGACTTTAATTTATTCGCTTTCGTAAAGACATTTGATAATTTGGATATTTCTTCTGAAATGTCACTGCCAACGTCAGTAGTCTTGTCGGGTTTTATAATTGTTAAAAAATCAGATTTAGCAATTTCAGCATAATACTCCTCCAAGGCATTGTCAAGACTTAGCTGAATCTCGTTGCTAACCCGCTGCCTATTTAGTTGGTAATTGGTGTAGTTCCAATATACCTGCACCCCAATTGTAATAAAGATGGTTGCAGTTATAGCATATAAAATCCACAAGTAGTTTTTTGCCGTCATAGGCCAAATATAAGAAGTTGATGCGATCAATATGAATCGGTTAACACTAGTTAACACTCGTTAACGCAATCCTATTGATAAACTCCCAATCTTTGACAACTAAAATATAATCAATCAATAAACAGATAATTATGAAATTAAAACAAAAAACATCATTAATCGTAACGTTATTCATGGTTATGATGGTGAATGGTCAAGATTTCCAAGGTGTTGCCACCTACAAATCTCATCGTCAAATGGACTTTAAGAATAATGATTCTACAATTAACTCAGAACTTCAAAAAGAACTTCAAGAACAATTAAAAAGACAATTCCAACAGGAATATACGTTGACCTTCAATAAGAATGAATCGCTTTATAAAAAAAATGAAAAACTGGAAGCACCAATGCCATCACGTGGCGGAATCACAATAACATTTTCTGAAGGTCCTGACATGATGTATAAAAATATTAAGGAGTCCCGATTTACAAATCAAATCGAAAAGTATGGAAAACAGTTTTTAATAAAAGATTCGTTGCCAAGTCCAAAATGGGAATTGCTTAATGAAACAAAGAACATTGGCGTATACACCTGTTTCAAGGCGCAGATCAGGACAGAGTTCAAAACCCAAACACTGACTGAAACTAATGGGATTGAAACAGTCATGAAAGAAAAAATAACCACAGCGTGGTATACACCACAGATTCCGATAGGTAATGGACCTGCTGAATTTTTCGGACTTCCAGGCTTAATCTTGGAGATCAATGATGGCAAGTTAACTCTGGTTTGCACTAAAATTGTCATCAATCCAGAAGAAGTAATTACAATTGATGAACCTAAAAAAGGAAAGGAAGTCACCCAAATGGAATTTGACGATATCATAGAAAAGAAAACCAAAGAAATGATGAAGCAAAGTGGTACCAGGAGTAAAAATGGAACTACTGTGATCTTTCAGTCTGGAGGATAGTTTAGTAAAACTTTAACATTTTGAAGACTAACTAATGTCGCTTTTTAGAGTCAAACGCATGGGTTGTATTTTTTGATCAACACATCCTCTTAAAAACCGTATAAAATGAAATCACTCTCAATTAGAATTTATAGCTGTTTGATGCTTCTGTTTTCAACAGCTTTAATGGCGCAAGACTTTCAGGGCAAAGCCTATTACCAATCTAAAACCACTATGGATATGAGCAATTTTGGTGGTAACCAAATGAGCGAGCAACAGAAAAAAATGATTGCCGAACGCATGAAAAGCATGTTGGAAAAAACATACATCTTAAGTTTTAATAGAACAGAATCCATTTACAAAGAAGAAGAAAAGTTGGCAACTCCAGGCGCAGGAGGCGGAAGCCAATGGGGAGGTATGATGGGCAGTTTTACGGCAGGTGCTCAATATAAAAATGTAAAAGAACACCAACTGATCCAAGACCAAGAGTTTTTTGGGAAGCAGTTTTTGATCAAGGACTCCATCCCTAAGTTGGAATGGAAAATGGAGAATGAATCAAAACAAATTGGTCAGTATCTCTGTTTTAAGGCAACAGCTGTCAAAAAAGGAGATGATTTGGATTTTGCCAATATGAGACGTCGTAATCAAGATGATGAGAAAAAAGAGGGTGAGAAATCTAAGGATACAGCTAAAACCACCAACCTTATGGACGAGATTGAAGTGCCAAAAGAGATTCTTATTACCGCATGGTACACCCCACAAATTCCGGTTAACCAAGGTCCTGGCGAGTATTGGGGGCTTCCGGGTTTGATTTTGGAAGTCAATTCTGGTCGCACAACAATTCTATGTTCAAAAATTGAGATCAATCCTACAGATAAGGTAGACATCAAAGCCCCTTCAAAAGGGAAAGAGGTAACGAAAGAACAATACGCTGAAATCGTCAAAGAGAAAATGAAAGAAATGCAGGACATGTATGGCGGCAGAAATCGCGGTTCACGTTTCTAAAATACAACTACTAACACAAACTAACCCATCAAAAATTAAAATGAAAAATTTAATAACGCTTGTAATACTTTGCGTCGTAGGACATTCTTTTGCTCAAATTAAAGTAGAAGGCGTCGTTAAGGATAGCATCGGAAATCCGTTGGAATTGGCCAACGTTATCGCCATCAATCAGCAAACTAAAGCTTTGGAATCTTACGGGATTACCAATGAGCAAGGCGGCTACAAATTGGCGCTTACAAAAAACATGACCTACACCATACAGGTGAGTTATATAGGAATGAAAACTTTTGAAGAAGTATTGAGTATTAAAGAAGCTGATCTTACCAAGAATTTCACTTTACTGGCTGATAATACTTTAGATGAGATTCAGATTACCTATGAAATGCCCGTGACTATCAAAGGCGATACGATAGTCTACAATGCCGATTCCTTTAATACTGGGACAGAAAGAAAGCTGGAGGATGTTTTAAAGAATTTACCTGGTGTTGAAATAAATGCAGACGGAAAAATTGAAGTGGAGGGTAAAGTAGTTAATAAATTAATGGTCAACGGAAAGGATTTTTTTGACGGCGATACAAAATTAGCGACCAAAAACATCCCTTCAAGCGCTGTGGATAAAATACAGGTATTGCGAAATTATGCCGAAGTTGGTCAATTAAGTGGTGTACAAAATAACCAGGACAATGTGGCAATCAATATTAAATTAAAAGAGGGTAAGGAGAACTTTTGGTTTGGCAATGTAACCGCAGGCGGTGGTGTGGCACCTTCGCCAAATGATGAGTTGTATTTGCTGCAGCCCAAATTGTTTTATTACAGCCCAAAATACACCATAAATATAATAGGTGATTTAAATAATACTGGCGAGGTTGCACTTACAGGACGTGATATTAGAAATTTTGGAGGGGGTTTTAGAAGTCCAAGCAATAGTAGCGGAACAAGCATTAATTTGGGAGATAACGGTTTAGGAAGTTTAACCAATCTTGGGAATGCACAATCGATAGAATCAAAATTGGGTGCGCTTAATTTTAGTTATACACCCATCAAAACTTTGGATCTTAGTGGATTTGTAATATATAATAGTAATAGACTACAAACTCGCCAAGAAAGCTTTGTACGCTACACAGATTCAGACTTAGGTATTCCAGATGAAGAAAAGGTGGAGACTGGTCGTGAAGCAACAAACCAAGGATTGGCTAAATTAAGTGCACGTTACAAACCTAATGTCAATAATCAGTTGGATTATGATATTTTAGGTCGCATTTCAAACGATTCCCAAGACAATACTATATTTTCATCGGTAGTTGGAAATACCAATCAATTGGATGCAGCAAAACCTTTTAGCATCAATCAAAATGTCAATTACTACTACACATTGAACGAAACGAATATTTTTGCTTTTGAAGCGCAGCATTTATTGAAGGATGAAGATCCATTTTATAATGCGCAGTTGGTAAATGACCCTAATAATAACAATGCGCCACCAAATGCAAGAGATGCTTATGATAATACAGCAGCTAGTTTAGGCTTAAATAGAGATCAATTTGGTTATAATTTAAATCAAGAACGGCGTATTAAATCCAATCAACTCGATGCAAAATTAGACTATTACAATATTTTAAATGCCACGAGCAATATCAATTTTACTTTAGGCACGATTTTGAGCAACCAAAAATTCAACTCCAATATTTTCCAATTTTTAGACGATGGCTCTTTCTTCAAGCCTACAGCAAATTTAACCGATAATGAAGGTAATGTGCTGCGCAATGAAAACGATACCGAGTACAATTTTAGTGATATCTATTTAGGATTGCATTACAGATTAAAAACTGGAAAGTTTACAATAACACCGGGCTTTTCTCTTCATGCTTACGGGAATAAAAACATCCAGTTTGGCGAAACTTACGATGATAATTTCTTTAGGATCTTGCCTGATTTTGAAACTCAGATTCAATTCAAAAAGAGCGAGAGTTTAACCTTTCGCTATAGTATGCAAAATTCGTTTACCGATGTTACAAATTTAGCTCAAGGATTGGTTTTAAATAATTATAACAGTATCCAATATGGTGAACCAGATTTGCAGAATGCTTTGTCCCATAATTTAAGTTTGCGTTACTTTAGTTTCAATTTGTTTAATTATACCAATATTTTTGCAATTCTTAACTATAACAAAAATATAGATCAAATTAGATCGGTTACCCAATTTGACAATGTCATTAGAACCAACACCTATTTTAATTCAAACTTTGCGGACGAAAGTCTTACGGCGTTTGGTCGGGTACAACGTACTTTTGGAAAGTTGAGGGCAAGTTTAGGTGTTAACTATAATTACAGTAAAAACAATCAATTTATTCAGGACAGAAGATCTGTAAATGAAAATTTTACTCAAAGTTACACACCAGAATTAAGAACTAACTTTAAGAAAGCTCCAAATGTTTCTTTGAAATATCAGTACAGAGTAACTAATACTAATCAAGGAACAAACACTACCAAATTTGTTACTAATGCGCCGTCCGTAGAATTTGATGCCTATATATGGAATTCCTTAACTGTTAGAACAGATTATTCCTATACAAAGCAAAGCAGTGATGTGGGCCCATCAGATTCGTTCCAAACATGGAACGCAAGTTTAGCCTATAGAAAGGATAAAGATGCCAAATGGGAATATGAGCTAAGAGCGTCTAACTTACTGAACATAGATTCTAATATCAACAACGGATCCAATAATATTTCAGTTTTCAGCTCAGAGACATTTGTTCTTCCCCGATTTATAACAATTCGATTAATTTATACCTTGTAAAAGGTTTTAATCTCGGCAACTCAAAAGGACACTTTATATAAAAGTTGTCCTTTTTTGGTTCTTAATCTTAATTAATAATTGTATTTTCATACGCATAACTTACATTATAAACTACTAGAAATGAAAAGAATTTTGTTAGGAGCATTCCTTATGTGCTCTATGTTTGCAGTAACTGCACAAGAGAAAAATGCAGTTATTGACAACATGATTAAAGAGGCCAATGAAAATTCCCAATTGGAAATTTTAGGGCATGAATTATTGGATGTGATTGGGCCACGTTTAGTGGGCACTCCAGAAATGAAACAGGCACATGATTGGGCTGTTGACACTTATGAAAAATGGGGCATTCCAGCAAAAAACGAACAGTATGGTGAGTGGAAGTCATGGCAACGCGGGGTGAGTCATATTGATATGGTATCTCCACGAGTTCAAAGTTTGGATGGCATGCAATTGGCCTGGAGCCCAAGTACAGGTCCAGAAGGAGTTACCGCCGAAGTCATTACGCTTCCAACAGTTAAAGATTCTATAGAATTTAAAAATTGGTTACCTAACGCCAAAGGCAAATTCGTGATGATCTCTGAATATCAAAAGACAGGAAGACCAGACTATAACTGGGAAGAATTTGCAACTCCAGAATCTTTTGAAAAAATGAAAAAAGATCGGGATTCTTTGTCTAAAGCCTTTCGGGACAATATGAGAAACACCGGTTACAACTCACGGTCTGTAATTGAAGCTTTGGAGAATGCTGGGGCAGTAGGTATTGTGTCCTCATACTGGTCAAAAGCTTTTGGTAGCAATAAAATATTCAGTTCACGTACTGTAAAGATTCCAACAGTGGATTTGGAACTTGAAGATTACACGATGCTCTACCGTTTGGCGGAGTATGGCAACAAACCTAAAATTAAAGTGGTTGCAGAGTCTAAAGATTTAGGCGTGGCACCAACATTTAACACCATCGCTCAAATAAAAGGGAGTGAGAAACCAGAGGAGTATGTCATTCTTTCAGCACATTTTGACTCTTGGGATGGCGCTACAGGTGCGACAGATAATGGCACTGGAACCATAGTGATGATGGAAGCTATGCGTTTATTGAAGAAATTCTATCCTAACCCGAAGCGAACTATTTTAGTAGGGCATTGGGGAAGTGAAGAACAAGGTTTAAATGGCTCTCGTGCGTTTGTTGAAGATCATCCAGAAATTGTAGCTAATATCCAAGCGGTATTCAATCAGGATAATGGTACGGGACGAGTAGTGGATTTATCTGGCGCAGGATTTTTACATTCTTATGATTATTTAAACCGCTGGCTACGTCCAGTGCCGAAAGATATTACCAAACATATTGAAACTAATTTCCCTGGGTCTCCAAGTGGTGGTGGGTCTGATAATGCATCTTTTGTGGCTGCAGGAGCACCTGCCTTTAACTTGAGTTCATTGAGCTGGTCCTATTGGAATTACACGTGGCACACCAACCGTGATACATACGATAAAATCGTATTTGATGATGTCAGAAGCAATGCTATTTTAACTGCTATTTTAGCCTATATGGCAAGTGAAGATGATACTAAAACATCAAGAGAGAAAATTGTATTACCTGTAAGCGATCGTACTGGGAAGCAAATGGAATGGCCAACCCAACGTTCTCCAGAACGTAAAGGAGGCTTGGATTAATTTCCATCTTTACAATTAATAAAAAAACTAACTAC
>NZ_LZRN01000052.1 GCF_001678675.1 Gelidibacter algens
TAAACCAAAAAAACGACAACCTAAAAAAGGTTGCGTTTTTACTATTAAGATTCCTCGACAAGCTCGGAATAAGCGATTCACACAATCCCGATAGAATATCGTGATTGGTTCCCTGCTTACTTCACTTCTTCAAAATCAACGTCCTCAACATCACTGCCTTCATTGGACTGTCCATCTTTGCCAGCATCTCCAGAGTCAGGTCCTGGTTGTCCACCACCCTGAGCATCTCCTTGTGCTTTGTACATTTCTTCGCTAGCTACTTTCCAAGCTTCATTGATTTTCTCAAGAGCTGGGTCAATCACTGCGATATCTTTAGATTCAAAAGCTGTTTTCAATTCTTCAAGCGCTTCTTCAATTGGTTTTTTCTTATCATCAGATAATTTATCACCAAATTCTTTCAACTGACTTTCTGTTTGGAAAATCATTGCATCAGCAGCATTCAATTTCTCTGCTTTTTCTTTCGCTAGTTTATCAGCTTCAGCATTTGCTTCAGCATCAGCTTTCATCTTTTTGATTTCTTCTTCAGTCAATCCAGAAGACGCCTCAATACGAATATCTTGTGTTTTTCCGGTTGCTTTATCTCCTGCTGTTACGTGAATGATACCATTGGCATCAATATCAAACGTTACTTCAATTTGAGGTGTCCCACGTTTGGATGGCGGAATACCATCTAAATGGAAACGACCGATAGTTTTATTATCTGCTGCCATAGAACGCTCACCTTGCAATACGTGGATTTCCACTGAAGGCTGGTTGTCTGCAGCTGTTGAAAACACTTGTGATTTCTTAGTAGGAATCGTCGTGTTAGCTTCAATTAACTTGGTCATTACGTTACCCATGGTTTCAATACCAAGAGATAATGGCGTCACATCAAGAAGTAATACATCTTTCACATCTCCTGTCAATACACCACCTTGAATTGCAGCACCAACGGCAACTACTTCATCAGGATTTACACCTTTACTTGGCGCTTTTCCAAAGAATTTTTCAACAGCTTCTTGTACTGCAGGGATACGTGTTGATCCACCAACTAGAATAATTTCATCGATGTCATCTTTTGAAAGACCTGCTGCTTTCATTGCATTTTTACATGGCTCAATGGTACGTTTTACCAAATCATCAATCAATTGCTCAAATTTAGCTTTGGTCAACGTTCTTACCAAGTGTTTCGGTCCGCTTGCGGTAGCCGTTACATAAGGCAAGTTGATTTCAGTTTGTCCTGAAGATGAGAGCTCAATTTTTGCTTTCTCAGAAGCTTCTTTCAAACGTTGAAGCGCCATAGGATCTTTACGTAAATCGATATCTTCTTCTTTTTTGAACTCGTCAGCTAACCAATCGATAATTTTCTGATCTACATCATCACCACCTAAATGGGTATCTCCTTCTGTTGACAATACTTCAAAAACACCATCACCCAATTCAAGGATAGACACGTCATGCGTTCCTCCACCAAAGTCAAAAACAACAATTTTTTGGTCTTTTCCTTTTTTATTCCAATCCGTAAGCCAATGCAGCTGCGGTTGGTTCGTTGATGATACGTCGTACTTTTAAACCAGCAATTTCTCCGGCTTCTTTAGTTGCTTGACGCTGAGAGTCATTAAAGTAAGCAGGCACTGTAATAACTGCCTCCGTTACGGTTTGACCTAAATAATCTTCAGCAGTTTTCTTCATTTTTTGAAGAATCATTGCTGATAATTCTTGTGGTGTATATAGACGCCCGTCGATATCAACTCTTGGGGTGTCATTGTCACCTTTTACCACTTTATATGGTACACGTTCTGCTTCTTTTTTAGATTCAGAATATTTGTTTCCCATAAAACGTTTGATCGAATAAACCGTTTTTGTCGGGTTTGTTACCGCTTGACGTTTTGCTGGATCACCAACTTTAATTTCACCACCTTCTACAAAAGCAATGACAGATGGTGTAGTTCTTTTACCTTCTGCATTAGGAATTACAACTGGCTCGTTACCTTCCATTACCGAAACGCAAGAGTTGGTTGTACCTAAATCGATTCCAATTATTTTACTCATAATATATGTTTTGTGTTGAACTGTTAATTTTTATTTCTCTTTGTTTATGTCAATGACTGTGCCATGACAGAAAATATGACAAGGTGTCATTTATGTAAGAAACTTAAACCCATCTGTAACCGCTAAAAGAGAAACGATTCGTAATTTTGTGTATAACTTAAAACGAATTCACATGAAAAAGACCGTATCCTTATTAGTTTTAATAGCTATTTTATTGACCTCCTGCACAGGTGATCAAGGCCCTATTGGACCTCCAGGTCTTGATGGTATTGATGGGATTCCCATTGCCGCCTCGGCCTTTGAAATTGATGTAAATTTTAATGATGCCAATGAATTTTCAATTGCAGAGAATTACGGCTTTCAAGTGCTAATTTCTGATGTGACCCTTGTCTATATTTTATGGGAAACCAACAACGGGCAAAACATTTGGCGTTTGCTGCCACAGACTGTGACTTTTGACGATGGCAACTTGATATACAACTTCGATTTCACCCAAACTGATGTGCGTATATTTTTAGAAGGAACGACAAACTTTTCAACGTTAGATGCAGAGTGGACTCAAAACCAAGTTTTTAGAGTAGTTGTCATACCTGCCGATAATGTGGATGGTGTGGATCTTTCCAACATCAACGAAGTCATGAAGGCTAACAATATTGAACGTTTTGAAATAAAATAAGTTCAAAACAGCTCGCTTTTTAATAAAGGATGTTTTTACCACAATCTTTTGTCAGAATGTTTTTGCCTAATCGATAGAAAGGCGGATTTAAACTGACATTTTATGGTGATGTAAAAACATCCTTTCTTTTACCACTATTCGGTAATCAATTCCTAAAAACTTGAGTTTCAAATTTTCGGCAGGTTTTTTTATAAAACTTAAATTGTAATCCAGAACGCAATTTTGATTATTGCAAACCGAATATTTTCAAATCATTACTATTCGATTCTTGACTCGATTCTTTATTCTCAATAGGTTCTTCTTTCTTCATTGTTCATTGTTCATAAGAGTTTGATTTTTTTATGACTTCAACGCGCCTTTTTCCAAGATCCTCAACAAGATATCCCCACAATTTGTTTCTCCTTAAATCCAATTCTGTTTTGATATAAAAAGAGGCTATATTTGCGGCTCTAAATCGTTTTCGTCAATGGAGTGTATTTCTGTATTTGATATGTTAAAGATTGGTGTTGGCCCATCCAGTTCCCATACCTTGGGACCTTGGCGTGCGGCCGAGCGCTGGATTAAGGAATTGAAAGAGAGCAAAAAATTTGATAAGGTTGAAAGCATCACCGTTGATCTTTATGGTTCTTTATCATTAACCGGAAAAGGGCATGCTACGGATTATGCCGTGATGCTCGGCTTGTATGGCGCTGATCCTGAAAGAATTCCTACAGATACACTGGAAGCCATAATTGTATCGGTCAAGAACACGCATACGTTGATGTTCAACAATGAAATTGCCATTGCTTTTGATCCCAAAACAGACATTGTTTTTAATAGAAAATTTTTACCGTTTCATGCTAATGGCATGAAATTCACGGCGGTCATCAACGGCCGGAAGTCCAGTTCTACCTTCTACTCTATCGGTGGCGGATTTGTGGTCAAAGAAGAACGAAAGGTTTCAAAAAGGAATCAGAAAATTTTCAATAATACATTTCCTTATCCGGTCAGATTAGGTACAGAGTTGCTTGCTTTTTGTCACCAATTGAACTTGCCCATTTCAAGTGTGGTCTTAGAAAACGAAAAATCGATCAGAGATATGGACACGATCGATTTTGAATTGAAACGCATTTGGGACACGATGTTGGAATGTATGTACACCGGCTGTCATACCGAAGGCAATTTGCCTGGCGGATTAAATGTCAGACGCCGTGCCTATGACATGCACCAAACCTTGAAAGGTGACATGCCCTACAGCAATCCGCAGGAATGGTTGGAGACTATAAGACATACCGAAGTCAAGTTTAGACAAATCTTAAAATGGGTCAGCTGTTTTGCGCTGAGTGTCAATGAAGTCAATGCTGCTTTAGGCCGTGTCGTAACAGCACCTACTAACGGAAGTGCCGGCGTTATCCCGTCAGTCCTGATGTATTATTTGGTGATTGAAAATCATGAAGCCGATTTTGAGCACATCAAAAAATTCCTTTTGGTAGCTGGAGAGATTGGCAGTATTTTCAAGAAAAACGCCACTATATCAGCAGCCATGGGTGGGTGTCAGGCTGAAATTGGCGTGTCATCTTCAATGGCAGCAGCTGCCTTATGTGAGCTCTTAGGTGGTTCGCCAGAACAAGTGTTGATTGCCGCTGAAATTGCCATGGAGCATCATCTCGGAATGACCTGTGATCCTATTGGGGGCTTAGTTCAAATTCCGTGTATTGAACGTAATGCGATGGGTGCCATAAAGGCAATCAATGCCGCAGAATTGGCATTAGACACTGATCCGAAAAACGTGAAAGTACCGTTGGACAAAGTGGTGCAAACCATGTGGGAAACGGCAAAGGATATGAATACTAAATATAAGGAGACCTCTGAAGGTGGTTTGGCGGTTGGTGTGCATCTATCGGATTGTTAGAGATAAGTCCATCTAAATCTTCCTATCTTTTTTTTCGTTTCTGTTAATTTTTAAGATGATTTTAGTATTATATTTCGATCGCAAAAAAATGCCGTTCCCAAATACATTTCATGAGGTATTCGCCCTTTAAAATAGTCTTCTATATTGTTGCCACGCTGTTGGTATTATTGGGAGTGACTTTTTTAAGCAGCTCCAAGAAGCTTAATAATGATAAAACCCAAGAGGGCTTTTTTATAGGAGATATCAACATCAAATTTCCAACCCACCACAGTTTTCTTGACGACCAAAGTGAGAACCCTTCTAAAATTAAAAGCTTAGACAGTATTGTCAATAATATTGAAGGTTTGGTAAAAGACCTTGATAAAAATGCTACCGAATCCACGTCCAAAATCCCTGATTTTACAAAAATCGACACATCCAAAGTACAGCGCATAAAGTATCCCAATAACAAAAAAGCGTTTTTAGATGAGTTGCGTGAAAATTTACAAAGCGGCCGTTCTCGCATTATTCATTATGGCGATTCGCAATTGGAAGGCGACCGCATTTCTGGGTATCTGCGGAATCGCTTGCAAGGTCTCTATGGTGGTTCCGGTCCTGGCTTTGTGCCTATTGTTCAAGTGTATCAGCAAATTAGCGCCAATGTCACTCATTCTGATAACTGGACCCGACACGCCTATTTTGATCCTACACAAGAGAAATTTTTTCATAAAAAATACGGCGCTTATACCTCCCTATCGCGATTTACCGAGGCTTATGAAACTGTGGACAGTCTGTTGTTAGATTCCCTCAAATTACAAAAAGCCACCATTACCATTGGAATTCCCACCAGGTCTTACGGACTTTTAAGAACCTTCACTAAAATAGGGTTGCATTATGGACATGCAGTGGCTCCCACAACTGTAAAAGTTTATAATGACGGGGTTTTGGTAAAGTCTGAGAACTTGATTGCAGATGGCCTATACCATAAATTGGCCATAGACTTAGCAACTACCCCTTCCAATCTCAAAATTGAACTGGAAAGTAAAATAAGTCCAGATTTTTATGGACTTACACTAGACGGAAAGAGCGGAATTTCTTTAGACAACGTTGCCATGAGAGGCTCTTCAGGAACCGTTTTTGCAGGCAGCAATAGTGGCAATTTCCAACAAATGTACCAGCAATTACAGCCTAAACTGTTGATTTTTCAATATGGCGGTAATTCGGTGCCTTATCTTAAAGATTCATTGGAAGTCAAGGAATATGCCAGCTATCTCAAAAACCATATCAATTGGGTAAAGCGTAAAAGCGCAACTGCCAGCGTTATTTTTATTGGCCCGTCAGATATGACCACTAATGAAAATGGTCAAATGAAAACCTACCCTTTGCTCCCTTATCTCAACAAAACCTTAGAAGCCATGTGTATCGAAAATGGTATTGCTTTTTGGAGCATGTATGACGCCATGGGTAGGAAAAAATGCCATGCAGCATTGGGTAGATCAAGGTTTAGCAGCAAATGATTATACCCATTTTTCGCCCGCGGGCACTAAAATCATCTCCGAATTATTTTTTCTGGCCATGTATTTGGATTTAAACGATCAAAAATGAGAAACACCTTAGTAGCACTCTTTATAATATTTTCCACACCACTTTTCAGTCAGGATTATGTTCTGGACAGCCTTAAACCAAAATTTGGCCACCTGATCAATTTTGAAGCGAACACCTTTAAAATGGCAGAAAACTCCCCAACATTTCATCAGTTTTTTGCTAAAATGGATTCTATCTATAGCGGTAAAAAACAAAAGCTGCATGTGTTCCATATTGGTGGCTCGCATATTCAAGCGGATATTTATTCCAATAAAATAAGAACCTATCTCCAAAACACCAATACAGTTAGTCAAGGACAGCGTGGTTTTGTGTTCCCGTTTCATTTGGCACATACCAACAACCCCTCCAACTATCGCATTGAAGCCACAAAATCCAAATGGCAGGGCTATCGGTCTTCGGTAAGAAAAGACAGTATTGCTTGGGGATTGGCTGGAGTGACCGCTGCGTTTAGGGAGAAATCGGATACCATCACTGTCAAATCCAACTATCGAAACTACACCAATCAACCTTACGAATTCAACAAATTAAGAGTCTTTTATAATACTTGGAAATCAGATTACAACCTCACTGTGCTCAACCCTGAACTCGTCATTTCTGACACTCTCAATCGCGATAAAATGTATCGGGAGTTCCGTTTTAATAAATTGGTAGATGAAGTTGCCCTGTCTTTAGAATTAAATGACACCACCATAATAAATCCAGAATTTGCGTTGATGGGCATGGAATTTATGAACGATGATGACGGGATTGAATACACAAGCATCGGTGTTAATGGCGGGAGTTTTGCCTATTACAACAGGGCTGTTTATTTTGAAAAACAACTGCAACTTTATAAACCTGATTTATTCATCATCTCTATTGGCACCAATGATGCCTATATGCCAAAAAGTGAATTTGATGCCGAAAAATTTCGCGCTTATTATGAGGCGTTTATCCACATGATCCAACGCGTCAACCCAGATTGTGCCATTCTGCTGACCGTTCCTAATGACGATTATTACAAGCGAAGAATCCCCAACCCGAATACCGCGACCCAACAAAAAGTAATCATGGAGTTATCCAAAAAATATAACATGGCGGTGTGGGATTTATACGAAATTATGGGCGGCCTTGGTTCTTCAAACAAATGGTATCAAAACAAATTAATGCCTCGGGATCGCATTCATTTTACCCAATTGGGTTATAGCCTTAAAGCCGATTTATTTATGGACGCCCTAATTGACGCATGGGCACGATCAACCGATAGAAACAAAGAAGAATTGTTGAAGCACTATAAAACATTGAATGAATAGGCTGCTCGATATTTTTACGTTTTCGGAAGATTATCCGCTGATTTTTACCCAAGCAAATTTTTGGATATTTTTTGCCGTAGCCTATTTTTTGTTCGCGCTTGTTTATAAAAAAATTGCACTGCGCAATTCGTATCTCTTTCTTATTTCTCTTTTCTTTTATTATAAAACTAGCGGACTCTTTATTGGCATTCTTATTTTTAGTACGCTCGTTGATTTTATAATCGGTAGAAGCATCCACAAAAGCGAACAGCAAACCAAACGTTACATTTTGGTCACCTTAAGCGTCATCATCAATTTAACGGTATTGTGTTATTTTAAATACGCTTACTTTTTTACGGATTCATTCAATATGCTGTTCCATACCAATCACGAAGTTGTCAATTGGGTGGCACATTGGGGAAATGGTTTTAATGATCAGAATTATTTCACGGTAGATAAAATCATTCTTCCCGTAGGCATTTCTTTTTACACCTTCCAAACCATCAGTTACAGCGTTGATATTTTTAGGAGAAAATTAGTGCCATTAAATTCCCTTCTCGATTTCGGGTTTTATGTCAGTTTCTTTCCGCAATTAGTGGCTGGACCGATTGTCAGGGCAGAGAACTTCGTGCCCCAAATCTCCCAACCTACGGTGATCACCAAATCAGATTTTGATGCCGGAACCTTTATGATTTTGAAAGGCTTGATCAAGAAAATGATTTTTGCCGATTTTATAGCCATGCACTTCCTAGACCGCGTGTTTGATGCGCCCGAAATGTTTTCAGGTTTCGCCAATGTGATGGCCATGATTGGTTATTCGCTTCAAATTTATGGCGATTTTTCTGGCTATACTGATATTGCCATCGGATTGGCGCTATTGATGGGCTTCAAGCTGCCCATCAACTTTAATGCGCCTTATAAAGCCACCAATGCGGGCGATTTCTGGAAACGTTGGCACATTTCGCTCTCCACATGGTTGCGTGATTATTTATATATTCCATTAGGTGGGAATCGAAAGGGCACCTTGGCGTCCTATATTATTTTAAGTGTCATGGTATTGGGCGTGCTCTATGGGTATCAAGACATGTGGGTTGTATCTCTCGTTCTGGGTACTGTACTTCTAATTTATATTTTGTCGCTTTTTTAATACGACCATAAAAAATCAAATCAATACCAATATCAACCTCATGTTAACTATGTTGATTGGTGGTTTGTGGCATGGCGCTTCATGGAAATTCGTCATTTGGGGTGGACTCAATGGACTGGGGATTGTGGTTTACAAACTCTGGCGAAAAGTGAGTCCGTATGAAGCCAACAACCAATGGTACGCACGTTGGTGGAAGATTTTAGTGACCCTTACTTTTATCACGTTTACACGGATTTATTTTAGAGGTGAAAGTATGGACCATATTGCGCGTTGGTACAATCAGGTAATCTACCACATGGATTGGCATTATGCTTGGGATATTTTGGTGCACTACCAAATGGTGTTTTGGGTCATGCTTTTAGGCTATGTCACCCACTGGTTGCCAGAATCTACAAAAGCAAAAATTGAAGGTGTCTATTCTAAAAGTCCAGGAATTGCCAAAGTCATGATTGCCGCTAGTGTAGGCATTATCTGTTATCAGGCTTTTTCTACAGATTTCCAGCCTTTTATATATTTTCAGTTTTAAAACCCGTGCCATTATAATGTATGAAGATATTTGGTATGTTTCGTTTCTATAAAGTCTATCTGGGGTTTTCCCTCTAAATAGGACTACATTTAAATAATCTCACTATTTTTACGTGATTAAAACAAAAAACTATGTCTGTAGCAAAAAGAGACTATAAAAGAATCACCGTGAAAACCTTGGTGGACATGAAAGCCAATGGCGAAAAAATATCAATGCTTACCGCGTATGACTATACCATGGCAAAAATTGTTGATGGTGCAGGTGTGGATGTGATTTTGGTGGGTGATTCGGCAAGTAATGTGATGGCAGGTCATGAAACGACCTTACCTATTACCTTAGATCAGATGATTTATCATGCTGCCGGTGTTGTGCGTGCCATTGAACGGTCTTTGGTGGTGGTCGATTTACCTTTTGGAAGTTACCAAAGTGATCCAAAGGAAGCCTTACGCTCTGCTATCAGGATCATGAAAGAAAGCGGCGGGCATGCCGTAAAATTGGAAGGTGGTAAAGAAGTCAAGGAATCTATCAAAAGGATCTTGAATGCTGGAATTCCGGTGATGGGCCATTTGGGACTCACGCCACAATCTATTTATAAATTTGGAACCTACACCGTTAGAGCCAAAGAAGATGAAGAAGCCGACAAACTTAAGGAAGACGCATTAATGCTTGAAAGGATAGGCTGTTTTGCTATTGTTTTAGAAAAAATTCCTGCAAAATTGGCCAAAGAAGTGGCTGAAAGCATTTCCATTCCGGTCATTGGTATTGGTGCAGGCAATGGAGTGGACGGACAAGTGCTTGTACTTCACGACATGTTGGGAATGACCCATGAGTTCCACCCACGTTTCTTGCGCAGATATATGAACCTTTATGAGGATATGACGAGTTCAATTTCACAATATGTGAAAGATGTGAAAGCAGTGGAGTTTCCAAATGATGAGGAGCAGTATTAGTCCCTATTGTCCTTCGGACATTTCCCCGAAGGGGAAAAAAGATTGTTCCGGTGTATCGTAAATTTTAAATTCCAAGTTGACGATTGGTGATTTAGTATTCCAGAAGCTTCAATAGTGTCGAAAAAAATCAGTACAAATCAGTACAATCAGCGTTATCAGCGTTCCATTGAAAAAGTAATCATCCGTTTCAAATATGTTCCTGAGATTTCGGGTGCATCTAAAAAAAATCAGTGCAAATCATTACAATCAGCGTCATCAGCGTTCCATTGAAAAAGTAATCATCCGTGACTAAAATACTCTCCAACAGAAACAACCTTCAGGTCATTTACGAAGACAATCACCTCATCATCGTTAACAAACGTGCGGGTGATATCGTTCAAGGTGATAAAACCGGAGACGAACCTTTGAGTGAGGTAGTCAAATCATATATTAAGGAGAAATACAACAAACCCGGAAACGTTTATTTGGGCGTGGTCCACCGGTTGGACCGACCGACCACAGGCGTGGTCATGTTCTCAAAAACAAGTAAAGCTTTACCCCGATTGAACAAAATTTTCGCAGATAAAGAAGCAAAAAAAACCTATTGGGCACTCGTAAAACAAATGCCTCCAAAAACTGAGGATACCCTAATCCACTGGTTAAAAAAAAATCCGAAGAACAATAAATCTACAGCCTACACCAAGGAAATTCCGGATGCAAAAAAAGCCATACTTCATTATAAAGTCCTTAAGAATTTGGATAATTATTATTTGATTGAGGTGGAACTGGAAACAGGAAGGCACCATCAAATCCGCGCGCAATTGTCAAGTATTGGCAGTCCCATCAAAGGCGATTTGAAATATGGTTTTGACCGAAGCAATCCAGATGCGAGTATTCATTTACATGCCCGGGAACTGTCGTTTATCCATCCGGTTTCTAACGATAAAATTCACGTCATCGCCCCTTTACCTGATGAGCCACTTTGGAAGGCATGCCTAGAAAATAGAAGCTAGATCGCTTCGCTGCTAGAACAAAGACTTAAAAGGTCAAGATTTGTAATCTAAAAGATTCAATTATAACAGCTCTTTTGCCTTTAAGGCACGTGCCGCAATAGGGTAGACAATACTCAGTTGTGTCCCGTGATCAGGTTGGGAAATTAAACTGAAGGTTGACTCCACCAGCTCTGCCCTATTTTTCATATTCAATAGTCCTGAACTATCCTTTAAATCATCCATCAAAAACCCGACGCCATCATCTGTAGCATTGATGAGCAGCTGCTCTTGCTTATAATCCAATGAAATGGTTAGTTTACTTGCATTGGAATGTTTGACGGTATTGGAAATAAATTCCTGTAAAATTCGGAATAAAATAATGCCATCCTTTTTATTCCCAAACGCTACTACATCACCGTCCACAGCAAATGCTGCAGTTATTAATTTCATCCGGTTGAGACGTTCAATTTCATACAGTATTGATTCTGAGAATCCTCTCTTTTGAATCACATCCGTATTTAGAGATTTAGATAAGGCTCTGACTTCACCCAAACTTTCTTTGATTATTTTTTGGGTTTCGAGGTAGGGTTCTTTAATGTCATCTGCTATTTTGACACCCAGCATGCCCATTTGCATACTCGCTAATGACAGCAATTGCCCAATATTATCATGAAGTTCCTGACCGATGTATTTAAGCGTCTGTTCTTGAATTTCCTCACTGGTTTTGGCTACCGTTTCCTCAAATTGTTTTTGTTGTTTTATTTTATCCAATAAGAGCTTGTTCTTTCGTTTTTGGAATACAATAAAAAAGACAATAACAAGTGTTGTTACAATCACCAATATGGCAATCATATAAATCAACAAATACCTTTGGGCATCTGTACTAATCAGTCGTTCTGTGGTTTGCACCATAACAAAGCAAAGCTAAAGGATAAATACATAAACATATTGGCAAACAAATAAATTTGCCATTTTAAAAGAATAAAATTCCAATCGGCAGTTGAAAAATAGATGTCATAAAAGATTAATGGCGTGGTAATCAAAAACCAAATTAAAATGACTGCACTAATCCAAAAATAGATAGATTTATAAAAGGTCAATACCTTGTCACTTTCTAAAACCTCAATAAAATAGAGAAAAACGGATCCTAGAATAAGAAAGGAACCAGCTACAAATATTGCAATACGATATTCAGTATTATGGGATTGAAAATGAAATGCAAATTGCGCAATGGATCCTATCAAGAAAAAGAGTATCGCATATTTTAAAATACTTTTTTTACGTAGAATCATTCAAGATTCTTCGAAAAAAAGTCGTGTAGAATAGTGTACTTCCCATGCCCCAGAAGACAGTATACCACAAATAATTATTTTCTACAGCAGTACCTTTTATAAGATCAGAAATACCCCAACTTTTAAAATACTTTGGATAAACTCCAAGAAAGTCAATAATAATGGCATAAACCAAAAAAAAGATGAAATATTTTACAGCCGTTGATTTGTATTTTCTGTAGGAAACCATTCCTGAAATTACTGCCAATAGCTCAACAGAATGGGTCAATAGAGTGTAATTCTGTTTTAAAAACTCCTCCATGTTATTTTACTGAGGATAACTGGCGCTTGGAGGTATTCCATCTCCTCCCATATTTAAGCCTCCGCCTCCAGGAATATCTTCACTTCCGAGTTGCATAGAGAAATTAAACATGGAAGCATCTGCTTTGTAAGCTTTTCCTGTTGGAATAAAAAACATGGTGGTATAACCCGCTTCTCCGTTCTGATCAGGATGTGCTCCTAAATAAATGCGCACGCCGTTCATGGTATAGCCTAATTCTTTAGCTTCGTTTTCAGCATAGGTAAGATAATCCCTAACGTCAGCCAGTCCATACCAAGATGAACGGTTATCGCCTCCTTTTCTGGTCACAATAGAATCACTGATCAATTGGTACCTTGGGGTATAAGCGGCGTCCAAGATTTTAGCTTGGTCAGGGGTAATGAGGCCTTTGGGAGCGTTTATTGCAAGCTCTGCATTGGGCTGGCAACAATAGAAATACATGGCCAATGCGCCAAGAAGTACGCCTACAATAAGTAGTAAGAAATTTTTCATAATGGGTTGGTTTGTTTGTTTGGTGGCTGAAATTATAGAAATTTTGGAAATAAACTGTTAAATACAGTGTTGAAATTCAAAAATGCTGCTTTTAAGACTCAAGAATTCCAAAGATAAACAGCCCTTTGTATCTTTTAGATTAATGCTAATTATGGACGCCGAGGCCTTTATACTATCAAAATCTTAATAGTTCAAAATATTAAAACGAAACTTATCCCCTGGCGTTTTTTGAGATAAACGGTTGATAGACATTTCAGAAAGTTGAAGAATTCTAGGATAACCTCCAGTAGTTTGACAATCGCGCATCAATACCATTAATTGCCCAGAAGGTGTGAGCTGGATTGTTCCAGGAAGCACCGCTGAGGTTAAAATAGGGTGTAAGTCGTTTGGCAGACCTTCTTGCAATTGATAGGCCATACGGTTACTGTCTTTCGTAATTGTAAACGTCGTGCTCAATAATTGCTGTTTTTGGTCTGCGGAAAGCAATGCAAACTCAACACCTTTAAAAACCTCGAGTATTAAGGTTTCAGAATGCGCTTTTGGTGTTTTCACGATGGCGTTAGCCACTTTAGCCGGCACTGGTACCGTCCTGATTTTTAAAACATCGCCAGTTTTTAAACGTTCCTGCGTGGTAATCATTCTATAAAAACTCCGACTCTCCATCACTTTTTCAGATTGGAATCCGCCCAACACTGCCAAATAGCCTCTAAAACCCAATTCCCTTTTCCCAAAGGACAGCACATCATCTTTTTTTATGAGAACATACCTGTTATTTTCAATGGGCTCTTTGTTGATTTTAGCTTGACATTCCATACCGGTTAAGCAAATGGCAGTCTCAATACAGAACTTTAAAGTGGGCCCTAGTAAGGTAAACTCGAGTACCGCCGCCTCTTGCTCATTCCCTAAAATAGCATTGGCCAATTTAGCCGAGTACTGATCCATCGCACCAGACATGGGCACGCCAAATTGCTGCACGCCAACACGTCCCAAATCTTGAATACTGTCAAACAAACCTGATTTTAGTACCTCAACCATCGTTTACCTCACTTTCTATATTGTAAGTTCCATTTTGAACCTCCACTAAAATTTCTTGATGCGTTTTAAAATCGACAGCCATAAACTGAATGCGATCTCCGGCATTTGCGAAACATGGCGTTTCTAAATCGGAATTGAAAAAGTTTAAGGGTGAATTCCCGATGATGTTCCACCCGCCCGGACTTGCATTGGGGTAAACACCTGTTTGCTCCCCACCAATCGCCACTGCCCCTTTCTCGACATGCTGTCTCGGACTTTTTATTCGTGGCATAAATAAGCGTTCATTCAAGCCACCTAAATATAAAAACCCGGGGAGAAATCCGATAAAATAGACGTTGTAAACGGCATCAACATGTAATTTTATAATTTCTGAAGGTGATAATTGCTTTTCGTTTGAAATCTCCTCTAAATCCAACGCAAAATGACAATCGTAACACGCCGGGATTTTCCAAAGCTTCGAGTCTTGTTTTTCTAAGTTTTGCCTAGAGGCATATTTCGTTTTTAAGAATGTTATCTCAGATTCAAAATTTGAGATATAATCCCTGTAGGTAATTAAAATTGAACTGTAGGCATTGGTGATTTGAAGGATTGACGAATGCTCTGAGTTCAACAAATTATTTTTAAATGCGAGCATATCAGCAAGAATTTCAGGCGCAATCTTTTGTGGCCATTGTACTAAGATGGATGCTTCTGAAAAACGCTTATATGTGAGTTGATAATTGGTCAAAATTTTATAAAATCTGAATCCCTTTTTTGATTAATCGCTCAGTGAGGATTTTTAGATGCTGTGCAGCTTGAGGCTGATCGCCATGCATACACATCGTATCTGCTTTTATGTTTTTTTCTGTGCCGTTGATGGTCTTGACGTGATGGTGCAGAATCATATTAAGGACGTGCTTGCATATCTGCTCTGCATCTTCAATAAGTGCGTTGGGTTGTGTTCTTGATACCAACGTCAAATCGTCATTGTAATTTCTATCTGCAAAAGCTTCAAAAACAACGGTAATATTCGCGTCTTCTGCCTTTTTAGCGATTAAAGATCCGTAAGGTGCATAAAGTTTAGTACCATCAAAATGTTTCATTAAATCAATGATGATTTCTGCGTAAGCGTTATCCGTATTGGCAAGATTATATAGTGCGCCATGGGGTTTGATGTGATGCAAGCTTCTGTTTTCATTTTCCAACACTTTTAAAAGACTGTTGACCTGTGTTTTTAAGGACACCAATAAATCATCACTTGAAATATCCATTTTTAGTCTTCCAAAGTTTGCTTTATCAGGAAATGACGGATGCGCGCCAATCTTGACCTGATGCTTTTTCGCGAGTTTTACAACGGAGGTCATCGTGGACTCATCTCCCGCATGTCCGCCACAGGCAATACTACAGGAGGACAGAAACGGCATTAATTGTGTTTCGTTGTTGACGCCTTCACCAACATCTGCGTTGAGATCTATTGTTTTGTTTGACACGAATTTTAGTGATTTATATGGATGCTATCATTCAAATTTAGTAATTTTTTTATCTATGGAACGCAGATGACGCTGATTTAATGATTTACACTGATTTGTTTTTACACATGACTTAAACCTATCATTTAGTGGAATTTGGAATTTTCCATTTGGAATTTTGTAGTCTTCGCGTCTCTGCGCCTTTGCGAGCCCCTATATCACCTTAACCAACTTCTGCGTTGAGATCTATTGTTTTGTTTGACTCTTATTTTAGTGATATTACTGGAATTTGGTTTTCAATTGTTGGACTTCTTAGTTTTTAGAACGCAGATGACGCTGATTTAATCGATTTACAGTGATTTGTTTTTGCACATGACTTAAACCTATCATTTAGTGGAATTTGGAATTTTCCATTTGGAATTTTGTAGTCTTCGCGTCTCTGCGACTTTGCGAGCCCCTATATCACCTTCAAAATACTCTTCGCTCCCAAAAATATAGCAACTCCTAATATGACAATTCCAATTATATTTTGAACCAAGGTATTTTTATACTTCCCTAAAATACTGGATTTATTCATTACCCACAATAAAAACGCGGCGATTACGGGTAACAACAAGCCATTAGTGATTTGTGCAAATTTGATAATTTCAATCGATTTAAATCCGATAGATGAAAATAAAACACCCAAGCCCAAGATAAACATCCAAACCGCTCTAAATTGTTTTGACTTCATGCTGGTAGACCAACCCAAACATCCCGTTGCCACAAAAGCTGCGGCCAATGGCGCTGTGATGGCACTGGTTATTCCTGCGGCAAAAAGACCGATCCCCAAAAAATATTTGGCAAATCTCCCGAATAAAGGTTCTAAGCCCTTGGCTAAATCAGCAGCACTTGAAATATGTTGCGTTTCAATGGCCGCGGCAGAAATAATAATGCACATGGAAACAATTCCTCCCAAAGCAACAGCGATGATCGTATCTTTTCTTGCAAATTTTAAATCGGTTTCATGATGCCATTTCTCTTTCACCAAGGAGGCATGTAGAAACAAATTATAGGGCACAACGGTGGTGCCAATCAAGCCAATAATCGTCAGCAAATTTTCCTCGGACACTTTAGGCATGAAAAGTCCGCTGAAAATAGCAGAAAGATCAGGTTTAGTAATGATTGCCGTTAATAGAAATGCTAGACTCATCAAAATAACCAAAAACACGAGTACTTTCTCCAAAACTTTATAATTCCCCACATACAACACAACAAATGCAACCAAACCGATAGTAATGCTGAGCACATTCAAATTAAAACCTGCTATGGACACAAAAGGATTCCCAACAATAGTTTCCAAGCCCAACACGCCACCGCTAATGTTTCCAGCTTCGTAAGCCGCATTACCAATGACAATTGCAGAGAGAATGAGTAAAATGGTCAACCCTCTGACAAGAGGGTTTTTGATTTCGGTTCTTATGACTTCGGAGAGTCCTTTTTGAGTAATTAACCCTAAGCGCGCTGACATTTCTTGTAGCACGATGGTTGCCATTATAGACAGACCCATGGCCCACAGTAAAGCAAATCCGAAATTGACACCCGCTAATGTGCATACGGTTACGGTTCCAGGACCTATAAAAGCAGCGGCAACTAAAGGACCCGGACCAATATTCTTGAACCAGTTTTTAATCACGTGCTACCGTATTTAAAGCATAAATGGCAAAACTGCCCAACCAATGCCCACCTTCATAACTATCACCTACAATACTTGGCAAAGAATATTTAATGTGTGCGTTGGCAATGTTTTTGAGATGTTCATATTCAGGTAAATCCTTTGCAATTTCATATAAACTCCACGCTCTTGAAAAATTGACACCATCTAAATGCACCAATTTCCCATCGGTTCTATCACTTACTTTTCCAGTTTCCAGAGTAAAGTTTTTGTCTTTTAATGCCGGTAGAAAATCGGCCAACCAAGTTTTAAATTCTTCTTTGGGAAGGACACGTTTCATCAAGGCCGCTTCCTCAAAACAGGGCGATAGGAAATCAAAGCCACTGGGCTCCCAAGTTAGCGGACAATTGGCATCTGTCAAATAAAAATCCTTAGAGCGCTGAACAATTAGGGATTTGAGTATCTCATCTCCAACAGCTTTGGCATAATCATAAGCAAACGAAAGTCCGAAAGCTGTATTGGGATGCTCCCCAACGCGGATGGGATAATTGAGTTTTGGCAAAAATTCAAGGTATTTATCCACAATCAAATTAGTTAAAGGCTGTAAATTAGATTCCAGTTCCCTGGCAATTGGGGCATCCCAAGTGTGCAATTCTTCAGCCAGTTTCAATACCCACGCCCAACCGTAAGTTCGCTCATAAGTTGTGTTATGCTTCCCGAAAAAGTAGCTGACTTCGTTTTCAATGTGTTCTTTAGAGATGTTTTGCAAGAGCATTTGCTCGATGTCTTCTTTCTTATTGAGTTCCGGAAACTGCTTCAGTAAACTCACCAAACTCCAATGGCCATGAACAGCGGAATGCCAATCAAAACAGCCATAAAAAGCGGGATGAAGCGTTTTGGGTTCTTTCAAATCGTCACTACTGCCAATGGTTTGACCGAGTTTGTTGGGATATTCGGTTTGGATGCAGTTGATTGGTAATTCTGCCAACCGGTTGGCTTCTTCCAAATGAAGGGTTGGAGCTTTGACTTGTGCGATATTGGAAGGTTTTGTGGCGTTAGTTTCTTTTTTTTCTTCGGATGAGTTACAAGTGAATAGGAATAGGCATGGAATTATGTAGAATGTTGATTTCATTATGATGATTTATGTGTTTTAATATTTGAGGATTAGGCTTTTTATTTATAATTCCGAAGCATCGGGACTGCCTTTACTTCGACAAGCTCAGCAACCACGCAGGAATTTGGAGGACTAACCCAACCAGCCTTCTCTATCCAAACTTCTGTATTGAATAGCTTCACTAATATGAGCACCTTTTAAATCTTCAACACCTTCCAAATCGGCAATGGTTCTGGATACTTTTAAAATGCGGTCGTAAGCTCTTGCCGATAAATTCAAACGTTCCATAGCTGTTTTTAAAAGGTTTTTGGAAGCATCATCCAAAATACAATACTGGCGTATTTGCTTGCTGCTCATTTGCGCATTATAATGTACGTTTTGGTTTTCTTCAAAGCGTTTTGTTTGGCGCTCCCTGGCAAAAGTGACTCGTTTTCTGATATCTATGGAGGCTTCGCCTTTGCGCTCGTCTGATAACTTTTCAAAAGGCACGGGCGTCACTTCAATATGAATGTCAATCCTGTCCAAAAGCGGTCCTGAAATTTTACTTAAATAACGTTGCATTTCTGCAGGCGATGAGGTCACTGGTGCATTAGGATCATTGAAATACCCACCCGGACTAGGGTTCATGCTTGCTACCAACATAAAAGATGACGGATAGGTCACCGTAAATTTAGCTCTTGAAATGGTGACTTCCCGATCTTCCAAAGGTTGACGCATCACTTCCAAAACATCGCGCTTGAATTCTGGTAGTTCGTCCAAAAAAAGAACGCCGTTATGTGAGAGGGAGATTTCTCCGGGTTGTGGGTAACTGCCACCGCCGACTAAAGCGACATTGCTAATTGTGTGGTGTGGGCTCCTAAACGGCCGTTGCGACATCAAGCCTGTGTTGTCCTTAACTCGACCTGCCACCGAATGAATCTTTGTAGTTTCCAAGGCTTCGCGCATCGTCATGGGCGGCAGAATACTTGGCAAGCGTTTGGCCAACATGGTTTTTCCTGCACCCGGAGGCCCGATCAAAATAATATTATGTCCACCAGCAGCTGCTATTTCCATACAGCGTTTGATGGATTCCTGACCTTTGACATCCGAGAAATCGAATTCCGGAAAATCTAAATTCTTATAAAATTCTTCTTGAACATTAATTATGGTACGCTCAATCGGTTCGTTTTTATCGAAAAAATCAATCACCTGTTTAATGTTTTCAACGCCGTACACTTCCAGATCAGAAACGATGGCGGCTTCTTTGGCATTTTGCATCGGGAGAATAAAACCTTTGTAGCCTTCTTCTTGCGCTTTTATGGCTATAGGCAAGGATCCTTTGATTGGCTGCAAGTTGCCATCCAAGGACAATTCGCCCATAATGAGATACTCTTCTAATTGTTCAGCATGAATTTGTCCTGTTGCTGCCAAAATACCAATCGCCAAGGTGAGGTCATAACTAGAGCCTTCTTTACGTAAATCGGCGGGTGACATGTTGATGATGATTTTTTTGCCCGGAATTTTAAAACCGTTATTTTGAAGTGCCGCCGCAATTCGGAAGTTACTTTCCTTAATGGCATTGTCCGGAAGTCCAACCAAATGATATCCCACTCCGTTATCGACATTGACCTCAACAGTTATTGTCGTGGCCTCAACGCCAAAAACGGCACTTCCGAAAACTTTTTTGAGCATAATCGATTGGTTTTGTTAAATGTAGGAAGAATGCCTTTAACTTCAAAACGGAATATAGAGATCGGAGGAATTAACTGAACGTTGGTTTTTCATATTGAATTAGGGATGTGATTAATTAGAATAGTTGATGGTGGAAAACACCAAGAAAAGCTTTAGTTGTTGGTGGAAAACACCAACAACGGCTTGAAAACACCAACAACGGCTTGAAATAAAGGAATACATCTCAAATTTTCCCGGTAAATTTCAAAAAAGTATATCTTAGTGGCATCAACCTAACTTTATGAGCAACATCAAACGCATCGGTTTCCTTTTAGGTCCGTTGGCTTTTATCCTAATCTTATTATTTTTTAAACCTGAAGGTCTTTCTCCGGAAGCTCGGGCCATACTGGCATCCACAGCTTGGGTGGCCATTTGGTGGATTACTGAAGCCATTCCAATTGCGGTGACGGCTTTGTTGCCCATTGTACTTTTTCCTTTATCTGGCGGACTCGATTTAGGAACCACAACTGAGTCCTTCGGGCATAAATACATTTTTCTATATATGGGCGGATTTATCATAGCCATCGCCATTGAAAAATGGAACCTCCACAAACGAATTGCGCTCAACATCATCAATTTTATAGGCTCTGATATCAAAAAGATCATTCTCGGATTCATGGTAGCAACGGCGTTTTTGAGCATGTGGATTTCCAATACAGCCACTTCCGTGATGATGCTGCCTATTGGGATTGCGATCATTACACAACTCAAGGACAACCCGAATACCATTGAAAATGAAACAAATATCTTTGGGAAAGCCTTGATGCTCGCCATTGCTTATAGCGCTTCTATAGGCGGAATTGCGACGCTAATAGGAACACCTCCCAATTTGGTCCTGGCCGGTGTGGTTTTAGATACCTATGGTTATGAAATTACCTTTTTGCAGTGGTTTATGTTCGGGTTTCCAATTTCAGTTTTGTTACTTTTTATCTGTTGGAAATATTTGACGTCTTATGCCTTTAGTTTTAAGCAGAAGGAATTCCCAGGTGGCAAAGCAGAAATCAAGCGCTTGTTGAACTTACTTGGAAAGATTAGTTATGAAGAAAAAATGGTGGCCGTGGTATTTGGAGCCACCGCATTCTTTTGGATTACCCGCTCCCTCCTCTTTGATAAATTAATTCCGGCATTGGATGATACCATAATTGCTATCTCTTTTGCTATTGTGTTGTTCTTGATTCCTTCAAAAGATAAAAAACAAAAATTGATGACTTGGGAAGATGCCGTCAAACTCCCTTGGGGCATTATTTTACTTTTTGGTGGTGGGATGGCCATTGCCAGCGGATTTGAATCAAGCGGACTAGCGGTTTGGTTAGGCAATCAGATGACCACGTTTGCGGGCTTGACTACAATTATTCTGATACTTTTGCTGATTGCAGCCGTCAACTTTTTAACAGAAATTACCTCCAATTTAGCAACCACTGCCATGCTATTGCCGGTATTGGCACCCATGGCGTTGACGGTAGATATTCATCCTTTCGTATTAATGGTTGGTGCTGCCGTGGCTGCATCCTGTGCATTTATGTTGCCGGTAGCGACGCCTCCAAATGCGGTAGTTTTTGGGTCTGGTTATCTACGGATTCCAGATATGGTGAGCAAAGGGTTTGTGATGAATATCATTTCGATTATTATCTTGACCTTGTTTGTGTATTTTGTTTTGCCTGTACTTTGGGATTTGACGGTGGAAGGGTTTCCGGAGGATTTGAGAAGGTAATTATTATTTTGACACAGAACTGCCTTACGGTAGGCAGGTTACAAAGATTTTCACGAATTTAATTCGTACCAACTTTGCGCCTCCGCGCCTCTGCGAGAAACTAGAAATTTAATTATTGGTGCTTTCCAATAGAACGCCGATGACACTGATCAAGCAGATAATCACTGATTTTTACTGATTTTTTAGACACAGATTACACAGATTCTCACGGATTCAATACGTAACAACTTGCGCCTCCGCGCCTCTGCGAGAGATCTGAGAGAGATTAGTAAATTTAATTATTGGTG
>NZ_LZRN01000053.1 GCF_001678675.1 Gelidibacter algens
AACTCCTGGTGGGACGGCCAGTAGGTAATTTATACAATACGACCGTATAACAAAAACGACCAAGAAACAATGGAGGTAGTTTTTGTTACTCCTATGAACGGATAATAGCACTTCATAATATATACAAAACGACCCTAAATTATACGTAGTTGGGCTTTTTAATATTTACAACTTTTCAGGATAAGGCATAAAAAAATCCATTCAAGTAGAATGGATTTCTTATATAGGATGTAATGTTTCTTTCTTACAAAGAAGCGATATGCAGAGCCAAACCAGATTTCAAATTAGCTGCTTTGTTAGAATGAATAATATTCTTCTTAGCCAATTTATCAATCATTGCAGAAACTGCAGGAAGCATTTCTTGGGCTTCTTTTGCATCTTCCATTTCACGCAATCTCTTGATTGCATTACGAGTCGTTCTGTGTTTATACCTGTTGGTTAAACGCTTAGACTCACTACTTCTGATTCTTTTTAATGCTGACTTATGATTTGCCATTTTCTCTTTCTTTCTTATTAAAAAATTGTAGCCCGTAGGGGAATCGAACCCCTCTTACCAGGATGAAAACCTGGCGTCCTAACCGATAGACGAACGGGCCATTTGTTTTATTTCAAGTGCAAATTAATAACTTTTTTTTTCAATTTGCAAGCTTTTCAAACGCACACACAATGTTTCATTGCGGATGCAAAAATACAACTATTTTTAAATGTTGCAACACCTAAGCAAACTTTTTTCAAAAATTTTTAATAAGCCTTCGCAAACAACACTCTCCCAGTAGATGGTTTACCAGTAAATACGCAGCTTCCAGCTTCCTTCTTCTGATCTAAAGGTATACATCTAATTGTCGCTTTTGTGATCTCTTTGATCTTGTCTTCCGTTTCAGCAGTCCCATCCCAATGCGCTGAAATAAAGCCTGTTTTAGTCTCTAAAACGGTCTTAAACTCTTCAAAAGTATCGACTTCAGTAATGTGTGAATTTCTAAAATTGAGCGCTTTTTTAAATAATGTTTCTTGAATTTCAGCGAGCAAAGCTTCCAGTTTATCAACCAACCCATCTAACACCACATTTTCTTTAGACAACGTATCTCGTCGTGCCAATTCGACCGTCTTGTTTTCTAAATCCTTAGGACCTATTGCAATTCTTAAGGGCACTCCCTGCAGTTCATATTGTGCAAATTTTGCACCTGGACGCTGTGTTGTGCGATCGTCATATTTACAACTGATGCCTTTTGATCTCAATTCAGTTAATAAATTTTTAGCTACATCCCCAATTTGCTTCAGTTGGTCATCCGTTTTATGGATTGGCACAATCACAACTTGAATTGGCGCCAGATTAGGTGGCAACACAAGCCCTTTATCATCACTATGCGTCATAATCAAGGCACCCACCAAACGTGTGGACACCCCCCACGAGGTTGCCCATACATAATCTAGTTTCCCTTCATTGTTTGTAAACTTAACATCAAAAGCCTTCGCGAAGTTCTGTCCCAAAAAATGAGAGGTTCCTGCCTGTAGTGCTTTTCCATCCTGCATGAGTGCTTCAATACAATACGTTTCTTCAGCACCAGCAAAACGTTCACTTTCTGTTTTTACCCCTTGAATCACAGGTATAGCCATAAAGTTTTCAGCAAAATCAGCATACACTTGATTCATCAGTTGCGCTTCTGCCAAAGCCTCAGATCGGGTTTCATGGGCCGTATGGCCTTCTTGCCATAAAAACTCAGCAGTTCTTAAAAACAAACGCGTACGCATTTCCCAACGTACCACATTAGCCCATTGGTTGATCAATATTGGTAGATCTCTATAACTTTGGATCCAGCCTTTATAAGTACTCCAAATAATAGCCTCACTAGTTGGCCTTACCACAAGCTCTTCTTCTAATTTAGCTTCAGGATCAACACGGAGTTTTCCTGGATTGTCTGGGTCGTTTTGCAACCTGTAATGTGTAACCACGGCACATTCTTTTGCGAAGCCCTCAGCATTTTTCTCTTCGGCTTCAAACAGACTTTTAGGTACAAAAAGAGGAAAATATGCATTTTGATGACCTGTTTCCTTGAACATCCTATCCAATTCTGCCTGCATTTTTTCCCATATAGCATAGCCATAAGGTTTGATGACCATGCAGCCCCTAACTGCCGAATTCTCAGCTAGATCAGCTTTCACTACCAACTCGTTGTACCATTTGGAATAATCTTCCGCTCTGCTTGTAAGATTTTTACTCATTACCTGTGTTTTGGCACAAAAGTTGCGCTAATGTTAAATAATTAAATAGTTGGACAAAACTAACTATTTTTGTAATGTTCAACAATAAAAACAAATAGATATGCAATTTAAAACTTACTTATATGGAAAATTGCCATTTTTTGTTGCACTAAGCTTACTGTTCGTTTTAGCTTCTTGTGGATCATACCAATACGCTGGTTATGACAATGATGGTATTTATAGCTCAGAAGTCCCTCAAGAAGAAGTCTATTATGAAAACGTTCAAACCAATAATAATAGTTACTACAAAGACTACTTCGGACAGAAATCCCAACAATTTCAAAATCTTGCTCAAGATCAGAACGTAATTTTCACGGATATTGACGCCTACCAAGGTGATTATACTGATGAAAACGGCGATATCGTTTATGAGGACGGTTATGCTGGTTGGGGTCAAGACAGTCAAAACGTTGATATCAACGTTTACTACAATAATAATAGTTGGTGCCCTTATAGCCGATTTGGAAATTACGGTCTTTATCATGGTTGGGGGTACCCAGGCTGGGGATACTCAGGATTTTATGATCCCTTTTGGTCTTATGGTTTTTATGGAGGGATGAATTATGCAGGATTCAACCCTTACTATGGGTTTAACTATGGTTATGGCTTCAATTATGGTTATGGAAATTATCCTTATTACGGAAATAATTTCAATAATCGTTACTACCGTAATGGTAGAGACGTTTCTTATAGCAATGGAAGACGTGGAAGTGTCTACACAAACTCCAATCGTTCATCAACTTCTCTAAATAGAAACGCTTCGGTTTTAAATAGAAGCAACTCGACTATTGGAAGACGCAGCTCAATTAACTCTTCAAGCACAAGATCAAGAGTAAATTCAACAACTATCAATAGAAGAAGTTCTGATGCAACACGTTCCAACACGGACAATAGAGTTAGAAGCAATACCAACAGAACTTATCAGCCTGCAACAAGAACTAGAACAAATAACAGAGTGCAACCTACAACAAGAACTAGAAGTAACAACTCTGGCACAAATACCAGAAGTAGCGGTTCTACAAGAAGAGGAGGAGGCAATAATGTTTCGACTCCAACAAGATCGAGCAACAATTCAAGCTATTCTCCATCGCGTTCCAGTTCTTCACCTGCCGTGAGAAGCTCAAGTAGCAGTTCTTCAAGATCATCTTCACCAGCAAGAAGTTCAGGTGGATCTTCAAGACGTGGTGGTAATTAAAAATTCAGAATTATAAAAAAATAACCATATGAAAAAGTTAAATTTACTGTTCATAGCCGCTCTATCTATGTCTAGTATTATGGCACAGGATGTTACCGACGCCGTAAGATATTCACAAGATGAAGTTCAGGGAACTGCACGATTCAGAAGTATGAGCGGAGCGTTTGGAGCTCTTGGAGGCGACATGTCTGCCGTAAGTATCAATCCCGCGGGATCGTCTATTTTCACAAACAGCCACGCTTCTATCTCCATCTCAAATTTGAGCACTAAAAACGATATCAACTATTTTAACGGATCCAGTTCTTCATCAGATTCTAAATTTGATCTGAATCAAACTGGTGCAGCCTTTGTTTTTAATAATACAAATTCTGATTCTCCTTGGAGAAAATTTTCTTTGGGAGTTGCCTATGATAAAATTTCAAATTTTGAGAACTCATGGAATGTTAGAGGTATCAATACAAACTCTGGAACTATAGGAGATTATTTTCTTGGATATGCCCAAGGTTTAAGACTCGATCAAATATCGGCCCTCGACGGCGAAAGTCTATCCACCGCCTATTCTGAAATTAATAGTGCATACGGCTTTGGCAATCAACAAGGTTTTTTAGGTTTTGAATCCTATATTGTAGAACCTGCTAGCAATGATGATGGCAACACCTTGTATTCATCCAACATTGTTGGAAATAATTTTGATCAAGAGTACACTTACGCTTCCACAGGCTACAATGGTAAATTTAGTTTTAATGCGTCCACACAATACGGTGATAATTTTTATTTCGGACTGAATCTAAACTCTCATTTTATCAATTATGAAAAATTTACAGACCTCTATGAAACAAACGCGAATGTGGGTTCTTTAGTAAATGAGGTACGCTTTCAGAATTCACTCTCAACTGTGGGATCCGGATTTTCATTTCAAGTAGGCGCAATTGCAAAGATAAACGAAGAACTACGTGTTGGATTATCTTACAACTCTCCAACTTGGTACACCATTTCTGACGATACTACTCAGTACCTAGGGACGGTAAGAAATGAAGATGGTTCTAACATATCACAAATTATCGATCCTTTTGTGGTGAATGTTTTCCCAGATTACAAGTTGCAAACCCCAGGAAAGATTACAGGAAGTTTGGCTTATGTTTTTAATGATCATGGCTTGATCAGTTTTGATTATTCCAGAAAAGATTATGGTAGTACAAAATTCAAACCTACATCTGATACTTACTTTGCAACACAAAATGACATCATAAGCAACACCTTACAAAACGCTTCTACGTACAGAATAGGAGGCGAATACAGAATCAAGCAAGTAAGCTTAAGAGGTGGTTACAGATTAGAAGAAAGCCCATATGAAAACGATTCATTTTACGGTGATTTGAATGGGTATTCTTTTGGGCTTGGCTATAATTTTGGGAATCTCAAATTAGACTTGGCTTATGATCACACTCAAAGAGACTATAATCAACAATTATATGCTGTAGGTCTTACGGATGCTGCTCAAATTGACAATAAGAATTCCAACGTTACGTTGACTTTAGGGTTTAGCTTATAACCCGTAATTTTATAACATAAACTACAAAAGCACTCTTGCAAAGAGTGCTTTTTTTTTTTTAGAACTATAGTCGAAATAGTGCAGCCAGTAGATCCTACTAACAAAATACACTTCATTTTTGTGATGTTTGTAACCCATTGAGATGGAAACCTAATTAGATTTTAAATTAGTACAATTTTACCAAGTATATGTAAACTACAGCGTATCTGGTTTTTTCCTTTGGCAAAAGCAATAATATTGTCAATGCTATGATTTTATAATTGTTTATCTTTGCCACTTATTTCAACTAAACCGCACCTTTAACGAAATTAATACCGCTGATAGATTCACAAAATGACTATGAAAACAGATAAAAATACTCAAGATATTGACGCTCTTGGTGATGATCACGTTGGCACATCGGCATACACACCTATGCGAAGCGATGCTTTTAAACTTTCTTCTGATGAGAAAATAGACATCATAAAGGATGATGTTAGGCATATTATGGAAACCTTAGGCCTGGATCTTACTGATGACAGCCTTAAAGGAACGCCTTTACGCGTAGCCAAAATGTTTGTAAAAGAGATTTTTGGTGGTCTAGATCCTGCGAGAAAACCAAATGCATCCACTTTTAAAAATAATTATAAATATGGTGAAATGTTGGTGGAGAAAAACATCACCTTATACTCTACTTGTGAACACCATTTATTGCCAATAGTTGGCAAGGCACATGTGGCCTATATTAGTAAAGGAACTGTTGTGGGGCTTTCAAAAATGAACCGTATTGTGGATTATTACGCCAAAAGACCCCAAGTACAGGAGCGTTTGACCATGCAAATTGTTCAAGATCTTCAAAAAGTTCTGGGCACTGATGATGTTGCCTGCGTTATTGACGCCAAACACTTATGCGTAAATTCTCGTGGCATTAGAGATATTGAAAGTAGCACGGTAACTTCAGAGTTTGGTGGGGCTTTTAAAAATCAAGACACCCGACGCGAATTTTTAGACTATATTAAATTAGATACGCATTTTTAATTAGGATGTAATATTATATTTTCAGCATAAAAACAAATCGCTATCATGCATCTTTACGACAAACAACAAATTAAAATCTACAACTCCTTATCGGGCGAGAAAGAAATATTCACACCCATTAGCGACGGTTACGTTGGCATGTATGTATGTGGACCAACAGTTTACAGCAATGTCCATTTAGGAAATGTGAGAACATTTATGTCATTTGACGTGATTTTTAGATACCTGAAACATTTAGGATATAAAGTGCGTTTTGTGAGAAACATTACTGATGCTGGACATTTGGAGAATGATGCAGATGTAGGCGAAGACCGCATAGCCAAAAAAGCACGTTTGGAAGAAATTGAACCGATGGAAGTGGTGCAACGCTACACCGTCGATTTCCATAACATTTTAAATAAGTTCAACTTCCTACCCCCTAGTATAGAACCTACTGCCACAGGACATATTATTGAGCAGATTGAAATCATCAAAAATATTCTCAATAAAGGATTGGCTTATGAGGTTAACGGTTCTGTTTATTTTGATGTTTTAAAGTATAACGAAACAAAACCTTACGGTATTTTAAGCAAGCGTAATGTTGAGGATTTAATGCACAATACCCGTGAACTTGATGGCCAAAGCGATAAGAAAAATCCGCAGGACTTTGCCCTTTGGAAGAAAGCCGAAACACAACATATTATGCGTTGGCCTTCTCCATGGAGTGATGGTTTCCCTGGGTGGCATTTGGAATGTACCGCGATGAGCACAAAGTATTTAGGTGAACATTTTGACATCCATGGTGGTGGTATGGATTTAAAATTCCCACACCACGAATGTGAAATTGCACAAGCTGAGGCCTGCAATGGTCAGGCACCTGTGAATTATTGGATGCACGCTAATATGCTGATCATGAACGGTAAGAAAATGGCGAAATCAACTGGAAATTTCATTTTGCCTACTGAGATTTTCTCCGGAGATAATCCGCACATCACAAAAGCATTTTCGCCTAGTGTAGCACGTTTCTTTATGCTTCAAGCACATTATAGAAGCATTTTGGATTTTACCAATAACGGACTTTTGGCAAGTGAAAAAGGTTTCTTCAGATTAATGGATGCCATTACAGCTATAGACGATTTAAAAGCCGGCACCGCTTCAACCTTTAATATTACAGAGTGGCAACAAAAATGTTATGATGCCATGAATGACGATTTTAATTCGCCTATTCTCATCGCTAATTTATTTGAGGCCGTTAAATTTATCAATCAGATAAAGGAAGGCACTGCCAGCATTACCCAAGATGATTTAACCTTGTTAAAAAACACGGTTCATACGTTTGCATTTGACGTGTTAGGTTTGGTGAACGTGAATCAATCTGAAAATGGAACGGAAAAACTTTCAGGCGCTGTGGAACTACTGATTCAATTAAGACAGGAAGCAAGAGCAAATAAAGATTTTTCAATGTCTGACAAAATCCGTGATGAATTGGCAGCAGCGGGCATTCAATTGAATGACGGCAAAGAAGGCACGACATTTACGACTAATTAGTTGGGTGTTAAGTTGTTTAGGCTATATTTTTAGTAACATCATTAAAAACAAACCATTAACATTATTATTCTAAGAGTAACACCTCTAAACACCAAACACCTCACAACTTTCCAACTTTACAACACCACATCAAGCAACTGACTTCATTGAAAAAAATCCTTACATATCCGTTTCTGTTGCTAATCAAGGTGTATCAAACCTTTATCTCGCCATTAACCCCCGCAAGTTGCCGGTATCAACCCACGTGTTCGCAATACTCGAAAGAGGCTTTAGAAAAACACGGCCTTCTTAAAGGCGGTTGGTTGGCAACAAAACGTATTTTTAGTTGTCATCCTTGGGGTGGCAGCGGTTATGATCCTGTCCCAGAAAAGGATAATAATTAAAATAATGAAGTGGAACTTTTAAATCAGAGAAACTAGATCGCTGTACTCAAAAACATCTTCTGAAATCCTACCAATTTCATTTCAAATCAGTTCAAATACAAAAATCAAACTCAAGCTTTTTACTAAAGGTTTTGTAAAATTTTAAAGCATACCCCCTTATTTCTCTTCAAAATATTATATTTACCCTTCTAATTAAATTTTACAACATGCACGCACTTAAAATCGTTTGGGATCCTACCAAAGGCTTTGATATTCTTGGTTTTACATTACACTTTTATAGTATGATGTGGATTGTTGCCTTTATTTTAGGGTTTTACATCATGAAGCGTATTTACAAACATGAAAAACAATCTGAAGAATCCCTAGATTCCTTATTTATATATTCCGTTATAGGGATTATGCTTGGTGCGCGATTGGGACATGTGATATTCTACCAGCGTGAACTTTTCACTGAAGATTTTTTCAGCATATTTTTACCTGTCAAATTTAAAGGCGGATTCGAATTTACAGGATTTCAAGGTCTGGCAAGTCATGGTGCAGCCATTGGGATGATCATTTCCATGTACTTTTACAATAAGAAAGTATTGCGAAAATCAGTTGTTTGGATTTTAGATCGGGTAGTAATTCCTGTGGCCTCTGGTGCTGTTTTTGTAAGACTTGGTAATTTTATCAATTCTGAAATTGTAGGCAAACCGACTGGCACTGAGTTTGGGGTTGTTTTTGCCCAAAATGGTGAATCGTTTCCAAGGCATCCAGCACAACTCTATGAAGCGTTCTGTTATATTTTCGTATTTATCGCTCTGTGGTTTTTTTATTGGAAGACCAAAAAAAGCGAACAGCAAGGCTTTCTATTTGGACTCTTTTTGGTATTGCTTTGGGCAATTCGATTTTTTGTGGAATTTGTCAAAGAACCGCAAAGCGAACATGAATATATTGCAACCTCAGCACTTAATACAGGACAACTGTTGAGTATTCCTTTTATTCTTATCGGTTTGTATTTCATGTTTATGTACAAGCCAAAAAAACAACTGGCCTAATGACAAGAAATGCATTTAAGATAGTAGCAATGCTTACTTTAGGTGCTTGCTGCGTCCCGCTTAAAAGTTGTAAAGAAGATCAAAAAACGATCAAGCCACTGGTCATCGAATTTAAAAAAGAAGGCGAACTAGTGCTCAAGAAAGTTAATGACAGCATCATTAAACGTTTGGATATCGAAATTGCTGATGATGATTACCAAACCCAAACGGGATTAATGTACCGTGATCAAATGGATCAGGACCAAGGTATGTTATTTGTATTTCCTGAGGCAGATTACCATTCATTCTACATGAAAAACACCAAAATTGCTTTGGACATTATTTATATTGATGCCGATAAAAAAATAGTCAGTTTTCAAAAAAATGCCCAACCCTTTAAAGAAACCTCATTACCTTCCATTGTGCCTGCAAAATATGTATTGGAAATCAATGCAGGTCTATCAGATCAATGGCTGTTGGAGGTTGGCGACAAGGTGGAGTACCAACGAGTGGACTGAAATTGAAGTTGAAATTGAAGTTGAAGTTGAAATTGAAGTTGAAAACTATTCGATGAAGGTTCTGCGATTGAATTTCAAGACGCTTATATGTCGCGTCTTCAACCTACATTCACTTCTTAAAATCGATTATAGGTTTGCTTATAATTCCTTTACTTTAATATAAATTACGATTGGTTTAAACCGTTATTCAAAGGCCATAAAAAACTCAGTACAGACTGCATTGAACTCTTTCCTCAGGGTCATGCAAATGTCATACATCCCTAAAACCCCTTCCTGCATTAACCAAAACTCTCAGAATACTCGCTAACCCATTTCAAAATTAAAGCGCAATAAAAAAAGCCACTCAAAGAGTGGCTTTTACTAATTATAATAACACTTTAAATGTTATATTTTTGAATTTTCATCGATGGTTTCACCTTTATCTTTTAAGGTGTCATACATCAACGGTGTTGCTACAAATATTGAAGAATAGGTACCTACAACTACACCTACAATAATCGCAAATAACAGTCCTCTTAAAGAATCTGCACCTAACAAGAACATTGCCAACAATACAACCAACGTAGTTAAAGACGTATTCAACGTTCTACTTATAGTACTGTTGATGGCGAAGTTAATATTTCTACCTCCTTTAAATCCACCGCGTTCTAAAATGGTTTCCCTAATTCTGTCAAAGATAATTACCGTATCATTCAACGAGTAACCAATTACCGTTAAAATTGCTGCAATAAATGCTTGGTCAATTTCCATGGAGAATGGCATAAATGAATATGAGAAGGAGAAAATACCCAATACAATAATCACATCATGGAATACAGCCGCAACTGCACCCAATGAGAACTGCCATCTTTTGAAACGCAATAAAATGTACAAGAAGACCACAACTAGCGATCCTAGAACAGCCCAGAATGACTCTCTTTTGATATCATCAGCAATTGTTGGACTCACTTTACCATAGAACATTTTCCCTATTTTCTTATCTCCAGAACCTACCTTAAAATCTTCGTAGGTAATTCCTTTAGGTAAATATGGTTTCAACGTTTCAAAAAGTTCAGATTGCACTCTTTCATCTGCTTCAGCGGTATTGAGGTCTACCAAGTATTTTGTAGAGATCTTTAATTGATGTGAACTACCAATAGTTTTAACCTCAGCACTTCCAAAAGCTTCCAAAACGTCCGCTTTAACTTCTTCTGGATTTACCTCTTGTTCAAAACGCACTTGGTAGGTTCTACCTCCAACGAAATCGATACCTTCATCCAATTCTTTGGTAAACAAAGAGAACAAACTTAAAAGAATAGCTGCTGACGAAACAATGTAAGCCACTTTTCTCTTATTGATGAAATCAATGTTCATATTTTGGAAAAGTCCTTTTGTAACTGGCGTTGTAAATGTTAACTCCTTACCTCTACTGACATACCAATCCACCACCAATCTTGTAATGAAAATTGCAGTAAATAATGAGGTCACAATACCTATTATTAAGGTTGTTGCGAAGCCTTTGATTGGTCCTGTACCGAACACGAATAGGATAATAGCCGTAAGTAACGTGGTAATGTTCGCATCTAATATTGAAGACAATGCATTACCAAAACCATCTTTGATAGCTTCCTGCTTACTCTTACCTTTTGCCAACTCTTCTTTAATACGCTCAAATATAAGTACGTTCGCATCTACTGACATACCAATGGTCAATACAATACCCGCCAAACCAGGAAGCGTCAGCACCGCTCCTAAACCTGACAGTACGCCAAAAATTAACAAGATGTTTAGCAACAAGGCAATATCAGCAAATAAGCCGCCTTTACCATAATACATAATCATCCAAAGTAACACTAAGGTCAATGCAATCATAAAAGAAGTGATACCACTATCAACTGCTTCCTGTCCTAAAGAGGCACCTACTTCATCAGCTTGAACAATAGCTGCTTTAGCAGGCAGCTTTCCAGCTCTTAAAACGTTAGCTAAGTCAATTGCTTCATTAAGTGTAAACGATCCAGAAATCTCTGAATTCCCACCAGAAATAGGTCCTGTAGTTACACCTGGAGCAGAATATACAATATCATCAAGCAAAATTGCGATTTGACTTTGTTGTGCGTAGGCTTTTCCAGTCATTTCCTCCCAAATCTTAGCCCCCTTACTGTTCATTTGCATGCTTACAGAAGGTTGGTTGGTTTGGGTATAGGCTTGACGTGCATCTGTAATAACCGCACCACTCAGTTCTGGTGTGTTTTCTCTGTTGCCTTTAATGGCATATAAATCAACAAACTCACTATCTTTTCCTTGAATGCCCCAGGCGAATTTCACGTAACGCTGATCGGCAGGCAATAAAGCGCGAACTTGTGGCATGTTTAGGTAAGACATGATTTTCTCTTTGTCGTTTGCTTCAAAAGTTGCAACAACAGGACCTCCAGCACCATACCCTCTCAACAAATCTAAGATAGGGTTTTCACCAACCTCAGTTGAATCAGTAGTAGTAACACCGGTCAGTTCTTTAATTTTACTATCAGCATCATCAATTGTATCTGTTACAATTTCAGAAGCAGCTACTTCATTTTGAGCATCAGTATTTACTAAAGGCTTCAAGGTTTCATTGGCCTGTGCAAGGAAAGGAAGAAATTCTTCGCCTTTGTACACATCCCAAAATTCCAATTGCGCTGTACTTTGCAATAAATTCGTAATACGCTCTATATCCTTCGCACCAGGAAGCTCTACAAGAATACGTCCTGTATTGCCCAATCGCTGGATGTTTGGTGACGTTACCCCAAATTTATCGATACGCTTGCGCAAGACTTCAAATGCGGAAAGGATAGACTCATCAATTTTCTGTTCGATAATTGGCTTAACATCACTGTCAGACATGTCAAAAGTGATTTCCTCACTTAAGGTTCTATTCGCAAAAATATCAGGAGATGCCAGTTTTTGGTTGCCCTTTATTTTATCGAAAGCAATAAAAAAGTCTTCTACATATGAGTTTTGACTATTTTTCTGAAGTTCAGCAGCATCATCCAAAGCCTTGTTGAATACAGGGTCTTTACTGTTATTTGAAAGGCCTTTTAAAATATCTTTTACAGATATCTCAAGTATAACGTTGATCCCACCTTTAAGGTCAAGACCCAAATTCATGGACTTATCTTTTACCTCATTGTAAGTGAAACTTGCGATACCAATATCAAATACTTCCTGATTTGACAGGGAATCTAAATATTGTGCTTCATCTATGGCCCTTTGAGTTGGGTCGTCAGATTTGCGCGCTGCGATTTCTTCGGCACGATCGTCAATTTGGTTAGCTTTGAATGTAAATGATAATTGGTAAATACTTACCAAACCAAATAACACAGCAAACAGCTTTACTAATCCTTTGTTTTGCATTATTATAATTTTTTTTAAGTCAAATTTTTGAACGCGCAAATATAGAGTTTACGGATCATTTGACAATTGTTTTTTATGAATATGTACACTTTGTTTAAAGCTTATATAGCCTTATTGAAATGAGAACTCCCTTTATAGGATCTCTTTATGTGATTGGGATGTCAAATGGAAGTATTTGAAAAGACTAATTCACTCGGTATCCCTTAAGCAGAAGGGCCTGCCCTAACCTCGGGCACTTTGTGAGACTTGTAGTCTTTAGCAATGGCAATATGTCTTTGAAAAGTATAGTTTACTGTTAATATTTGAACATAATCAGCAACATTGATGTCATCAGAAGGAATATAAAAATTAGTGTTTACGAACCGATAATCTCCTGACTTGAGTTCAATAGCGCATTTTCTACCTAAATTTGAAACATGGTCCTGGCCATCTTGAATTTCATAAACATCAATATTATAACCTATAGATGTACCATCAGAAGGAAGCTGGATTGGCTTTTCATTGCGATCATATGAAATGAAACCTAAGGCGAGCTCTTTTTGCTTTGAAAGTAATGCCTTAATGCCATCAACGTCTGTGTTACTGTAATAACTGATGATGAGCTTGCCATCTTCTTGCTCACTAATTTGAATGTTGTAAACTCCAATAAGCTCAAGCTGTTCTTCTACAATGGCAATGGTGTGTTGTGTATCGTTTAAGGAGATATCGGTATTGGTAAACTGCAATACAATCTCTTGATTAGGGACAGCTACTTGTTGCTGACCTACAATACCACCTAGCACGGCAATAAAAATCAGTGCTACGTTAATGTACCACCTTGAGTTTATCTTTATGTCTGTAATATTTTTCAACAGTTATAAATTTCATCCAGTTACTTAATTTCAGGAACTAAAATTGATCGTGGACTTTCAAGCGCCAAATATATAGAAAAAAATAAAGACTGCATTCCTACAGTCTTTAAGTATCAATTTTTAATTGTTGTAAGATTTACATTCCTGGAAGCTTGTCACTTTTTGAGTAGCCTTCTGGTACTGTCATGTCAAATTTATCATCAGCAATGTCCTCTGCTTTCACTTCTGTTACTTCAATAACCAAATTCATTTTAACACCTTGCTGCTCTACAGCTAAGTCCATGAGCATTGGAAAACCTGTAAAATCTTTTCCAAACGCAGTGGTTTGTTGGGTAACAGCCTTAAGCTTATCTGTAGCATAAATAACCATTGTAACATTAGCACCATCTTTGTTCATGGTCACATTGTATTTAGTGCATTCATAACCAAGAATGGTTTTTGTCTCGTCTGTTTTTTCAATAGTGATCCCTTTTAAATCTTCTTCTGATGGCGTAAGGTTATTTTCCATGTATTTTTTTCCAACCATCGCATTGTCCATCAACGTGAGCGATTTTTTTGCCGCATTGTCAGCAATGAACACTGTTGTTCCCGTCATTGGATTGCTCATTTCAGAGCGGGATTTATCGTTCTTAAAGTAAGTGGTGGTAATCATATCTCCCAACATGGCCAACTGAGCATTCATTTGCTCATTTTCACTGGACATGGTTTGCTTAGAAATAACGACACCTTCATCAATTTGCTTTTGAGCGAACAATGTCACACTCAATGTCAAGGTTACTATCAATAGTAATTTTTTCATAATCTGATTTTTTTTTTGATTTGAAATGGCAATATAATAATTCTTCAATTAACTAAAGACCAAGTCATTTATAATTTTGAGTGCCTAAAGTAATATCGCTGAGACCTCTCGATAATAAGATATCACCCAGAACACCTCACAATAGGCACCCATAACTTTAAGTATTTATACCGTATTATAATAGATCATTGGTTTTACGAACACCTTCAGCACTTTCTTGCATGTGCGCTTTTTCTGCATCGTTCAACTCTATTTCTACAATTTTCTCGATGCCGTTACGCCCTAAGATTACCGGCGCTCCAATACAGATATCATTCAGTCCATATTCTCCTTCCAATAGTACAGAGCATGGGAACATTTTCATTTGATCGCAGGCAATGGCTTGCACCAAACCACTAACAGCTGCTCCGGGAGCATACCATGCTGAAGTACCCAATAATTTAGTGAGGGTTGCCCCACCTACCTTGGTATCTTCCATAACTTGGTTTAATCTCTCTTCTGTTAAAAACTCAGTCACAGGAACACTGTTACGTGTAGCCAAACGTGTTAGAGGTACCATACCTGTGTCACTATGTCCGCCAACTACCATTCCGTCAACATCACTAATTGGCGCTTCCAAAGCTTCTGCCAATCTGTATTTGAAACGTGCAGAATCCAGAGCGCCGCCCATTCCAATAATTCTATTTTTTGGGAGACCTGTCGATTTATGAACCAAATAGGTCATCGTGTCCATAGGGTTACTCACTACAATAATAATGGTATTTGGAGAATGTTTGATTAAGCTTGAAGACACTTCTTTAACGATACCTGCATTAATGCCAATCAGTTCCTCACGCGTCATCCCTGGTTTACGGGGAATACCAGAGGTAATCACACAAATTTCACTTTCTGCAGTTTTAGAATAATCGTTAGTGACTCCTGTTATTTTGGTATCAAAACCGTTCAAAGAAGCGGTTTGCATCAAGTCCATTGCTTTCCCTTCGGCAAAACCTTCTTTAATGTCCAACAAAACAACTTCACTCGCAAAATTTTTGATTGCGATATATTCCGCGCAGCTTGCACCAACGGCTCCTGCTCCAACTACTGTAACTTTCATGTGTTTAGGTTTAAAATATTTAAATTAAATGTTTCACAAATTTAACATTTTTAAAACACAATATATTTAAGATTGTCTTAAAAGAGGAAAATAAATGTCGATTCATTTATTCTGAGGAACATCGCTATCCTTGCAGACAAATATGAATATTTAAAACCGTCAAATTGAATCTAGAATAAAAAATTAAGCCCTAAGGAGGCGCTGTCAAATTCAGCCATTGTATAATCCGCATTGAGTCCAAAAAAGCCCAGTTGCAAATTGGCACCAAGGGTTCCTCTCATACCAGATGCGTCTTGTTTTATACTAAATGGATCTACAATTTCTTCTGAAAATAGAACACCGTCAGACACTTTATAGCGCCCCAATAAACTGGTTGTTGATTTTCCGCTGAGATAGCCTATACCGCCGTAAAAGTTGATTATTTTTAATTTTGTGGAAACAATCAGTTGGGCAAGAATGGTGTTGACGTCGGTTTGCACTTTCTGATTTTCACCCGCTACAAACCCTTCTTCTGTAAAATCATACTGACCGTCCAAATGTGTATACGCTACCAATCCTGAAATTGCAATTGGGAAAATTTTATCTGCAGGCAGCCAAGACGTAAATTCTTGTTGAAGGCCTACACCATAAAGGCCGATTTCAGCATCATCAATTTGGGTTTTGGGAAAGAATCGCCCTTTTATCTGCGTACCCTTAAAAGGTGAAAAACTCGCTTGCACGAATGCAGTAGGAATTAAATTGACATTTGCGGAACCAATACCTGTTGGTAGTGTCAATTCAGCTTCCTGATTTCCAAAAATCGGATCATCATAAGTAATGATCACCGTAATTTCCGGATCATTCTGTCCTAAAGCGGTAGCGACATTTTTGGAAGTGCTATTATCTGAAAAACGAATATTTTCATAGTCGCTACTATTCATCGTAAAAGATTTGTGCTCATCTTTAACAAAAGCGGCATTCGCAATGATGGAGATTTCAAAGCCAAACCTTTTAGGTGATTTTCCATGATTGAACCATCCGTTGTTGATGCCATAAGCAAGCCCTTCAGAAGCTGGTGCAATATAGTCTGAGGTAAATCTTTTGGCATCATTGATACCGGCAGCCAACAGTTGATCAATATTTTCTTGAGCAAAGTTGGTAACAGAAAAGCTTACAGTAAAAAGTATATAAAATGCTTTTTTCATTAGTGTTGATTTTTGATTGTTTGTGTTATAAACGAAAAAAACATCCTTAAAGTTTTAAGGATGTTTAATTTGTTCAAATTATTTAAAGATGACGTTACTCATTTTGCCTGAAAACGGCGCCTTAAGCATCGATATTAGCATAAATGGCATTTTTTTCAATAAATTCTCTTCGTGGTGGCACTTCATCACCCATCAACATTGAGAACACACGGTCTGCTTCTACGCCATTATCAATTTGGATCTGGCGTAAAGTTCTAAATTCTGGATTCATAGTGGTATCCCAAAGTTGTTCTGCATTCATCTCTCCAAGACCTTTATAACGTTGTATTTTAGTGCCATCACCATACTCTTTCATGATTGAGACACGCTCTTCGTCACTCCAAGCATATTGTTTTTTAGCACCTTTTTTTACCAAAAATAACGGTGGCGTCGCAATGTAAATATGCCCGTTTTCAATCAATTCTTTCATAAATCTAAAAAAGAATGTCAGAATTAATGTTTCAATGTGACTCCCATCGATATCGGCATCACACATGATCACTACTTTATGGTATCGTAATTTTGATAAGTTTAAGGCTTTGCTATCTTCTTCCGTGCCAATGGTCACACCCAAAGCGGTAAAGATATTTTTGATCTCTTCGTTTTCAAAAACACGGTGTGTCATCGCTTTTTCAACGTTCAAAATTTTACCACGTAATGGCAAAATGGCCTGAAATGCTCTATCACGACCTTGTTTTGCTGTTCCTCCTGCGGAATCACCCTCAACTAAAAATACTTCAGATTTTGCAGGATCCTGCTCTGAACAGTCACTCAATTTCCCTGGCAAACCGCCAATACTCATGACTGTTTTACGCTGCACCATTTCACGAGCTTTTTGGGCTGCATGACGTGCTTGAGCTGCTAATATTACTTTTTGAACTATAATTTTAGCATCTTCTGGATGTTCTTCTAAATAATCAGTCAACATTTCAGAAACTGCCTGACTTACAGATGCTGAAACTTCTCTATTACCTAATTTGGTTTTAGTTTGACCTTCAAATTGTGGTTCTTGAACTTTTACCGAAATTATAGCGGTCAGACCTTCACGAAAATCATCCCCAGCGATCTCAAATTTCAAATTCTTTAATAGCCCTGAGTCATCGGCATACTTTTTAAGCGTATGGGTCAAACCACGTCTAAATCCTGATAAATGTGTTCCTCCTTCGTGAGTATTAATGTTGTTGACATACGAGTGCAAATTTTCAGCATAACTCGTATTATAGATCATTGCTACTTCAACCGGAACGCCATTTTTTTCACCCTCAAAAGCAATCACTTCTTTTATTAAAGGCTCGCGGTTTCCATCTAAGAATTTGATAAATTCCTTAAGACCTTCTTCTGAGTGAAATGTTTCACCTTCAAAAGATCCATCTTCCTTTTTGGAACGTTTGTCAATTAAATGAATGGTGATGCCCTTGTTAAGATAAGCAAGCTCCCGCATTCTGCTTGCCAACGTATCATAGCTATATTCTAAAGTGTGGGTAAAAATGGTTGGATCTGGCTTAAACGTAACAATTGTTCCTCTTTTATCGGTTTCGCCAACCTTTTTAACAGGATACATAGGTTTCCCTTTTTCATATTCCTGCTCCCATACTTCTCCTTTTCTAAATACAGTTGCTGTTAAATGTTCAGATAATGCATTTACACAACTCACACCAACACCATGCAACCCACCAGAAACTTTGTACGAATCTTTATCAAATTTTCCACCAGCACCAATTTTGGTCATAACCACCTCTAGTGCGGAAACGCCTTCCTTTTTGTGCAAATCTACAGGAATACCTCGACCATCATCTTCAGTGGTTATAGAGTTATCCTCGTTGATAGTGACACTAATATTATTACAATGTCCCGCCAATGCTTCATCAATAGAATTATCGACTACCTCATAAACCAAATGGTGCAATCCTCGCGTACCAGTATCTCCGATATACATAGAGGGACGCATGCGCACGTGCTCCATCCCTTCAAGGGCCTGAATACTGTCTGCAGAATAATTATCCTTATTAAACTCTTCTTTCATAATGTTGTTTATTCTTTATTTTTATTTTTATTTTCTATTAGATGCAATTTTCTATTAGATACTATTTTTCTACTAAATGTAATTGCCAACTGTCTACAATAGCTACAATTTGAAAAAAATTAATCATTTTTCAGTTGATTAAACTGCATAAAAAAAATGATACTCGCGCATCATTTTTGGATACTTACAAAGATAAGGAATATGATCGTTTTTTAAAAGTATTTCATCGATTAATGCCTAAAATTATCAACATTTGTTCATTACTCAAAAGTGGCTTAAATGGTCTGAAAAACATCTTAAAACGGATTCTGCCCCATTTTAACATCTGCTCAAAACATGAAAAACCTCTAAATCCCACTGAAGCGTTATTTAGAGGTTCACGAATTAAGCATAATCGTATTTAAACTTTGACATAGGCATCTGAATGCACTTTTGCCACTGCCCTTCCACTTGGATCATTCATGTTCTTAAAGCTCTCATCCCACTCCAAAGCAATTTTAGTGCTACATGCCACTGAAGCTTCTTGCGGCACGCACATGGCGGCAGCATCGCTTGGGAAATGTTCTGTAAAAATAGATCTGTAATAAAACTCTTCTTTACTTGTTGGTGTTTGCAAGGGAAACTTATATTTCGCGTTAGCCAATTGCTCATCGCTTACCTCATTGGCAACCATCAATTTTAAGGTATCAATCCAGCTGTAGCCAACACCATCACTAAATTGTTCCTTTTGACGCCACGCCACACTTGCTGGCAACATGTCTTCAAAAGCTTTACGAACCACCCATTTTTCCATGCGTTCACCATTGATCATTTTATCTTGAGGATTGATGCGCATGGCGACATCCATAAACTCTTTATCTAAAAATGGCACACGCCCTTCAATCCCCCAAGCAGCCAAACTTTTGTTGGCGCGCAAACAATCGTACATATGGAGTTTACTCAATTTTCTAACGGTTTCCTCATGGAATTCCTTGGCATTTGGCGCTTTGTGGAAATAGAGATACCCACCAAACAATTCATCTGCACCTTCTCCAGACAAGACCATTTTTATCCCCATAGATTTAATGACGCGTGCCATTAAATACATTGGCGTACTGGCACGAATTGTGGTCACATCATAAGTTTCGAGGTTGTAAATCACATCTTTGAGCGCATCCAATCCTTCTTGGATGGTGAATTTTATTTCATGATGAATGGTTCCAATATGGTCCGCAACTTTTCGGGCTGCCGCCAAATCTGGAGATCCCTCCAACCCTACAGAAAAACTGTGTAATTGCGGATACCATGCGGTTTGCGTATCATCAGATTCGATGCGCTTTTCAGCATATTTTTTAGCGATGGCTGAAGTGACTGAAGAATCCAATCCGCCAGAAAGCAGAACGCCATAAGGCACATCACTCATCAGTTGACGGTGAACCGCAGCCTCCAAAGCAACTTTAATGGCTTTGATGCTGGTTTCATTGTCTTTTACCGCGTCATATTCTGTCCAATCACGTTTATACCATTGCACGAATTTACCGTCCTTACTGCTCAAATAATGGCCTGGAGGAAATAGTTCGATTTTGGTACAGTAGCCTTCCAAAGCTTTCAATTCTGAAGCCACATAAAACGTTCCGTTTTGGTCCCAACCAATATAAAGCGGAATGATGCCCATATGATCACGAGCGATGAAATATTCATCTTTTTCAACATCATAAATGGCAAACCCAAAAATGCCGTTCATCTCATCTAAAAAATCGACACCCTTTTCTTTATACAAAGCTAAAATAACTTCACAATCACTTTCAGTTTGAAACGTATAGTCGGGAAACTGCTTTCTCAGTTCCCTATGGTTATAAATTTCGCCATTTGCAGCCAACACCAGTTGTTTATCCTCACTCAACAAAGGCTGTTTCCCTGAGGCAGGATCTACAATTGCTAAACGCTCATGCGCCATAATAGCTCTCTCGTTATTGTAGATGCCGCTCCAATCAGGTCCGCGATGACGGATAATTTTTGCCATCTCCAACACTTGAGGTCTTAAATCTTCAGTTTTCTGTTTTACATCAAAGGCACATACAATTCCACACATGGTTCCAATTTTTATTATTTAATATTCTTTTTATTATAATACTTAGGCAAATATGAAATTATCATTCCAATTATAAAACAAATAACCTTAAAATGATTACAATTTGAAACTAATTATTAATTAATACCCCTAATATAGAAGCTTGTTTATTTAATAGGATAATAATTCTGAATAATTATAAACTTTTGGTGTCAATCATGATTTTATATAAATTTTAAGATAATTAATCCTAAATTTAACCTTGAAAAAAAAATATTCTATGAAAACAATTATCAAAGCATTAGTATTCACGTTGGTCTTCGTATTTTCTTATACCGCCAATGCACAAAAATTTCCTGATTTGGACAAGAGTCCTATGGATGCCGCAACCTACCCTAGCAGCTACAAAGTGTCTGACAAAGTTGTAAAAATTACCTATAGTCGACCACAGTTAAATGGTCGGGATATTGCAAAATTAACGCCTAATGACGAAGTTTGGAGAACAGGAGCCAATGAAGCTGCTGAAATTACTTTCTACAAAGACGTCCAATTTGGAGACACTAAAGTTAAGGCGGGTACCTATTCTTTATTTACAATTCCTGGCGAAAAAGAATGGACCATCATCTTAAGTTCTGACATCAATGTTTGGGGTGCTTATACTTACAAACAAGATCAGGATGTGGCACGCATAAAGGCTGCAACCTCTCAAGGTAAAGACATTTTAGAAGCTTTTTCTATAGTATTTGAAGAATCAAAAACTGGCGCTGACATGAACCTTGGATGGGGTAAACTAAGAGTAAAAGTACCTATTACTTTATAGGCAAAACCTGGATCACAATAAAAAAGAAGTCT
>NZ_LZRN01000054.1 GCF_001678675.1 Gelidibacter algens
GATGGCAACGATACTGTTTTAGAAAAACAAGGATATCGTGCAACCGATTTTCCATTGGATGAACTGCGGTTATTTTTTGTAAATGATACGCTGATGTTACCTGGCGAATACTGAAATATTGGATCATGGTATATCTTAATTTTACGGACTTGAGCGAAGAGGCTCAAAACCGACTTTTAGAACTCTCAAAAAAAGATGTGGAACGAAAATTTGGCGACAGTATTCGCAAATACGTAAGAGAAAATTATACCAGTTTTGAAACGACGGTAGAGGAAGAAGCAATAAGAAATCTATATTCCTATAAGTTCATATTCAACATCTAATTTTCTAAACTTAATAATCACACCTCTAAATTTTGGAGGTGTTTTTTCTGTTCAAGTAATTCCAGTTCAAGAAAAAAACGTATCTTTATTTCGCTGAAATTCAGCACACATAATTTATATAGCTATCCCATTTTTGACTTTCGCTGATAGCTGTATCCATCTATATTTTACATATAGGAATTTCCGAATTCCTAAAAGGGCAATTGGCTTTTTAGCCAGATTGTATGAAATTTTTGTCACGCTTTGGCGTGACGAAAAGGAATAGCAAGAGGGTAACGGGCAGAGCCGCGTTACAGCTGTAAATTATTTCGGCTTCGTAGCCTGTAAAATCCTGTTTATCTTCGGGCAATCTTTTAAAGTCGATGGTTATAAATTCGCTTCGGTTCATCAGACTTTTTGCAATTACGGAAGTGTCCGTAATGAGCCAAAAACAGTCTGCTACTTTTGCAAGATATTTTAATCCGTCTGTAAAACGTGTTCTCAATAATGGAATTTGGTAGAACATTTCCGTACCGTGAAAATGTTGCAATCCTTCTTTTATTTCTTTAACTTGTGCTCTCATTGTTATCTGTTTTTATTAGTGGATAATTAAATAGAGGGCGCAATTTTGGAGATTGGACGCCCTCTTTAGTTTTAATATTACTTACTGTTTTTATTACCAAGCAAAAGAATTTCCCTTGCTACAACTTCGGTATAATATCGTTTTTCGCCTTCCTTGGTTTCATAAGAGCGTTGTGCCAATTTACCTTCAATGGCAATTTGTTTCCCTACAACTGCATACTTCTCAATGATTGTAGCAAGTTTTTCCCAAGCCACAACACTATGCCAATGGGTTTCAGATTGTTTATCTCCTTTTGCATCCTTGTAGTTTGCATTTGTAGCCATTGAGAACTGCGCCACAATTTTTCCATTTTCAAGATTTGTAATTTGTGGGTCTTGCCCAATATTTCCAATTAACTGAACGTGATTTTTAATAGTTTTCATAATAAAAGTTTTAAAGATTTTTAATGAAAAAGGGCGCAACTTTCGAGAGGAACGCCCTCTTTTATTTTTAAGAATTACTTGTCATTTTTACTTCCAAGCAACAAGATTTCGCTTGCTTCGATTTCGGTAACATATCTTTTGATAGCGTCTTTGTCCTCGTAGCTTCGGGATTTCAATTTCCCTGTAACACCTACTTCTTTGCCTTTACCTACATAGTTTTCGATAATTTCGGCAGTCTTGCCCCAAGCCACAACCGTATGCCAATTGGTCTCTGTTTGCTTTTCGTCTTTGGCATCCTTGTAATACTCGTTTGTCGCCAATGAAAAACGGGCTACTTTCTTTCCGCTTTCAAGGTTTGTAATGGTTGGCTCTTGTCCAACGTTTCCCATTAACTGTACGTGATTTTTTAAAGTACTCATAATAAAATATTTAAAGATTAATTAAAATGCTATCTGAACCTTTCAGACAGTTTGCGTTTCTGTTTTTTTGTAATTGATTTACTTATTATATCTTGAGCGTTTTCCTTTTTTGTTTTTTTTGGTTGCCGCTTCCTTTTGTATGTTTTTGTAAGATTTTATAAGATTCATTTTAGATTTACTTCCCATAGCGCCCTCGCTGTTACCTTTTTTTGTTGCTGATACATTTTCAATATTTTGAATTGATAAGGACTTATAAAAAGTGAAGCGCAGCGAGAACGGTTTATGCAGTGTGTTCAAGTTCAAAATATTGGTATTTTGCTGGCGAAAAAAGGGTATAACAGCGAGGGTGCGGATGTAGGTCTAAAAGCTTTTGTGAAGTATAAAAACGTAGGAAGCGACACCAAATCATTAAATGGAATTCGGACTTAGCGGACTCCTCCACGATTTCGGATTGGAGATGGAGCGTTCCGTTCCCGCGCAGCGGAACGGTTAGTGGAATGAAAAGTAGAAATTGGGGATGGTGTCCAAGACTTTTTTTTTAAGGAAGCTCTTTTCCAGAAATGAAGTTTTTACGGAATGCAGGGGAATGTGCTGGACTCTATCGAAAATGAATCTTTCTTCAGAAGCAGGATTTATATGGACTTGACTTTAAAGGTGGAGATTGGAATGGAGTTTGGACGCTTCCCGAATTTTCTCGGGAATAGGCGGTCAAGTGGAATAGAAATCGGAAGTTTTGAAGTTGTGTCCAAGATTTTTTTAAATGATGCGCATTCTACGAAATGGAGAGCAACGAAATGGTGGGTAATGGGCCGCAATGGCTTATGTAAACGGATAAAAAATAATGATACAATCTATTCATTGCTTATGGTGCTCTATAACTAATTCATAAATAAATTGAATTTGTGGCAACTTATTTCAGGACGGGACAGATACAAACAAAAAAGCCCTATGAAGTCACGGGGCTTTTATTAGGAGACTAATCCAAATAATTGTTCTATAAAAACAAAGTTCTACAATCAATTATTTTTCAAAAGTATGTGATGAAATTAATAGAGTTCACTAATTTGATACGAACGACTGTATTTGTGATTTAAAACTAAATTAATAGCTAAATTGAGTTAGTGAGCATCGGTAATACTATCATAACTGTAAGAGCAACCAATTTTTAAGTTTGTCCCAATTCTTTATTTTTTATAACCAAATTGCTAACTATCTAATTCACCTCAAGTAGACTGTCTAAACCATTCAATCCTCTAATTGTGAAAAATACCAATCCAGCATAATGTCATTTAATTTTCGGTCAATTCCTTTTTCTTCAAATTCAGGACGTATGAAAAGTTCCCAAATTCTATTTCCTCTAATATCTAAAATGGAAAATCCAACAATTTGATTTTCAATCTCGCAAACCCAACCTTTCGCTTTTCTAAATATTAATTCTTCATGGTCATAGCTTCGCAAGTACTCGGAATTGGATAATTTATTTCCAACCCCAGAATTTATTATTATTTGCATTTGCTTGATATCATCTTCTTTTGCTTCTCTAATTTTCATGTTTATAACATATAGTGTTGTTCTAATTATTTTTAAGGTCTCATTTAATTACAATTTACCTAGATTTTAAAAGATTTCCTAATAAATCATTTTACCCTTAAATTTTCTAACTGTATCTTTTAACATCAATATGGAACTGATAATCACATTTTTCTTCATTCTACGAATCTGTCTTTGAAGCCGTTCTATGTCAGTTTTTGAGAGCTGTAGCTGATTCAGCAAGTAGGCATTGTGCCCGTCATTAACCGCCAACTCATCAAAGTTTGTATAAAGTTGTTGTAATCGGTTCTTCATAATAAAACCTGCCATATAGAATGATAATTTTTCTTGAACGAACAGCGTGGCATTCATGGCTTTCTCTTTTCTTAAATCAGGATTATCATACACTTGCTTTAATCTTTCCACCGCAGATTTCATTATAGGGTTCCCCCAGACCGTTTTGGAACAAAAATTAATATCTGGATTTTCAATCAATCCAAGTTCATAATCTACTAAAAAACTATTGCTGTGATTCATAAATTCGGTATTCCCCGAATAGTTTGTGGCGATTGTAGGCTTTCCTAGATACATGGCTTCCGCCAAGGTCAACCCAAATCCTTCAGAGTGGTGCATAGAAACATAACAATCACAATTATTTATCAGGTGATTTACACTGTTTTTATCTAAATAATAATCGATCATCTTAATATTGTCTTTACCGGAGATGTATTGGTACAATTTGTTTTTGGATTTTTTAAATTCTTGACCTCCCACCGTTTTGATTATTAATTCGACTTTTTCATTCTTGCCAAATGCTTTGATGAAGGCATCAACCAAAAAAAATGGATTTTTTCTTTCAATGGAGCTGTGGTAGCTAAAAATAAATAAAAAACTAAATTTATCTTTGTTGAAAATATAAATTGTTTTTGGTCCTTTATTGGTTTTAAACTTATCTCAACTGGGTGGGGCATGACTATTACAGGTCCGTTATATACCTTATTGATTATGCTTTTGCAATACAAAGAAGCCGTCCATATCTCATTAAAGAGAATTATGGTCTCTTTAAATTTGGGTGGTACATATTCTGATTCCCATAATAAAAAAAGAATGGAATACCTGTTTTTAAAGAATCCAGAATCAATGATGCTAAAAAATGTGTCGAGATCATTGATAGCTATCTGGACCAGATTTATCGAGTATTGAAAATTGTACTTGTAATCAGTACCCAGCTTAACTTTTTCATAATTTATGATATCTACATCTATATCAATTTTTCTAGCGGCTTCTATATTAAGTTTTACTGCTTCGCCCAAACCGGACACACTATCTGTATAGCCAACAATATTGAGTCCTAGATTATGTGTCTTCATGCCATATTATAATTGATTTCCAGCGATTGCAGCGACACCAAGCTTTTATAAGTCCCTTTCATGATTAATAATTCTTCATGTGTGCCCTGTTCCACAATTCTGCCCTTTTTCATGACAACGATGAGGTCTGCATTTTTAATGGTTGAAAGTCTATGGGCAATCACCAACGAGGTACGGTTTTGCATCATGTTTTCAATTGCACATTGAACCAATTTCTCTGATTCAGTATCCAAAGCCGACGTTGCTTCATCCAAAATCATGATAGGAGGATTTTTCATGACTGCTCTGGCTATGGCTATGCGTTGGCGCTGACCACCGGAAAGCAAACAGCCCCCATCTCCTACATTGTTTTGGTAACGGTTTGGTAACTCGGAAATAAAATTATGGGCATTTGCCACTTTTGCGGCCGCCACTATCATTTCCTCTTTTGCATCTTCGATACCCAATGATATATTATTGGCAATGGTATCATTGAACAAAATGGAATCTTGAGCAACAATTCCCATCTGCTCTCTTAAAGATTTCGTAGTAACATCCTTAATATCGATACCATCAAAAGTAATACTGCCTTCGCTAACATCATAAAAACGGGTAAGTAGATTTGCCAAAGTGGATTTTCCACTTCCGGATTCACCAACCAATGCTACAGTTTTCCCTTTGGGAACCGTGAGATTGAAATCCTTCAGCACGTAGTCCTCTTTGTATTTGAAGGATATGTTATCAAACTTTATTTCCTTTGTGAATTCACTGATTTCCTTCGCGTCGATCTTGTCCTTTAAAGGATTTTCTGCGTCCAAAATAAAAGCGACCCTTTCATAAGCCGCATTCCCTCCCTGAAAAGCATGGTTCGCTTTCGTAATAGCTTTTGCAGGGGTTAATATCTGATACGCTAATCCCATATAAGCGATGAAGGCCCCGCCACTCAATGATTTTTCAATGAGTACCAAAGAACCTCCATATACAAGTAATACTGAAATCACAAAAATTCCTAGAAACTCACTAGTTGGTGCAGATAAACTCATTTTCTTTCCAATGGAATTATTGAGCTTATTTACGTTCTCAGTAAAACCTTTGAACTTCTTTGAGAAATAATTTTCCGAAGTGAAATTTTTAATGATTTTTATTCCTCCAAGTGTCTCTTCAATATTGGACAGTAAATGACCTTCCAGAGCAAATATATCTCCGGACTGACTTTTGATGTTCTTACTGACCCTGGAAATCAAAAACCCAGAAACAGGAATAAAAAAGAGGACAAAAATTGTCAGTTTCCAGCTAATAGCAACCATTCCCACCAATGTAAAAAGAATTGTCATTGGTTCTCTGACCATCATTAAAATGCTCATAAAGGATACTTTTATCGTATTTATATCGGAAGTCATTCGAGCTATGAGGTCGCCTTTGCGCTCACTGGAAAAAAAACCTACATTTAAACTTATGACCTTATCATAAACGTCCTGTCTCAAATCTTTTAAGATGCCGTTGTTTAGATAGGTCATGTACAAGATGGATAAGTAACTGAAAACGTTTTTAAGTAGAAATGTGCTTAAAACAAATGTGACAATGGTTATAAGTGTCATGAGCGGACCTTTGGAATCCCTAATTGTAGTAATAAAGTAGTTCAGATAGCTTTCCAAATAATTAAGGTCAAAATCCTTAAACCCATTAAATACAGGTTTTTCTCTTAATTTTTCTCCTTCTTCAAACAGTACTTTGATCATAGGCAATAATGAAAGCATGGAGATTGATGAGAAAAGTGCGTAGAGAATATTGAATGTTATGCTCAATAACTGAAATTTCCTATAGGGAAGCAGGTATTTGAGAAATCTTTTAAAGTTTTTCATTGTTTATTTATAAAATGCTTTTATAAACTTCAGTGTACTGTTTGGCCGCATTCGACCAGCTAAACTGTAGTGAACGATTAATATATGACGATGTGAGCCAGTCTTTGTTGGCCTCAAATTTGGACATTCCCTCTTCAAACACTTTTGCCATATATTGAGGCTCGAAATTTTCCCAGTAAAAAGAATCTACACCTCCTATTTCTGGTAAGGACGTTCTGCTTGACAGAAAGATCGGTTTTCCGAAAGTCATTGCCTCAATTACAGGTAGCCCAAAACCTTCCCTTAACGAGGGGAATGCAAATGCGAGACAGTTTTTATAATAAAATATTTTATCAGATTCCGTAATGCTTCCAAGTAAGAAGACTTTTGTTTGCAAACGATATTTTTGTATCAACTGCTTCAAAATTTCTGCATAATCCGTTTTCAAATCTCCAGCAATGACCAAATCGACATTGGATAAAATTCTCAACATTTCAATCAACGTATGAAAGTTCTTTTTTTCTACTAACTGTCCTATCGAAAAAATAAATGGCCTTGTGGGCAAGAACTTTGTATACGAATTTTCTGTTAAAATCATAGATTTATTGTTAAGAGTGTTGCCATTATATATCACATATTCAGGAACGCTAGGCACATTAAAGTGCTGATGTGTCATGCTTTTAGCAAATTCAGAGATATATACCACTCCATTACTCCTTTTAATTTTATCTTTAAATTGATTGATCCGGAAATTTAAACGGCCTCCTGTATCTTCTTCTATAAAGTTGATGTCATGAACCGTTAATAAATAGGGTGTTTCCCTTGAAAAAGGCTCAATTTTGGTATTCTGATTTACTGAATGCCATAAATTATATTTCTTCTTTATTCTAAAAAGGGGATACCGAGATATTTGCCAATATCTATTATATGAAAGTCTGTTTCCCAACTCCTTTTTTATATAAACATTGTTGCAGTTGAGAACAATTTGATGTTCTCCCAAAAATTCTGTTTCTTCACTCAAAGCTCTTGCCAGATTGAAATTGAACTGTCCAAAACCAGAATAAAGGTTATTGATGTTATGAGTCTCTAAAAAAATACTTTTGTGAGCCTTGCTTTTCCTCATCGTTATCGTGTTTAATTCTGTATTTTCACCTATTCCTTAATTTGTCTCAAATTTTATCTAGAACTTCAATTTCAATCTTTACCAAAACATTTTTCGGTATATTGTAAATTTCCTAATCAGCAAAAGTGCTTTCAGGCTAAAATTGATAACTATAAATTTTCAAACTGCTTATCTTATAATTATCTCAAATTAAAAAAACCCTGTATTTACAGGGTTATTTTGTGGAGACTAATCCAAATAATCATTCTATGAAAACAAAGTTAAATGATGTATTTCTTCATCAAAAGTATGTGGAAAAAATAATGGAGTTTACTGATTTGATACAAACGGCTTGGTATTTGATTTAAAACGGTCAAAAGAATGAAATTTCAGAGATAACTTATATTTTACTCCATATTTATATGCTTTATAATTTTGTCATTTACAATTATTGAAATTACAATTCACGTCATGATTATACTGTGTATGCAGAAGACTTGAACTAAACGACGACCAACCTTTATCTAACAAGTGTTTGTAATAGATGATTTTTCTAAATTAGATTTCAAATATTGATACTTTAGTTTTCAACGTTCAAATGCCAATATAAATCCGTCATTTCCAGAACCGGACTGTAATTCATTTTCATTGATGGTCAAATTATTTTTTGATAAAATATATTTACCAACTTCAGCATTGTTAATTGTAATATAACTATTTCCGTTGCTTTCAACAATAGAATATGAATAGGTACCACTTTCGTATCCACTATATGAATTTTCATCGGTGGTATTATTTACAACTGTTAGATTTTGATTATTAAAAGCCCAGGTAATTATACCCGTTTCAAAATCTTCATCTATTCCAAGTAGTCCAGCCTTGGCGGTTTTGAGATTCCAACTTCCGATAAGTGTTTCGTTTTGCGACGAGTCATCATCATTATTACAACTGATACATATAACAAGCCCCAAAGTCAAGAATAGAGTTAAAATTCTAACTTTCATAATTTATAGTTTTTGTTGTTATATTCTCTAAATGCAGAAGATTCAGAAAGGTTGCATCTAGATATTCCATTCACTCAAAAGGGTGAAATACTTAGGTACTAAATTCAAATGCCATTTTTTATGATAAATTAGAATTCGTTTTCGCTAATTCTAAAGTTACAGTGTAAGCTCAACATTAAGATTGCACAGTAAATTTTTACAATTATCTATTCAGTTTTGGTCTTTTAGTTTTTTGAGAACTACTAGATCGCCCACTGATGACAGTGTCTCCCATAATATCTTGGATTGTATAAACTCCATCTACAATTATGAGTTTTGCTATATAACCATTAATCGAGCCTGAAGCTGTATACGTTGTGAAAACTTGTGAAGGATCTTGTTCCACAGTCTGCGAAAAGACTCCAGCTCTGGTAAATATGGTCTTTACTGGTATGGATTCAAATTCAGTGACTCCAATGAATTGATTTTCATAGAAATCCGTAAAAAATACGTACTCTCCATCAGGATAATTCTCAAAAGTAATGGTCCACTCTTCGGGACAGTTGCCTGTGGCCGCAGAATAATCTTCGATGATGTTTACAAATGGATCGTTAATGTCAAATCCTTCGGCATGTGCTATATAAACATCTATGTCTGCATTTCCACAAGTGCTATATGTGTTGCCTTGAATATCAATATCCTTTTCCCAATCAAATATAATTTTCAAATCCTCTGAAACATAATTTTCAATTTGAATGTTCATCTGAAAAGGCGTATAAGATGCTGCGGTAGTTCTTGTGTCTCCAATATTTATAATGGCAGTTTCTGTATCTTCAAGAAGATCATCCTTGTTTATGATAATGGAAGCTGAAGCCGTAGTTTGATACGCAGGAATATTGATATAACCAGTGGCAGGTAATCCAATATCTTCTGCATCTGCAGTACCACTTTCTTGAAACATATATACTCTAACCTGTTTATCAGTAGGCTTACTTAAGGTTGCCGTTATGGTAATAACTTGGTCGTTTTCAACATCATTGAAGTTGAAACTTCCAGTAGAACTAGTTACCGTTAAAACTGGTTGATTTGTATCCAGCATTGTTTCAGAAACATCTGTATCTTCACAGGACATTAATAACACTCCTAATATCGTTATAAATGGATACCATGATGATATTTTACTAAATTTTTTCATAAGTCCTAATTTAAAGTTTGGTATAAGTTGCTGTGTAAGTATTGAATGTTGTATTATCATCAAATCCGATTGTATAGACCATTTGCAGATCTCCAGTTTCTGGATCCACAGTTCCCAAGACAGTTATCCCTTCAAGAAGATTGGAATATATTCCTGCTAAATATTGCTGTTCAATAATTAATTTACCACAGACTTCCTTGAATATAAAGCCTTCGCGAACACCACCATTTAGGACACCTGCATTCCATGTACCAGATTGCGTAGTTAAGTAGGTGCCTTCCTCAATTTCGGTAATCACTTCCATAGGGTGAAAATTACTTCCTCCCGAACTTGAAGTTACCGCTAATTGATAAACGCCTTCTAAATCTGAAGAACAGGTTGCTTGCAGCGTGATAGTGATTTTGCCTTTGTTTCCTGAAGCCACAATTTCATTTGAACTTGTTGATGTGCCACCTGTAATATTTAAAACTACTGTGGTAGGATTGTCTGGGTCCAAAGCTCCAGAATGAACAACTATCGGAAGATTTGCAAAGGTGCTCCCTGCCTCAATAATAACTGAACCACTTGAATTTGTTAAATCAAAATCCACACCTTGCTCGGCGGTGGAACTTGCATCAACTTCAAAAGTTGCGTTCAATTCGGCATCTAATGGGAAACCATCTCCTCCAGTAATTTTTAAGGGCACAGTGAAAGTATAATCATCAGAATTATCATTTAAAAAGAACCCGGTAACCTGTGAAGAAGGAAACAAAAGCACATGTGGACCTTCAGAAAATACTTGGGCATCATCATCGATAATACAGGATGATATTGACAATGCCATTATTGTAAGCAAGGCTAAAATTTTAGTGTTTTTCATATCTCTATTTTTATTCATATTCAATTTATTTTATTGCATCCAGAAAGTATGTCTGTCAAATGCGGCATTGGCTCCTTGTGCAGGCACATTTGCGGAATTTGCAGATAACTCTGAAGTTGGATATAATAGGTTGGAAGGGAAAATATTGGAAACTGCTCCTGGAGGAATAGGTATATTAGAAGGAAAGTTTGTTCTTACTCTATCCATCCAAACCTCAAATCCTGTTATAAAACCACCTGATATCCATTTTTGGGTAATTATGGCTTCAATCTGCTTGCCATTTCCATTGGCAGAATCCCAATTTATAATTGGGCTAATACTGTTGGATTCATAATTTAATGCTGTAGTGGAAGCGTTTGGCACACCCATTTCAGAAAATGAAGCAACTATTCCCAATTTATAAGAATCTCCTGCGTTACCAGGAATAAAGCCTCTTTGTGCGGCTTCAGCTTGTAAAAACAAGGCCTCTGATAGTAACATCAGTGGTGCATCTTGAGAACTGGAATTTAAAAGAGCTGGTCCAAGCTCTGAAGTCAAGTTAGACGCATAAGCATTTTCATAAGTGTTTTGCGGTACACCTACGAATTCACCTGCTACAGGCAGAAATAATTGTGCAACTCGCGGGTCATTATTATCATTCAAAAAATCAATGTAAAACTCACTACCACGAGTTGCACCATGATTTACGGCAGGAGACTGTCCTCCAGGAACAAATCCGTGTAAGGCATAAAATGGATTTTGTTTATTTGATTCATCTATATAGCCAGGATTAACATTCACCGAAGATTCAATAAAACCAACGCCATTGTTAACCAATTCGTTATACTTTGAGGTTAAATTTTCCCCAGTATTTACTTGTCTCAACAACATTCTCAATTTAAGAGTATTGGCAAATTTTTGCCACTTATTCATGTCCCCTCCCAAAATAATATCGGTTGAAACTGTTTTACTATCTGGACTGGCATTGGTAATCATATCGATAGCAACATTCAGTTCTTCATAAATAGCGTCATAAATAGCCTTATCGTCGTCATACGCTGGTTGGGTATTGTTTCCCCTTTGAAATGCTTCACTATAAATGATGTCACCATACATATCTACCAAAGTAGCAAAGTGAAAGGCCTTCATTATTTTTGCTATAGCTATATAATTATCATAACCTTCACCGTTATATTTTTCAATAAAATGATAGCTATTCAATGGCAATGAATAGGTGTTATTCCATAGGGACTGATAGGTGTCATTGATAATGATGTATGACTGTTCTGATCGATACCATACCCTATCCCCAGAATCCGATATGATTCCCGCATGAATACCACCAATTAAATTAAAAGAATTGCCCGCATTATTGGCATTGTAATACATATCGGCAGTATACTTTTGCGCAGCTGGCAAAGTGAGTTCTGGTGTTGAGGATGGTGGATTTGTAGTACTACCGTTGACATCCAAAAAGTCATCACTACATGCCGTCAATAACATCATCGACAGGATGAATATTCCGTTTTTAAAATTTTTCATTTTCATTTTTTTAAAATTTTAAGATTGACTTTAAATCCATAGGTTCCTGTTGGAGGTGCTTGATCTGTAGAACCAATTCCTGACACACCATCTCCTCCAGTATTGATAGAAAATTCTGGATCTGTATAAACATTTTCTTTAGCCCTCCACATAATTAAATTATTTGCAACCAGTCCGATAGAAAGTGCATCAAATGGAGTTTGTTTTAAATATTTTGAAGGAAGATTATAGTCTAAAGCTATTTCTCTAATCTTAATGGCAGTAGCATCTACTACATAATTTTCTTTAATATTATTATAAGAAGTTTGCCAGAAGTTTCGGCCTCCACTTGATGTAGTTATATCTGTGTTAGCGACATATACTCCTGAACCTGGTGAAGTTTCATAAGATGAATTAGGGAATACAAATGGTTGTCGATTGGTTGAAGCGCTATGTGCAGTTAAGCCAGCAAATTCTAATGCTTCAACTAAAGTACTATAATAAACGTGACCTGTTTTATAGTCGGCTACTCCTGAAAGTGTAAAATCCTTATATCTTATTTTTGTGGTTACACCCGCAATAAAGTTAGGTACTGTTGAACCTAAATTGATAAATTCACTGGTAGCTATAGGGTCTCCAGTATTCGGATTGATGACAACTCTTCCCTGGTCGTCTCTTTCATAGCCAGGGGCGAATATCGAAGGATAGGCATCTCCAATCTGTGCATACAAAAACGCTGTATTTTGATAGCCTGTTCCTACTTGAAGTCTTTCAGCACCATCATTCAATGAAATGACTTCTGATTTATTGGTAGACACCGTAAACCCTAAATCCCATTGAAAATTTTCTGATTTGAATGGAACGATTCCGAGATCAAATTCAAAACCTTTATTTTGTATTTCACCAATATTCGTCAAATAAGCAGAGGCTCCAGAGGCATAAGATGCTGCAGAAAAATTGATTTGGTCTTCAACTTTTACAAAATAATAATTGGCATCTAAAGATATTCTTCTTTTGAACAAATCGAGACTCAAACCAACTTCAGTAGATGTAGAAAACTCTGGGCTTAAATTAGGGTCTACTGCGATAGTGGTTGGTCTCAATCCAGTCGTTCCTCCAAAAGGAAATCCTACTGGAACCTGAAAATTTTCATTCGTTTGTCCGATGCCAGCATCATTACCAACTTTAGCATAACTTGCATTCAGTTTTAAGTTACCCAACACTGTTCCTTTTAAACCTTCAAACGCATCTGTAGGGACAAAAGAAATTCCTGCACTGTAGTATCCGTAAGAGTTATTATCTTTTGGTAATGTAGAAGAAATATCTTGTCTGTAGGACCCTGTTAAAAATAAGTAGTCCCTAAAGCCCAAGGTCAAATCACCAAAGTAAGAATACAGCCTTTTTTGAGTGGTACCTTCATCACCGGTCAATTCTCCAGTTCTCACGTTTACGTTATAAATAATGTTTGTAAAGAGATTTGTGCCTCCAATATTGATTGATTTGTCCCTATACGTTTCTACGTGATTTCCCAATATCAACCTTGCATTAAAATCTTCGCCAAAATTCTTGTCAAAACTCAATAGGAAATCGGAGTTCAATCGGAAATTTTGAAGCATACCATCTGCAACCGCATTCACCTCATCGGATGGTCGAGTATATGTTAAAGTGGTATCATAGGTCCACGCTTCCTGGGTATTTTTATAACTACTATTAAACCAAGTTCCTCCCAATGTGTAGCTCGCCTTGATCCAATCATTAAAATCATAGTCCAATTTTGTGATGGCTTGCAAACGGTTTGATCTCGATGTATTTCTATTTTGATCAATAATTTGATAAGGATTTTTAAAATAGGCATTGTAATATGTATCAGGAGTTGCAAACTTGTCAGTTCTCCAGTTTTTGTAGTTTGTTAAGGGAATATGGCCCGGCGTATTTAATAAAATTCGATAGAAACTTCCATCCTGTGGAGATTCTCCGGCTACATTGGTTTTATCCTGAAAAAAGGAAACCGAAGTAGTAGTCTCTAATTTTCCATATTTCCTTGAAGCGTTAAACCTTAAATTATCCCTAATATACGTATCATTTGGTGTTACACCCGATCTGTCCACATGCTGCGCAGAGAAAAAATAAGTAGAATTTGCATCTCCGCCACTTAAAGAAATTGCATTTTGCTGTGTAAGTCCAGTTACAAAAAAATTCTTTTTGTTATCCTTAACTGGTGCATACGGGAGCACCTGATACGTTCCGTCAGATAAAATAGGTCCAACCCGTCTCGGTAGCCCATCATATCTTGGTCCCCAACTTTCGTTTTCATCTGGATTATATTCAAAGCCTTCCGTAGATCCACTACCGAATTGAGTTTGCACTTTTGGGAAGTACTTTACGTTTTCAAAAGTAACAGATGAGTTAAAGTCAATATTTATCTTTTCATTTTTTTGACCTCTTTTCGTGGTTATAATGATGGCGCCATTTGAACCCGCCGAGCCGTATAAAGTTACAGAAGAAGCACCTTTAAGAATGTTAACCGATTCAACATCATTGGCATTCAAACTGCTTATGCTGTTTTGGGCCTGTGGCACACCATCAACAACAATAAGTGCACCATTATTACCTGTCAAGGAGTTAAATGCCCTTAATACAATTGAAGAATTTGGATTTACACCATTATCACTAATATTGATGTTTAAACCAGATGCTTTTCCAGCTAGAGCTGTTGTGATATCCACGGGGGCGGCTTGTACAAGATCTTCTTGCTTAATCATAGCAGTGGCATATGGCAACTCCTTGGGTTTCCGTTTTATTCCTAAAGCTGTAACAACTACTTCGTCAAGTTCAGATGCATCAGTTTGCATGGTCACATTGACGACGATTGTTGTGCCGATGGTAATCTTTTGACTTTTAAATCCTATATAGGAAAATGTCAGTATGTCCCCAACATTCACAGTAATAGAATAATTTCCATCAAAATCTGTTTGAGCGCCCCTAGTAGTTCCATCTACTACTATATTAACTCCAGGAAGAGGCATTCCAGTGTCGTCAGACACTATTCCTGTGATTTTTTTTTCTTGCGCATATACATTGAATGTAAAGAATGCCAGCAAAAAAAAGAATTTTGTACCCTTGATTCATTGATATTAATTTTATGTTAATAATTTGTAAATCTAGAGTTGAACAAACGTGAAATTTGACCGATTGAAGTGTATGACCTGTTTTTTGATGTGAATGACTTATTTTAATTGATTTCTCAAGTTATCTCTCAAGTTTTGTTGGGAATTAAAGGGAGTTTTTTTATAATTAGCCTTTTCAAGACATAAGTATGTAGATTGTTTTCACTTATAACTACTCATTCCAGAAGAAAATCCTGAAAGCAATTAAAATAGTGTAAACCCTATTGTTTTTGATGTGAACAATTCATAATTTGATGTGAGATATTTGTTTATAGATATTAACTGCTATAAATCAAAAAACAAACTAATTTAAATAAAGTAATTTGCATATTAATTTAAGGTTGAGGAGTATATAATTCTTATGAAATGAAAATCAGCACTGTTATAATCGATGACGAACCGTTGGCAAGACAACGAATTGCAAACTTGCTAAAAACCATTGATGACATTGAGGTCGTGGAGGAATGTGCCACGGGTAAAAAAGCAATTGAATCCATCAATGAACTCAATCCGGCTTTAATTTTCCTCGATATCAAATTAAAGGACATGACAGGATTTGATGTTTTGCAACAAATAGAAAAAAGCGCAAGACCGGTTATAATTTTTGTTACGGCTTTCGACCAATTCGCTCTTAAAGCATTTGAATATTTTGCTTTGGATTATTTACAAAAGCCATTCAAAGATGAGCGATTTTATGAATCAACTAATAAAGCTATTGAAATTATAAAGCAGAAACAATCGTCTTTATTGGAAAACAACCTTCAAAATCTACTCGATTATGTGAATAATAACACCAAAAAACATGATTCAAACTTTAAAAAAACTCCCGGTAAAACTCGGCAACAAGATAGTTTTTATAAATAATGAAGATATTAAATATATATTGGCATCTGGCTATTATGCAGAAATTTATACCGAATCAAAAAAACATTTATTGCGAGCCTCTCTAAGCAATCTTATAGAAGACTTGGATAAAGAGAATTTTATTCGCATCCACAGATCCACCATTTTAAATTTAAATTATATACAAGAGCTTATCAATTCGAATTTTGGTGAGATTGATGTAAAAATGGCAGATAACAAATTGTTCAGAATAAGCAAAAGCTTTAAAAAGGAGTTCTTAATTAAAATGGGGCTCTCATGAAAAAGCTGATTGATAAAAAGTTATTCGTTATACTGTTCCTTTTTTATATTGTTTATAGCTTTTTAAATACTTCAAAGAATGTCGTTTTAAAATTTTAATTAAAGTCGAAAATGTTGACATAAGTTGGTTAAAATTCTTTTTTGAAAGTGTCATACTTGAGACTTTTTTTTCAGTATCCATAATATTATTCATAATTGTCGTCACTCGAATCCTCATCAACAAATCCTACCAATGGCATTTCATTTTTGCTATACATGTTTTGTTTTCATTGGTATCCGTTTTGCTAATGTTTTTGATTTATGATGTGTACCTGTTTTATTTTAGCGAACAAGTCATTAACCGCACTTTCAATTACTATCTGCTCAACACCATTTATTATTCAAACACCTATTTTCTCATCTATTCGGTAAATGTTTTTATCATATACACGTATTACTATGTGGACAAATTAAAAGCAACAGAACTTCAAAAAGTGGAATTAAAACAGCAATTGACAGATGTACAGGTAAGCGTGTTGAAATACCAATTGCATCCACATTTCTTTTTCAATACTTTAAATAGCATTTCTTCATTAATCGATATCAATCCAAAGCTTGCTCAAAACACATTAGCTGATTTTAGTGATTTATTACGTGATATTTTGTTTTTAAAAGACACCAATTTAATGACGTTATCTACAGAAATGGATATTCTTAAAAGATATATAGACATCATGCTAATTAGGTTCTCAGACCATTTAAAGATTATCATCACTATTGAGGACAATCTCGAAGACGTATTGATTCCAAGCTTGATATTGCAACCCATCATTGAGAATAACATCAAACACGGCTATTCATATTCAATTACGGATTTAGAAATTAGACTATCGATATTCAAGTATGGGAACATGCTTGTTATGGAAGTTGAAAATAATGGTGAGCCTTTAAAAAATAATAGATGTCAGTTTGGAACTGGGTTAAAAAACACAGAAGACAGGCTTAAAACTCTTTATGATGATGATTATGTCTTTACAATTAAGAACATAGCTCATAAAATAGGAGTGATTTCTAAAATTGCTATTCCATATAGAATAAGCAACATATAATTTGCGAATTTAATTTATTAGTCCTCTGTTATAATTGATTAAAGAGCTCTTCAAAACGAAAGATATTTTAAGCCACAAAAAGAATCGAAAGAATGAAAAAAATAATATTTATCAGTTGCTTACTAATAGCAAGTAATTCCATGTTTTCTCAAAATAATGCTTCTAAAGTAGAAGAAAAAGTAGATTCTTTCATCGTGAAGCAAATGAAAGATTTGAAAATACCTGGATTAGCAGTTGCCATTATCAAAGATGGAAAAATTTTAAAAAAATCAGTTTATGGTTTCGCAAATATAGAGTGGCAGACCAAAGTTACAGAACACTCTAATTTTCAAATTGCATCTTGCACAAAACTTCTAACCTCCACACTGCTTCTCAAAATTATTTACAACCATAAAATTGATTTAGAAGAATCTATAGGCAACTATCTTGATTCTATACCTTCTGAATGGCGTAAAATAAAAATTAAAAATCTCATAAGTCATTCAAGTGGCCTTCCTGATTTTTATGATAGCGAGCTTTATTTAAATACTCGGAAAATTGTGGAACAATTGAAAAGTAAAGCGTTGCTATTTGAACCTGGCAGTAAAGACCAATATGGGTCATCAGATTTTATGCTATTATCTTATATATTGGAAAGAATCTATAAAAACCCTTTTGTCCAGATTTTAAAGGATGAAGTGACAACCCCATTAAGCATGAATGATGGTGCCTATGATATGGAATATAAAGTAGAAGGACGATTTATGAGAACTATTCGGGTAAATGAAAAGGTGACGACCTATTATGATTATGAAGGAACATTGGTGAACTACAAATTTTTATATCCTCAATACACCTATTCAGCCGGTGGCTATTTTGCTTCGATAGATGACATGACCAATTGGGCAATTGGTCTAGATAACAGCAAACTATTTCCAATTGAATTCGCCAATGAATTTATATATGATTCAGATAAAATTGGAGAAAAAGACGCTGGGTTTTCAAAGGTTGGATGGGTATTAGAAAACGAAAATGAAGTACTTTATGGTGGTCATAGTGGCGGACCTGGTTTAGGAGATGTTTTAAGATTTCCAAAAGAAAAAATAACAATTATTACCTTATCCAATGATGGAGAATTGCTACCTGGACTTTCAAGGGTTATTGCAAATTGGTACATCAAAGGATTGAGTGCAAAATTTAAAGTTGAAAAATTTGACAGATAGTCACTAATACAAACAAAAATTATTAAACAACAATTTTAATGAGCGCAAAATTGACGGTGGACAAGAAAAAAATTTTAGCAATTTCGGGAAGTGCAAGCAAAAATTCTGCTAGCCTTTCTATTTCGAAAGAAATAGCGAGCGTAGGCGAGCCTCATTTTTATATGACTATTTGGGATGACCTGACCGAACTTCCCCATTTCATCACAGAACTGACTGATAAAAACGTGCCTGAAAAAATCGTAGAATTTAGAAACGATGTAGCTACTGCAGATGGTATCATCATATGTACACCAGAATATATTTTAAGCATCCCTAGCTGCCTGAAAAATGCAATTGAATGGTGTGTCTCAACAACAGTCCTTTATAATAAACCAATTGGCCTGATAACGGCTTCAGCAAATGGCGAAAAAGGTCATGAAGAATTGAAAATAATTATGGAAACCATAAAAGCTAAATTTGTAGAACAAACAACCCTATTGATTCAGGGAATAAACAACAAGATAAGCAAAGAAGGAACATTATTCGACAAGAAAACAGAGACCGAATTGAAAAATTTTGTGGAGTCCTTTGTTATGCTGTTGAAAAACTCCTATACAAACTATTGTAGCTAAAATTATTTCTTACCATCATAGCTGTGAACAGCAAATATTTGACTCGTGCTACAAGCTTCTGATGGAGACTTCTATAAGAATGAAAGCAATATACAACTAATCAATGGTACTTGGAGGATTGCGCTCCTTAAGAATTGAATATTTATACATTGATGGAGACATTCCTGTTTTACTTTTAAATACCCTATTAAAGCTAGCTTTAGATTGAAAACCAGATTCAAATGCTATTCCCAACAAAGTTAGCTTATCATTTTCTTCACTATTCATTCTGTGCTTTACCTCCTCAATTCTGTAGTCATTAATTAGATTGTAAAAGCTTATGTTTAAATGCTGATTGAGTAGTTCTGACAACTTCTTATTGCCGATTCCTATTGCATCGGCCAAATCGGTTAGACTTAAAGAATCATTTAAAAAGAGTTTCTTTTTATTTAACAAATTATCAAGTTTGATTTTTAGTTCTTCTATTTCATCTTGTGAGAGACCGTCCAATTGTCGACCATGTTCCTGGTTTTTTATTTGCTTATCATTACTAATTACATGATTCTCTAATGTCACTTCATTCAAAAATTCAGGCAATAGGATTCTACTTTGAAATATTCCCTTATATCCTAAATACACATACAGAATTACAAACATAAAAGCAATGATTGTTCCTATATTCCATGGAACTATCGGGTAGTAAAGTTCATAAATTGAGAACAAGCTATCTGCTGTTATAATAATAGCTATCCCAATCAGTAAAAATTCAAACCAGGTTAAGTTACCTTCATCTATATGTGAATAGTGGTTTTTTAATGAGGCTTTAACTTTTCTTAAAAGCTTATAAGTTAATAGGATATAGACAAAAAAATAATGCGTTCTTCAATAAAGGTT
>NZ_LZRN01000055.1 GCF_001678675.1 Gelidibacter algens
AAGGGGGAAATGAGCTTCGTGCTAATTGAAACTGTGGGTTCATACTCATGACGTTCCCCGGTTTGGGGCGTAGGGGTCCTTTTTTTCGTTCGGTAATTGTGTAGAAGGCATTGGTAATCAAATTCAACATGACACGACCGATATCCTGTGGGACAATTTCAATTTTTCCGATGGCATGGTCATAATCGGTTTCCAACGTTGCGTTGAAACTTTTGTCCTTTGCTCGAAGTCCGTGGTAGGCGAGTCTCAAATATTCATCTACCAAGGCATTGATGTCCGTCAATTCTTTTTCGCCTGTATTTTTTCGACTGTGCTGCAACATGCCTTTGACGATACCGTCGGCACGCTTGCCATGATGGTTTATTTTTTCTAAATTTTGGATAACGTCCTTCGCGATTTCCCTAACATCTTCTAAATTTCCAGCGACCAATTCCTTCTGCATTTCTTCCAAAAGTTCTTTACTGACTTCGGAGAAATTATTGACGAAGTTTAATGGGTTTTGAATTTCGTGAGCGATGCCTGCGGTGAGTTCACCCAGACTTGCCATTTTTTCAGCTTGTATAAGTTGGCTTTGCGTAGCTTTTAAATTTTCCAAAGAAGTATTTAATGCTGAAGTACGCTCATTTACCTGCATTTCCAGTGTCTCATTTTGGGTGGAAAGAATGCGGTGGTTTTCTTCGGAAAGCTGCTCTACTTCCTTCAGTTTATTTTGAAGTGATTTGCTTCTATTTCCGAAGATATAGCCAAGATAAATGGCCAAACTGAGAGGCATCAATAAAAATGCAAAAGGTTGATATAACCACAGTGAAGGCACTTCCATTATGGATAGTTGATCCAAGATAATAGCTACCCAAAAAGCTATGTTAATAACACAGAATACCAAGAATATGAGCGCCGCCCGCCTATCTGTTTTTAGGGATTTTATGCTAATGCGCAATATTTCTAAAAGAACAATGGTGCCGATAATCTGGGTTATGAGCAAATAATCGAAAAGGAAAAGTAAGCCTATTAAAAAAGCGGCCAACACCACCACAGACCAAAACAGCAATCCGAATTTTTGTTTTAAAATTTTGTAGATACAGAAAAGAATCAATAGGGCTTGGCAGGTTAAAAAGAAGCCTATGCAAAATTCTGCCAAAAATGGCTTTTGGTGCATATTGAGCAATACCAAAACCGCGATAATAAATAGGCTAAAAAAGAGGCTAGAAATGGCGAAGTACAGGTTTATTTTTTCGGTTGGGAAGAAGAGAAAATAGGCTAAAAATAGGATGAGCATAAATATGGCAACCCCAAAAACGATGTAGTATCTAATTTTGTACTGAAGCATCGGCGGATCTGCATTTGCGTGGCTTAGCGTTGCCACCCTCAAAATCATTCCCGTTCCGCTGGCAAAAACCGGAAATTGGGACGGGTCGTTGGCATACCGTATGGCCAGTATTTGGTCTTTTTGCGGCACAAGTGGGAAGGAAAGCAAATCCCGCCCTGGATTGTAATAAATTATGGAATCTTGCGCTGCGCTTACCCTGCCCAATTGGTGTATTAACTGCCCGTCCAAATAGATTTCAGATGCTCCTGTTTGATATATGCGCAGCACCAATTGCTGGTTTAGTGGCAGGACTGTCTTTATTTTTTTACGGAACCATACAATTCCATTTTTATTTTCTTTGGCGACGGAATCCGGCACATTTATGATCATGTTTGAAAATTTGGGCCATAGGGAATCGTTAAAACTTGGGTTTGACCACTCCTTGTTATCGCCCAAATGATAACTCCAATTATTTACCAGCACGACCCATTGATTTTCCAGATCGGTATCCAGAAAGGCGGATTGCTCAGATTGTCCGGCAACGGCCAGTGGCAAAATGAACAGAAATAGCATTATTCTTTTCATGACTACTTGTTGGTTAAAGGTAACACAAGGGTAAAAATTGTTCCTTCATTGGGTTGGGATTGAACTTCGATCCTGCCACCATGTGCTTTCAGAATATCATAGCTCAAACTTAATCCCAATCCCGTTCCTTGCCCGGTAGGTTTTGTGGTGAAAAATGGTTGGAAAATTTTATCGATTACATCTTTAGGAATCCCTGGGCCATTATCCCGAACACTTACCACAATAGATTCTTTTAATTTTTTGGTGCTTAACCAAACTGTTGGTTTGTGAACATAATGAGGGTCTTTGAACCCCCCTTCCGGGGGGCGAGGGGGGCTGCATAAAAAGCATTCGTAATCAAATTCAAAACAACCCTTCCAATATCCTGCGGCACGATTTCAATTTTTCCGATGGAATCGTCAAAATCGGTTTCCAAAGTGGCGTTGAATGATTTGTCTTTGGCTCGAAGTCCATGATAGGCGAGGCGCAGATATTCGTCCACTAGAGAATTAATGTCCGTGAATTCTTTTTCGCCTGTATTTTTTCGGCTGTGCTGCAACATGCCTTTGACGATGCCGTCCGCACGTTTGCCATGATGGTTTATTTTTTCTAAATTTTGGATGACGTCGTTTGCGATTTCTTTGACATCTTCTAAATTTCCAGCGTCCAATTCTTCCTGCATTTCCTCCAAAAGTTCTTTGCTGACTTCGGAAAAATTATTGACAAAATTCAACGGATTTTGAATTTCGTGTGCAATGCCTGCGGTCAATTCGCCGAGACTTGCCATTTTTTCGGACTGGATCAATTGTGCTTGTGCCGCTTTTAAATCTTCCAACGATTTACTCAATGCCACGTTTGCTTCTGCAATCGATTTTTGCTTTTTTTCAAGTTCTTCAATCGTTTCCTCAAGCAGAATTGCCGTGGTACGCTTCACTTTTTCAGTACGCTCCAGTTTGAATTCTGAAATCATCAGGGCTTTGTCGGCATCTTTGACAGCTTTGATTAGAACCATTTTTTCTTCGGTGATTAAATGTTCCGACGTTTCAATAAAATCTAATATGGTTTGTAAGTCTTGGTTCATACTTTTTCTTTAAGTGTTACCCAGCAACAGGCGCCTGAATGAAAATTTTGTTTGCCATGTAATACGCGTCCAAACTCACCATAAGTAAAAAAACCTGCCATGGGTGTCTTCCAAACTTCAGCAAGCCCTTCGTTTTCATCTGTGACCAAGGGTCCAAGAATGGGCTGTCTGCCTGCGCAAGAAAAAATCAATAAGGCATCTGCTTCCTCATTGGTATCTTTTTTTAATTGGGTTGCTTTTTCAATAACTTCTTCAACGATATCGAATTCTGGTGGTTTTGTAAACCAAAATTTTGAACCTTCTGGCATCGACATATTCATAACGAGGGCATTTTCTGAAACATCAATCTTAAATGGTGTTTTAAGTGCGATTTCGTTGTTGTCCCTTTCTGCGATGAATGGATATTCCATAGATAATTCTTCAAATAAATTAAAATCATTTTGGGCTATTTTATCCGATTTCCCTAAATATTTCAGGTACAATTCAACGGCAGATTTACCATCTATTTTATAGAGTAAATTCCCCTTGCTTTTGGTTACCGTTCTTGTAATCCCCAAAGGTTTCCAGCCTGTAAAAGCCATTCCTTTTAAAGCGATTTTATCACCATTTAGCACTAATGCAACTATACCATAATTGGTCTCTCTTTCATTTGTGAAAACGAACGTTTCTTTAATTTCCCAATCGTCTCCTGCCAAACCACCAAAAAACAATGTATCAGGACCTAGACTTTGGGATAGGTTTTTTACCAAATTTTCTCCTGCAAAAAGTTCTCCTTGTTGGTTTATTCCATTACTGCAAACAATCAAAGAAGGGTTGTTGAATTTTTTTAGAGCATTCGCAGTTAATTTCGAAGTCGTATTCTCTATATTGCCATTTTCTATTTCTTCGAACAAAATCGTGTAATGTTCCTTTGCCATTTCTGAAAGCAAAATTGCAATTTCTCCCACGCTTTGATGGCCATTGATGAATTCGCCACAGGAGGTGGCGCCAAAAATGTCCATGTTTTTTTCCTCTAAAAGTTGACACACCGCCTTTCTGTCTTGTTTAACTGAAATAAAAACAATGGCGACGTTAGGACTGTAACCACCTACTATTGCAACTTCCAAAGCGGTCTTAATTTCTGAAACGGATGCTCCGTGTATTGATTTTGCTTTCATAATTATTGCAAATTTTGTGGGAATTTAATTAAATTATAAATTTTGAATGACCATCGCCAACGCTCGCCCTGCCCCCCAGCCCCCTAAAGGGGGAGGCCAGCGCGCAATTTAGAATTGACGTTTTCTATCACATTATCATATTTGTTTAGGACTTGTTCGTTTGTAAATCTTATTTCAGAGATGCCAATTTCACTAAGGTAATTTGTTCTTATTTTATCTTTTTCAGTTTGTTCCTTTGTTAAATGGTATCCCCCGTCAATTTCAATAGATAGCTTCAGTTTATGACAATAAAAATCCAAAACAAAGCCGCCAATGGGATGTTGCCTTCTGAATTTAAAACCTAATGGTTTAATTTTTAAATATTCCCAAAGTTTCAATTCAGTTTCGGTCATTGATACTCTCAATTTTGCAGCATTCCTAAAAACCGATGGAGTTGCTCCATCGTGCATTCCCAATATTTTCAATTTATTTTTTTCCATAATTTAACTATAGAAAACCCTCCCTTCAGGGTCGGGACAAGGTTTTCGGAATTATTTTTCCTTTAAAGCCACAATACAGCAGGCATTGTTATGAAATTCATTTTTACCAATTTTTGATTTTCCATATTCGCCAATTTTATTTGCCCTAACCCTAAAGGGAAAAAATTGGCTTTAATCAGGTTTCTAATAAAATTCATTTTTTAATTCCTAGTTATTTTTCTTTTAAAGCTACAACGCAACACGCATTGTTATGAAATTCGTTCTCGCCAATTTTAGATTTTCCATATTCGCCATAGGTAAAAAAGCCTACCATTGGCGCATCCCAAACGTTTTGAACCTGTTCTATTTCCTCCTTCATTAAAACCCCAAAGGATAGATGCCTGCTCACGCAAGAAAACATGAGTAAGGCATCGGCTTGCTGCTGTGCGTTGTCCTTAATACTCTGACATTCTGCAACGACTGTTTCGATGGAATCAAAATCTGGCGGCAGCGAAAATTTGATTTGTGACCCTTGAGGCACACTTCCAGTACAAATAAGTGAACGGTCATCACTATTTGCAAACCTGGTTGCACGTATGACAGTATCTCCATTTTCCCGTTCTAATTGCAATGGATAATACCATGAGTTTAGAAATGGCACAATCTCCGTATTATTATCTAGAGCTACATCAACGCCAAGGTATTTCATTAACATATCCAATGCTGGTTTATCGTCTATGGTATACACAATATTGCCTTCGCTTTTGGTAACTGTTTTTGTGGTGCCAATAGCTTTCCAGCCACAAGTTGCGATTCCTCTAACATCTATTTTATCTTCATCAATAATGAGCGCTAACAATGCGTTGTCCTTACTTTTCCCGTTGGTAAATACAATTGGTTTTTCAGCTAACAAATCATCTCCTGCCATACCTCCAAATACGGTTATTTCCCTGTCCTCTGATAAAGCATAGTTACCAAATCCTTCTGTGATGCCTTCAATAATTTTTTCACCATCTATAAACACGCCACCCGTTGCTATTATCAAAGAAGGGTTGGCAAAAGTTTTTTTTGCTAAAAGGCCCAGTTTTTTTTGCACTTTCAAAAGTAGTCTCATGACTAATTTCAAGAAATTCTAATATAAAATAAGCAGGATTCATGTCGAGCAACATCATGACAATGCTACCTTCTTCAATATCTCCATCGATAAACTCTCCAGCCGTCGTAGCGCCAAAGATTGCAATATTTCTTTTGTCTAAAATATTACTAACCGTTTTGAAATCTTGTTTTATTGAGGGGAAAACGATTGCCAAAGTCGGTTTAAAATCATCAGAAGTTGCCGTATCAATTTCTTTGATTATGGCTTCGGTTGAATTTGCTTTTATTGTTTTTGCTTTCATTTTATTTTTGATTTTAAAGGCCTGCGCTCGCCCCGACCCCAAAGGGCGCCATCTCCCAACTTAATATTTCTTTTATTTCAATAATTTAAAAAAACCCTCGCTTTAGTCCCTATAGCTATTGGGAGGACAAGGTTTTCGGCTTATTTTTCTTTAAGTGCCACACAACACGTTGTCAAATTGTGCATTTCGAGGTTTCCTCCAGTTGCTCTTCCCAATTCTGCATTACTGAACATGCCGACCATTGGAACGTTCCACACATTTTTAATACCTTCGAGTTCCTGTGACATCAATGGTCCCAAGGATAATATTCTTCCTGCACAACTAAAAACTATCACCGCATCGGCTTCGGGCATTACTGTAGCTTTTAAATTCTCTACACCTTTTACCACTTTCTCCATCACATCAAAATCGGGCGGTAAAGAGAAACGGACTTTTGATCCTTGCGGCACTGCGCCACTGGTGTAATAAGATCGATCGCTCCAATCTACCACAAGGCCTGGCCGCATTACGGGATCACCCTTTTCACGTTGCAATTGTAGAGGAAAGTTGGCAGCTATTTCTATAAGTAAACTATCATTTTCAGGGGTTACGTTTTTAATACCACCATATTTTGCAGTAAGATCCAACACCGGAAGATTATCTACTGTGTACACGTGGTTACCTTCACTTTTGGTTACTAATTTTTCAGTGCCCAATGGCTTCCATCCACACGTAGCAATACCATTTATTTGCACATTTGACTCATCCAATGCAATACATATCATGGCCTTGCCACTGTCTTTCCCATTAGTAAATACGAATGTTTCAGAAAATGAATAATCATCTCCTGCAGCACCTCCAAATGCGTTTACTGCTGATCCTGCTATCTCTTCAATGCCACGCAGCACTTCTTCGCCATCCGCAGAAGCATCACTTATCCCGATAAAAAAAGCAGGGTTTGCAAACTTTTCTTTTGCTTTTTCAGCAATTCCTTTTGCAACTTCCCGATAATTTTTTTCCGGATATTCTTCAAAATAAATTTGAAAATGGTCTTTGTTCATGTCCATCAACAAAATAGCTGCCGAGCCTTTTTCGGGTTCTTCATCTATAAATTCCCCATTCGTGGTGCAGCCGAAAACGCTGATGCCAGCGGTGTCAAACAAATCAGATATGGCACTTCGATCAAGGCTTTTTGAAATAAAGCAAATTGCTAAAGTTGGCTCGAAACCATCAGCGATACTTTCTGTGAAAGCAGTTTTGATTTCCTCAGTAGATTTACCTTTTATCGATTTTGATTTCATTTTGGTTTCTAATTGTAATTGGGATTAGGCATTATAACGGGGCATGTTAAAATGCAACAAGTGTAGGTAACTGAAAAAATTGGTTTCTATAAATCTAATGAATTAATTTATAAAACGTTAGATGTTTTGGACGAAGGGGTTTTAAAACTTTTCAAAGACTTGGAAAATGTTACCGAAGATTTTAATTGGCATCTATTTCTGAAGAATTTGAACTTTTTCCTTTATCCATTCTTTGAGTTTTTTGAATAGTTCTTGTCTATGGGTTATTTTGCGTATGGCATATTTAAAATATTTTCTCGCTCGAAGTCGTCTTTCGTTTGGATTTGTTTGCTTGTCCGATTTGTATGGTCAAGTGTGCCTCCATTGATAAGATTTTTTCTAATTTGTTTAAAGAATTTTATCATTTGGTAGAATCGTTTTTTAACTTTTAAATACTGCACAAAAAGTGGCGTATTTAGTAGAGAATATTGTCCATTATTATGTCCAAGTTGCGTTCCATTATTTTAAAATCACAATCCGAAAAGAAGATCTCATACATCTCACGTCGCATTTGTGCATAACTATTTAAATAATTTCTCCAATGGTGTATTTTAAAATAGTGTATCAGTCGCTTTAGGGATGTTGTTTTGTTAGTAATATTATTTAGGGCTCCGAAAACTTCAATTTTTTTATGTGAAGGTTAAAATTTCATTAAAAGATTAAAGGAACTTTGTTTCTGGTATGGTTCCTGTCACTTTCTTAGCTCATGAAAAGCAATTTCTACATTATCTTTTGTGTTTTTTGTCTCTATGGATGCTCAAAGGTGCAGCAGGCGACAGATTTCATCACGAAACCTTCTGCAAGGGAGATTTATATGCGGGACTTTAAAGATTCTGATTCTTTGGTACGTATCTGGAACGCTGCTCTTTTCAAAGCAAAATCAAATCAATTGGAAGCTTCTTTACCGTTCGTGATGTCATCACAATCAGGAAAGGGTAAAGCATCAGCCTTAGGATATACAATCGAACTAAAAAGAGGGGAGATCCTAAAAATTTCCGTGGAAAAGAGTCTGGATTCTGGTGTAGTTTTTATTGATCTTTTTGAAATTGAAGCAGCTGCAACACTTTCAGAAAAGCCATTGGTTTCAAATGAGTGGAAAGTCGATTCGATAAGTTACAAGACACAGCGTTCTGGTTTTTATAAAGTTGTAATTCAACCAGAGCTAAGAGATTCCTTACTTTATACTACTAAAATCTACACGCAGCCTTCGTTTAGATTCCCCGTTAGTGGCAAGGGAAATGCGGCTATGGGAAGTTTTTGGGGCGTTACAAGAGACGGCGGAAAAAGATCACATGAGGGCATTGATATTTTTGCTGCCCGTGGAACTCCAGTTCTTGCAGCAACAGCCGGATCTATTTCTTTTACTGGAAATAGAGGGCTTGGTGGGAAGCAAGTCTGGTTGCGAGATGGGCTTTTTGGTCAGTCTTTATATTATGCCCATTTAGATAGTATTATGATTGCGACTGGCGCACGGGTTAAGAAAGGTGACACCTTAGGCTTGGTTGGCAATACAGGTAATGCTAAAACGACAAGCCCGCATTTGCACTTCGGAATTTATACACGTTCAGGTGCAATTGACCCATTGCCGTTTATAAAGAAACGAGAGATTCCTGCTTCAAGTAATGCACTCACTTTTACCCAGGCAAGAACCAAACTCCAAAAGAATGAATTGCGTACAGGTGCCAGTACAACCTATGAGAATCTGAAATCTTTGACGAAGGACCAAGTCGTTGAAATTGTAGGCAAGACACAACAGTGGTACCATGTGAGGCTTGCGGATTCTTTGGAAGGTTTTATGCATCAATCGCTGTTACATAAATAAAGACAATGCATGCAACGTTGACCTATTCTTTGATCTTCAGCATCTAATAAATAATGTTGTCCATAATTCTGTTGAGGTTGCGTTCCATGATTTTGAAATCACAATCTGCAAAGAATATCTCATACATCTCACGTCGCAGTTCAGCCAATTCAATGTTCTCGAAATCGTGCACTTGTATATTATCATCAACTCTCTCAAGACGTTCATCTTCTGTAGCACTGCTGAAATCTTTATAAATTCGTTCAAAAGTTTCAGCATCTACTTTCGATTTAATCATGTTTAATTCTTCTTCTGTTTCTGCGGAATCAGCGTTTGCACAGAGCAATAAAATATAAATCTGTAGCTCTTTTTTAGTCAATTTATTTGTTTGTAGTGTCATGATCTGATGTTTTTAAATGATCAGGAAAAATCATTATTTTTTTTATAGGATATTAAGCCTCTTAAAGTTCGTAATTATTTTAGCAATACCCAGTTTTATTTGTCAAAATCTACCACTATCCACATCCTTGATAAATTGAGTCCATCTAGATAAATTCGTTTCTGCATCACCATATTGGGATACATGTGCTCCGTTAGTGGTAAGGTTTCTACCGTCTTGAACTTGTGTCCACAGGCGTGCATCACGAAATTTACTTTTCCGTTATAGTTGGTTTTTGCCTTGAAAGCAAATGGCAAATCGTTCTTTTCTTCTACAGGCAAGGCATCTATATCGGTGGGCAATGCAACTACATGACCTAATTGGTCGCCTTTTAAAATGCCCACGACACCAGTCACACCAGCTTTCGTTTGCACTTCAATCCCCAAGAATTTGAGTTGTTTGGCAATCAGGTCTGCTGTTCTGAATTCTCGATTTCCCAATTCAGGATGTTCATGGATGTCGTGACGCCAATCGATGACTTTCTGCTCGATGTTGTCGGCTGCTTTGCTAATTGCTATACTGTGCTCATTGCTTTGGGAATAGGTCATAGTACCAAGAAACAGCAAGACGATGTAAGCGAATATTCTAATGTTGTTTTTGAAGGAAAAATGGATTTTCATAATATTGATATGTTCGATTTAAAATTGAAAATAGATAAACTGTTCGCCACCGCCTTGGGAAATTACGATAAGGAAAACCATGACTGCCCAAAAGACACCCAGAACCCAAGTCGGCGTTTTTAAAGAGACTTCTTTCATGGAAGTGTTTCTCATGGAATAATGACAGATGAATAAAATGGTGATGATGATAAATATCTTTATAATGTCAAAAAATTGGAGGATTTTCTCGCCATCGGAATGCATGAACAGCATTGAAGAAAGCATGTTCTTGGCAGTCGAAAATTCCCTGGCTCTAAAAAACACCCAAGTAAAATTGACAAGTAAATAGGTTAGCAGTGCCAATACGATGCCATTATATGGGCCAATTTTGACGTGGATCTTGTTTTTCAACATACGTTCTACCACGAGATAGATGCCATGCAATGCGCCCCAAATCACAAAAGTCCAAGCGGCGCCATGCCACAAGCCACCCAGCAGCATCGTGATCATCAATGCTGAATACATTCTTACTACTCCATGTTTGTTTCCACCTAAAGGAATATAAAGATAGTCGCGTAACCAAGTGGACAAAGAGATGTGCCACCGACGCCATAAATCTGAAAAGCCGATGGCACCATAAGGATACCTGAAGTTATCAGGCAAAATAATTCCGAGCATCAAAGCAATGCCAATGGCACAGGTGGAATAGCCTGCAAAATCAAAAAATATCTGGCCCGAAAAGGCCAGCGTTCCCGTCCAAGCATCCAAGGCGTTGAGAATGGATTTTGAGCCAAAAACTTCGTCTGCTGTATCTGACAACAAAGTGTCTGCCAATACCACCTTTTGGAACAGGCCAATGGTCAATAAAAATAAACCCCAAATGAATTGATGGATAGTTGCTTTCTTTTCTTCATAAAATTGTGAAACCAAATCTTCTGCTCTTACAATAGGCCCGGCGACCAATTGTGGGAAGAACGTGACATAAAGAGCAAAATCCAAAAAGGTTCTGGCCCGTTCGGATCGTTTTAAATACATGTCAATGGTGTAAGACATGGTCTGGAAGGTGTAAAACGAAATCCCCATGGGCAAGATAATATTCATGGGTTGTGAATGATAGCCATAGCCATAAGCATTCACGACTGTGGTAAAATTGTCGAGAAGGAAATCCCTATACTTAAAAAAAAACAAAAACCCGAGATTGACGAACAAACTCATCAACAACCACAATTTTCGTTTGTGTTTGTTCTCCTCAACCGACAATTTATTGCCTGCGATCCAATCGACCAGTGTTGAAATCCAAAGTAGGATGACCAACGGTGGATTCCAAAGTCCATAAAACACATAGCTCGCCAGGAGCAACATTCGTTTTTTATTGGTCCAATTGAAGAGTTTTGCATAATACAAAATCAAGACAATAACCAAGAAGACGATGAAACTTAATGAATTGAACAGCATGATTAGTTGGTTTTAGAATTAGACAATGCACCATCTGCTTTCATGATTTTCACTAATTCAGTCGTGAAATATCTCGCATCTTTAGCGGAAAGATGTGACCATTCTGGACATTCCAGATGTTTTAGCTGCTCATAGTCTTCAAAATAATAGGCTTTTACCTCTGAAGCTTTTACAAGGGGATCCCAAAACTCGGTTCGTGGCAAAAATTTGTCTTCCCCTGCTTTTAATAAACCATTCGAAGGACATCTCACCAAAATTGCATTTCCTCCACGTTCTTTAAATGTTTTAAGGTCTTTTAAAAAAAAGGCCATCGTTGACTCTTTATCAGGAGCTGGTGCATTTTTACCAAAAAACATCCAGACTTTTTTTACTGAATTGGCATAGGCTGTGTCTGTAACTGCAATTTCTTTCATGACAGTATTTCTGTCCAATGCTATTTCTCCAAATTCATGAAACGGTGGCATTGGATCAGGAACTCTAGTTCCTACCTTAATTTTGCCCAATAGCTCTTTAAGTTTGATGCCGTCAACACCTTGGTCATCACTTATAAAAGCAAAACTTTCTTGTAGTGGTATTGAGAGAAAATGGTTAGATATTTGAGCAAAGGTTCTCTTCTTGTAGTAATCAACTTTAGATTGTGGCCATTGCCAAGGTTGTGCTTGCGGAAAGGTTGTTGAAAAAAATAGACCAGGAGTTACACCAATTAGTATGGTACCATTATAATCAGTGTTGTTAACAACATCGTGAAATATGGGCAATGGAGAACTGCCTACTGATGCTAGTTGAATTGGTCGCACGCCAGTTTGGGCTTGCCATTCATTGAGTTGGATGTCAAAAAGCACGCGAGAAGATCCGATAAGTAGCACGTCATTGCCAGATGCTTTTTCAACTCCTTGGCGTTGCATTGCCCATAGGGCTTCGTTATCGTCTAATGTTGGATAGACTCCTTGAGAACGCCAGTAGAGTTCCCAAGCAGTAAGGCTGATGACACTTATGGTCACAGCAATGATGAGTGATTGTTTTAAATGCATGTTGGATGGTTTTGGTTGTTCTTATGAGAGTAGCCATATATTTAAATTTCAAATCCCGGGAATCTAAACCTTCCTGAATTTTTCGAATTTGATCTTTAGACATGGCTGGTCCATCTGTGGCTCCTCCATTAAATAATTGATTATAATCTTTATACATATCCACAGTTATATGTGTGGCGTAAACATCACTTCCAACCGGCAATATATACCGCAGCAAACCCCAATTTCCCCTGATACCCGCATCAACCTCTTTTTGATGCATAGGCTGAAAAATTTCTGTTTCAAATTTTTCGTATTTCTCATAATCTCCATTAGATACTTTCATTAAATTTATTCCTGCAACTGTGCCCAAAGGCATTTCAAAGTTGCCTTTTGTAGTGGCTATTTGTTCAAGATATACGCGTTTTGCCAAGTCTCTTGATCTTGCGGTATTTTCAAATTTTTTATTGAGATCATCATCAGACATTTCTGGATAGGCTGCCTTTAGAGCCGCCTGAAAATTCCCTGCATTGCTCATCATTTTTAGAGGATCATTATAAAGGGTTACCGTTAGGTATTGATATCCCTGATCTTCTCCTCCAGGTTGCAAACTCCAAAGATCCCATCCCAAAATATCTCCATTTTTAACCCTTTGTTCCTGAATCTTTTGCCAGAATGCTTCCGTTTCCATGTAGGCTGCTTCCTGCTCATTGTCCACTTTCATGAACTCTAATATTAAATAAAGTTTGTCCTGGGCAAAACCATTATATTCTCGGAATCCGCACTTTTTTTAGTGTCTGCATTTTGCTGAATAATCATCTATCTCGCATCCAACCTAAATGTGTTTTGCACAGCTTCATACCAATCGTCATCATTGGCGGCATTCCAATCCACCCATTCTTCATCATTCATTGAAGCTCTCCAATCAATAAAAGGTTGTGCATCAGGCCCAACAGGATGCCTCAATTTCCAAGACTTGCTTTCCGCAATTTCCAAAATCTTATCTGCTACCAATGTTGGTGGTGTTGGTGTTTGAAGGGATGCTGAAAACAGTCCTCCAAACCTTTTGGAATGTGGATAAATTGAGTTCCCATCAACTGAAAGATCATTTGCCATTTGTGTGTTTATGATTCCTGGTTCCACAATGGCAACCCTAATGTTAAAAGGTTTTACTTCTTGGGCAAGTGCCTCACTAACGGCTTCGAGTGCAAATTTGCTTGCGGCATATGCACCCAATGGACTGCTTGAAATATGTCCGGCAACAGTGGCCACATTAATAATGCAACCCTTTTGATCCTTCCTCATTTGTGGCAATAATGCCTTTGTACATCGCAGCATTCCAAAATAATTGGTTTCCATAATGGACTTAAAATCATCCATTGTCAATTCCTCAACAGAACCATGACGTTCGATGCCTGCATTGTTGACCAGAACATCGATGGGTCCATGTTTTTGGGTGATGTCGTTGATACATTGCTTGACCGAAGCATCAGAATCGACATCCATTTCTGAAATATGAATGTCCAAGGATTCGGATTTTATTTGTTTTTTAAAATCGTCAGCCTTTGCTGGATTTCGCATGGTCGCAAATACTTTGTATCCTGCGCGTCCGAATGCCAATGCTGTTTCAAGGCCGATGCCTTTGCTTGTTCCTGTGATCAGTGCTGTTTTCATCTTTAGTGCCCGAGAAGTCGGGTAACTTTTTGGTTAGTAGCTTATTCATTATCAGCTTCGGCAAGCCGTTTGGTATCTACATACTGTTGAAACCTGGTTATTTTACCATTATCTAGTGTCCATCGATGTGCGGCCTGCAGATTTATAACCTTGCCGGTTTTTTTCACTTTTGCCATATAGCGCATCGTGGCAAACACTTCGTTGTTGCTCATTTCATGCAACGTAAGGTCATCCAGTTTAAAAAAATCGTATTGTGAAGCAAGTTTCATAAACACGCCGTCTTTTACTGCCTCGGGGCCTATATATGGATTTCCGACAGCCAGAGCATTGCCTTCGGCCTCATTCCATCCAATGTATTCGCTCATGGCGCCAAGTACCGATGGCATATCACCTGCAGCAAAATCTTTATACAGTTTATCAATAATTACCATGTTGTTAGGATTGCTATTTAAGCCCAATTGCTGCATGACTGCAGCATTATCGAAAAAATCCTGCTCTTGGGCAATCTTGCCGTTTTTCATTTTAACGAGTGTTACACCTTGCAAGGCAACACTCTTGCCTGTGGCTGGAATTCCGAAAAAATCGCCAGTATGTGTACCTTTGAACATCCAATGTTTGACTATTTTGCTGCCCTGTCCAAAAACATCGATGACGGTAAATTTGATATCAGAAAATCCTGTTAGGTAATTTTGGTAATATGTCTTAAAATCTGCAATGCCCACTATGTTTCCGGAAGTGTTGATTTGTATAATATTTGGGTCGAAGTTTTCATCGTTGATGAGATCAATTTGTGCTTCGTTGAGGATCTTATTCCAGACTTGTTCATACATTTTGATGTCTTTGTGATCGTTGCTTTTTTGGGCAAATGTTGATGTGATGCATAAAAGCGCGCTGACGAGTAATAGCGTTAATTTTTTCATGGTGTTTATGATTTTGATTTTAAATTTTTAGTAGATAAAATTCAACTATAAATTATCGTGATTCAACCTTAATACCGTCGTAGGACAGTTCAATACTTTCGAAACTTGGCCCCGCTCCATCAAGGGAGTCGCCGGTTGAAAATTTTGTGGCCTTTGCATTGCTTAATTTCCAAGTTTTCAATGATTCACCGGCTTCATTTTTTTCTTCAAGAACCACGGTGCCTTCTTTGTCTAAAGGTGTTCCATATCCGGCCCACAGATTTGTTTGCGGCTGGAAAACCACATTTTTTAGAATGACATTACCACATTTTTTGGCATTGTCATCCAGCCCAGAAATTTCACTGAATTTCCCGCTAGCTCCTGAGATGAGTATTGTATTTAAGGTTTTCATTGTGATAACATATTTTATGGTTATTGAATTATTGTGTAGTAGATACAGCCTTGAATAGCCATGGAAAAGACATTGATTCTGTAGATGAAAAACCTGTTTTTTGCCCATTAGCTAAAATCGTTAAAGGTGTCATTAAGGCCATCACCAGGTCCAGTGAGCATATTGAGGGGATCTCATTCCGGACATGATTGGTCCCCTCTCTTATTATTCATGACATGTTGTATCGCAATAAAAACACCTTTATGAGTTAAAGCATCATATGATTTTGCATCAGTATTATTTGTTCGTTCCAAACTTAAACTAACACTATCGTTTTATTCTCGTGCGGCAGCTTTGACATCGCCACTAATTCCGCTAAGGTCTGGACGGAAATTCCAAAGCTCGCTTTCCCCGCCTTCAGTCACATCATACCAATCCTTTAAAAATTGATCCCAACTGCCTTTGCCATAAACCTCATCATATTTTTTATCCATGCCGTTGTCCTGGCCCAACCAAGACGATTTGTCAAAAAACGAAATGACAGCCAAATCCCGTCCTTCCTTGGTGCTTCCAAATTCATTGGTATAGATGCCGTAAGTTTCGTTGGGAAGCTTCTCTACATACACCTTATTTATTTTTTCAACCAGTTGCATGGCTTCTTTCATTTTTCCTCTCTTTACATCGTAATAATTCAAAAGCATGTTTTTTATGGTAAAATCTTTGGCGAACCGTGACATTTCCGGATTGAATTTCCAGTAGGTTTGTGCACCGCTTCCTGCAGTTACATAAGGCATTACGCTGCCGTCCCAATCGGCGTCATGACCGTTCTCTGTTGTTGGCCTGTTGTCCATGGCGCTCCAAGGAAATGCACCCATTACCCAAGCATAGCTTCCTGTATTTGGGCCGTTTGAAATCCAATACACACGCGCTCCATAAGGTCCATCTCCGTGGAATTTTTTGTTGTGTGCTGCTATCCCTTTTTCAAACTGGCTTACTTGAGCCGGATTGGGTGTTAAAATGGCTGTCTCGAATACGCCATACTCTTCGTTGTTTTGCCCAATTGCCATGATCGGCAATAAAAAAGCAAGTAATAGTATTTTTTTCATCGTTTGTGTATTGTGTCCTCGTCTTAGGCGGATGAACGGGTTAATATTAAATAGTTTTGCTCAATAAGCAGGGTGGTTTTTGACCATGGTCTTTTGCCGCTTAATCCAATAATTTGGCATTGTAATAAGCTGTTTCTGAAGATATTCTTCCATCATCTTTAAATTTCATGGTAAAAAGCATATCTCAAGTTTGTACCCTGACGACACCATTTGGGTTGTCTTTTTTATAGTCTTTGGTATCTGGGTTTGCATCTGGATAGGTTTCAGCCTTGTCATTATCTAATCGGTCCTAATAGACCATTGCCGAATTTAAAAAAGCTACCATGTCGCTACCCATATCGCTTGTTCTATTTGATGAGCCATTGTATGCTCTAAAATCTTCGGTTTAATAACTGACCATTTTGGTTTGGTCTCCAGCAACGGATGCTTTTACAAATTCATTAACTACGTCTATAGCTGGATGTTCTTCGTAAACGGTTCCATTCTTTTTTTGTGCGTAGTTAATAAACGTACAGAGCATCATTACTATAATTAATGTTTTTTCATAATATTTGATTTTGTGTCCGCCATTAGCGAACGGGTTGGTATTGCATTGTTTAGTTTTTCATTTCCGAACGGATTAACCGAATACTTATGGTTTTGCGTAAATTTTCTACGGCATGTGGCGCTTCTGAATCTTTCCACATGGTCATATGAAATTGAAGCGGCGGAATTTCCCGGGTATCAAAGATGATATTGTCATCTCCGTCATAATCTATAAAATAACCGGCTTCCTCAATGTAAAGCCACACAACCTGATTTCCTGTTTTATAAAGCAATGCCTGATCTGTTAATTTGTCTTTTTCCTGGCTAAAAACCGTTCCTATTGAAACAAAAATTAAAAACAACACGAGGTGCTTTTTGAATTTTTTCATGATTTTAACTATTAATGCTAACAACTTGTGGTTTTATGGTTTTCGCATTTCAGAAATTAGCTTTGTAATAATTTTTATTTTACCGCGCTTTTCTTATGAGAGTAGCCATATATTTAAATTTCAAATCCCGGGAATCTAAACCTTCCTGAATTTTTCGAATTTGATCTTTAGACATGGCTGGTCCATCTGTGGCTCCTACATTAAATAATTGATTATAATCTTTATACATATCCACAGTTATATGTGAGGCGTAAACATCACTTCCAACCGGCAATATATACCGCAGCAAACCCCAATTTCCCCTGATTCCTGCATCAACCTCTTTTTGATGCATAGGCTGAAAAATTTCTGTTTCAAATTTTTCGTATTTCTCATAATCTCCATTAGATACTTTCATTAAATTTATTCCTGCAACTGTGCCCAAAGGCATTTCAAAGTTGCCTTTTGTAGTGGCTATTTGTTCAAGATATACGCGTTTTGCCAAGTCTCTTGATCTTGCGGTATTTTCAAATTTTTTATTGAGATCATCATCAGACATTTCTGGATAGGCTGCCTTTAAAGCCGCCTCAAAATTCCCTGCGTTGCTCATCATTTTTAGAGGATCATTATAAAGGGTTACCGTTAGGTATTGATATCCCTGATCTTCTCCTCCAGGTTGCAAACTCCAAAGATCCCATCCCAAAATATCTCCATTTTTAACCCTTTGTTCTTGAATCTTTTGCCAGAATGCTTCCGTTTCCATGTAGGCTGCTTCCTGCTCATTGTCCACTTTCATGAACTCTAATATTAAATAAAGTTTGTCCTGGGCAAAACCATTATTGCCTAACAACATTAATGCGATAAGAATTAGTAATTTTTTCATGAAATTTGAATTTGTGTCCGCTATTTGCGAACGGGTTAGTATTGCTTCGTTTAATTTTTCATTTCCACACGGATCAACCGAACGGCTTTTGTTTTGCTCAAATTGGTTACTGTATGCCGCGCTTCCGCTTCTTTCCCATGACAGTAGAAATAGATAGTGATATAAGAAAGAGATCATGTCTTGTAATGTTTATTTGATTGGTTTTTTAGTAGTCATTCAAAGTCTTTTTGACGGATTGGAATAGCAATCCCAGTTCACGCCGAGCCATCTTGTTTTGATAAATGATTTTTGGTTGGTTTTTTGGCTCTTGATGATTCAACATTAAGGTGACATCAGAGACTGGATAGGTCTCGCTGGAAAGCAAGTAATTTTTTCCGTGCAAACCAGGAATGGTAGCAGCTTTATAAACGCCTTCTGCAACATCTTTTACATCAACAATTGCCAATTCAATATCTGTGTCGTAAAACATCTGGATGAATGGGTTAGGGGCCATCTTATTCTTAAATAGAAACTGAAGTCCTGTAGATATTGAATCTTCTCGGTTGCTCAAGGATTTTCCCATGACCATCACTGGCGAGATGCTTACAATTTCAAAATCCAAACTTGGATGCGTTTTGATATATGCATTTACCGTTTGGTTGGCACTAAATTTGGCTAGTGCATATGGATGGCTTTCCTCGCTCATAAAGGGTGTGTCATTTTCGCTAAAGGTGTCCGTTGACATTTTGACTCCCGCAGGTAAAGGAAAATTAGTATTCCAAGCGCCTACAGAAGCTATGAGAACTACCTTATCCACTGATGGAGTTTCGTTGATGACTTCCAGAAAATTTTCAGTCCCTTTGATGGTAGGATCAAAAAGCTCAGTCTGCGCATCTTTAAAATCCAGTTGAAAGGGCGTGCCTCCATGAATGACGAGGTCACAATCTTTTACAAATTCTTTTAATTGTGCCTTATTTTCAACATTGAGTTCACTGATGTATAGATGATCAGAATGATTCAACTCCATCAAATGCTCATATTTTTCCTGTTTTGAAATGTCGGTTGCAGAGACTTTAACTTCAAATCCGTTTTCTAAAAACCGTTGTGTGATGTGGCTTCCTATAAAACCTGATCCTCCTATGATTCCTACTTTTTTCATATCTATGATGCTTATAGTATTTAAAAACCCTTACAGTCCTTTCTCTTAAGAATTGAAATTTATGAGGCTTATACCTTAAAAACAGGTAGAATGGCAATCGATTTTGGTTGATTAATTATTAAAAAAACTAAAACTATAATCGGTTGATTTTCGTATTGCCAAATTTACTATCCACAAAAAATTTACTTGTCTTTTTTTTATTTTTAATTTAGGTAAGGGAAGTACTGCCA
>NZ_LZRN01000056.1 GCF_001678675.1 Gelidibacter algens
CTCCTTCCCTTTGGGAAGGTTGGGATGGGATTCTAATTTCTTAATGGCTTTCCAGTCTTCAGCATATGCTGAATTCTTTCCAAGGTTTTTCTTTCTGTAGCTAAAGACAAAAAGGCTTCACGTTCCAAATCCAATAGATATTGTTCACTGACTAAGGTTGGTTCTGATAAGTCACCTCCAGCCATTACATAAGCTAATTTATTGGCTATTTTTTGGTCGTGTGCACTGATGTAATTACTGTCTTCCATCGCATCTGTGCCAACCATGAACATCCCTAAAGCTTGTCTTCCGAGTACTTTAATATCAGTTCGTTTTATAGGTTGTGTATAACCAGCATCGGCCATTAGTTTGGCATGTGCTTTTGCCATTGCCAACTGTCGGTCTTTATTCACCACGATAATATCCTTGCCTTTTTGTAGCACTCCCAAATCGAAGGCTTCATAAGCAGATGTAGATACTTTTGCCATAGCAATGGTTAAGAAGTATTCTTGAAGTGTGTTGAGTTCCACATCTCCTTTTCGGAAAAGATCCTGGGCACGAAGCGCCATCTCTTTAGATCCGCCGCCACCAGGAATCACACCTACCCCAAATTCTACAAGTCCCATATAGGTTTCTGCTGCAGCCACTACTTTATCGGCGTGCATTGACAGTTCACAACCACCACCAAGCGCCATGCCATGAGGAGCCGCAATGGTAGGGATAGCAGAATAACGCATGCGCATCATCGAATCTTGAAAATATTTAATGGCAGCGTTCAACTCATCATATTCCTGTTCAGCAGCCATCATAAAAATCATACCGATATTGGCACCTACAGAAAAGTTTGCGGCTTGATTACCAACAACCAATCCAGCAAAATCTTTTTCTGCAATGTCTATGGCTTTATTCAATCCTGAAAGGACATCGCCGCCAATGGTGTTCATTTTAGATTGGAATTCCACATTAAGGATGCCGTCTCCCAAATCTTCGACCACAACGCCTGAGTTTTTATAGACTTCTTTGGATTTTCGAATGTTATCTAAAATGATAAAGGCATCCTGTCCAGGTACTTTTTCTTGTTTTTTGGATGGAATATCGTAAAAGAATGTGCTTCCCTCTTTAACAGTGTAAAACGATTTGTTGCCAGATTCCAGCATCTCATTAACCCAAGCTGCAGGCTCTAATCCTTCCGCTTTTATTAATTCAATTCCTTTTTCAACACCCACAGCATCCCAAATTTGGAAAGGTCCGTGTTCCCAGCCAAATCCAGCTTTCATGGCGTCGTCTATTTTATAAAGCTCGTCAGTAATTTCCGGAATTCTATTAGAGACGTAAGCAAACATGGCGGCAAAATTCTTTCTGTAGAATTCGCCAGCTTTATCTTTTCCTGAAATTAAAATAGGAAAACGATCGACGACTTTGTCGACGGTTTTTGTGAGTTCTAGGGTCGCAAATTTTGCCGATTTCCGATCTCTATATTCTAGCGTGTTTAAGTCTAAGGTTCTAATATCCTTACCTTCTTTTTTATAGAAACCCTGACCAGTTTTACTTCCTAGCCATTTGTTTTCCATCATGGTATTGATGAAGTCAGGTAGTTTGAAAAGCTCGTGAGCTTCGTCTTCCGGGCAGTTTTCGTAAATACCATTAGCTACATGCACAAGAGTGTCCAGGCCAACCACATCAACAGTTCTGAAAGTTGCCGATTTAGGACGGCCAATAACAGGCCCCGTCAATTTATCAACCTCTTCAACCGTCAAATCCATTTCCTTAACTTGATGGAACAGACTTTGAATACCGAAAATCCCAATACGGTTTCCGATAAATGCAGGCGTGTCTTTGGCAATAACCGATGTTTTTCCAAGGAATTTTTCACCATAAATTTTCAAGAAATCCAACACCTCTTGAGAGGTTTTGGGGCCTGGAATAATTTCAAATAATTTTAAGTAGCGTGCAGGATTGAAAAAGTGTGTGCCGCAAAAATGCTTCTGAAAATCTTCACTTCGTCCTTCACTCATAAAGTGAATAGGAATTCCAGAGGTGTTTGAGGTAATCAAGGTTCCTGGCGTCCGATATTTTTCAAGTTTTTCAAAAACTTGTTTTTTAATATCCAAGCGCTCTACAACAACTTCCATAATCCAATCCACATCTTTTACTTTTGCAATGTCGTCTTCAAGATTACCAGTGGTAATTCTGCTTGCAAAAGATGGGTGGTAGATAGGAGAGGGCTTAGATTTTAGAGAGGCAGTCAAAGAGTCGTTAACAATTCTGTTTCTAACGGCTTTGTCCTCTAAAGTCAGTCCTTTCGCTTTTTCAGCATCAGTCAGTTCTCTCGGAACAATGTCTAAAAGCAACACATCAACACCAATATTGGCAAAATGACATGCAATTCCGCTTCCCATAATTCCGGAGCCAATAATGGCCACTTTTTTTATTCTACGTTTGCTCATCTTATTATAAACTATTTTCTTTTTGGTTGTAAATATTCTTGTTGGAAATCATGTTATTGATTTTTTCGGCGACTTCGTAAAAGTTATTGAGTTGTTCTTCAGTAACACTTTTCCGAATAGTTTCGTTAAAGGTCAATACCTTTTCCCTTGAGTAGGCACGTTTTTCTTTTCCAAAATCGGTCAGGAAAATTAATACCCCACGTCCATCTTCCGGATTTGGGTGCCTTTCAATCAAACCGCGTGCTTCCATTGATTTTAAAGTTCTGGATAAGCTCGTGGCCTCCATTCCCATTTTAGGACCCATAGAAGTTGAAGGTGTTCCTTTTTCTGGATCAATACTCAAGAGGGCAAAACCTGTTGCCATTGTGCTGTCAAATTTAGCAGCTTCTTCGTTATACATTTTTGTAACCGCTAACCATGTGGTTTTGAGTACATAATCAATGGTTTTATCTTTCATTGTAATTCATAAGGAATCCAAATATACAAAAATTTATTATGCATGCATAGTAAATCGTAAAAATTTATTTTAGAAAATTTGAGTGCTACTAATTGTTATTTGTTAGCGATTATACACGACAATTGTGCAATGATAAGCGTGTTATTTGTACTTTTGCGCCTCATATTAATATTATCATTTTTACATGAAGTTATTCTTTCGGAAACAGGAGTATACAATTTTACTATACCGTCTGTTTTTGGCCTATGCGTTTTATTTTCTGGCCAGATTTTTATTCTTCCTATATAACTATGATGTTTTAGAGGTCCATTCTGTAAGCGAATTTTTTAGATTGTCATACTACGGATTGGCTTTTGATACGGCTGCTATCTTATATGTCAACCTGCTTTTTATTCTGTTGTCTATAATACCGCTTCGTGTAACAACGTCTTCGTGGTACCGGAAGCTGCTATTGTATGTGTATTTTAGTACCAATTTGATAGCCTATGCACTTAATTTTGTTGATTTTATCTACTACAAATTTAATTTTGCAAGAACTACTTTGTCGGTTTTGGATGTTGTAAAAAACGAAGGAAATAAAACCGCTATGTTCTTTAGGTTTATGGTTAGTTATTGGCATGTGTATGTCTTGTTTATTTTGGTTAGCGTTCTATGGGTCTATCTTTATAAACGTGTCAAAATCCATCCGTCAGCACATCGCTTATCTACCAAAACGTATTACATATCTTCAGCTGTTGGGTTTGTTATTATTGGGACATTTATTGTTGGCGGTATTAGGGGAGGCGATTTCAAAAAAAGTACCCGACCTATCAATTTGGTAGATGCCAGTAAACATGTTAATAAGATGGAGCAGGCAGATTTGGTATTGAACACTACGTTTGCCTTTATAAGAACGTTTAACAACAACAGTTTTAAGAAAGTGGATTATGATGTTACTGATGAAGAGATCCAATTCTACATCAAGCCTATTAAACACTACGAAAATAATCCTTCCACCAAACCGAATATCGTGGTGATTATTACAGAAAGTATGGGTAGGGAATATCTTGCTTCCTTTAATAAAGATATTGGCATTGATGACTATGTGGGGTATACGCCTTTTTTAGATTCGTTGGCGCAACACAGTCTTATTTTTCCGAATGCTTTTGCCAACGGCAGCAAGTCCATTCATGGCATGTCTTCAGTGTTGTCTGGCATTCCTTCTTTTGCAGATGCCTTTACGTCGTCTAGTTACTCCAATCAGGAGATTCAAAGCTTGGTTTCGGTTTTAAACGATTTGGATTATGACACCTCCTTTTTCCATGGGGCTCCAAATGGGTCCATGGGATTTTTAGGCTTTAGTAATATTTTGGGCTTTGATCATTATTATGGAATGGAAGACTATGGAAATGACGACGATTTTGATGGCAGTTGGGGTATTTGGGATGAGCCTTTTTTACAGTTCATGAAATCAACATTAGATCAAAAGATACAACCTTTTTTCAGTACGGTATTTACAGTGTCTTCTCATGAGCCTTTCAACATTCCTGAAAAATACGATGGTAAATTTCCAGAAGGCCACATCCCAATGCACGAGCCTGTGGGCTATACCGATTATGCGTTTAAGCAATTTTTTGAAGCCGCCAAAAAAGAGCCTTGGTTTGACAATACCATATTTGTAATTACGGCCGATCATTGTAATCAAGTGTATTATGATGTGTATAACAAAGTCATCAACAGGCGTGCGGTTCCAATTTTGTTCTATAAGTCAGATGGCAGCTTGGTTGGAAGCAGTAATGAGTTGGCGCAGCAAATCGATATTTATCCGACGTTGATGGACATAATAGGGTATGACCAACCCTTTAGAAGTTGGGGTAGGAGTCTTATTTCAAAAGACGGTGTTGAGCCCTTCGCCATCAATTATAACGCCTCACAATACCACTTGCAACGTGGCAATTACATCTGCACTTTTGATGGTAAACAGGCCACAGGATTTTATGATATCAACGATAAAAGTTTGGAAAATAACCTGATCGCCAATAAAACGCCAGAGATGGAAGAAACTGAGAAAGCTTGTAAAGCTTTTCTGGAAGATTACTTTGAGCGGATTGTGGATAAGAGGTTGAGTTTAGACAAATAAAAAGAGCTTCCTAATTAGAAGCTCTTGGTGTTTAAGGTCTATAAATTTTTTCAATAAGATCCTTATATTTTTCTTTGATGATTTTGCGTTTCATTTTCATTGTTGGCGTCAAGTGGCCACCTTCAATAGTCCAAATATCTGGGGTCAATTCAAATTTTTTGATCTGTTCCCATTTACCAAAATTTTCATTGGCCTTATCTATCTCTTTTTGGATTCGAGCGAGTACAGCTTCTGATTTTTCAATTGATGAATTATTTAACTTGATGTCTTTTTCTTTGTGTTTGATCCACTCTTTAATGAATTCAAAATTAGGTTGAATCAGTGCTGCCGGCATTTTCTCACCTTCACCGATTACCATAATTTGCTCAATAAATCGGGATTGTTTTAAGGCATTTTCCAAAAGCGCTGGAGCAACATATTTACCTCCCGAAGTTTTAAACATTTCTTTTTTACGGTCTGTAATCTTTAAAAAGCCATCAGCATCTATTTCGCCAATATCTCCAGTGTGGAAATAATCGCCGGTCATGACTTCTCTTGTTTTATCAGGTTCTTTGAAATAGCCCAACATGACATTCGGACCTTTTACTAATATCTCGCCATCTTCAGCAATCTTAACATCTACATTGTCGATTACCCTTCCCACTGTGCCTACTCTAAAACCTTCGTCCCGCATGTCGTTTACTGAAATTACCGGAGACGTTTCTGTCAAGCCATAGCCTTCCATAATTGGCATTTGTGCAGCAGCAAATGTTCGTGTAAGTCGCGGTTGTAAAGCAGCGCTTCCAGAAACCATAAGGTCTAGATTACCGCCCAATCCTTCTTTCCATTTACTGAAGATGAGTTTTCTGGCAATTTTAAGTTGTGTTTCATACCACCAGCCATTGGCGCCATAAGGTTCATATTCTAGGCCTAATTCGATAGCCCAAAAGAATAGTTTTTTCTTGATGCCAGTCAACTCGCTTCCTTTAGCTACAATTTTATCATAGACTTTTTCATAAAGTCTAGGCACCGCAGTCATCACGTGAGGTTTTACTTCCTTGAGATTATCACTCATTTTGTCAATGGACTCAGCAAAATAGATCTCTACCCCACAGTATTGATACAAATACAAAATCATACGTTCAAAAACATGGCAAACGGGTAAGAAGCTTAGCGCTTTAGACTTTCCATTTTCAAAGGGCACCCGTTTTTGGCTGTCCAAGACGTTTGACACTAAGTTTTGATGTGAGAGCATAACCCCTTTTGGTCTTCCTGTAGTTCCCGACGTATATATCAATGTGGCCAAATCGTCTGTTTTTACAGCCGCCATTCGTGCTTCTAGCTCATTTTGATTGCTCTCATCTTTACCTAATTCCAGAATGTCTTTCCAGCTTTTTTCACCTTCAATGTCATCAAAAGTGTAAACTTCGCGCAACTTGGTGTTTGCTTTAATAGCATTGACTTTGGTTAAAACTTCTGTATCAGAAACAAAGCATATGACAGATTCTGAGTGATTTAAAATATATTCATAATCTTCTTCAGAAATGGTTGGGTAGATGGGCGTATTTTGCGCCCCAATTTGCAAAATACCAATATCCATCACATTCCATTCCGTTCTATTAGTGGTAGAAATGACAGCAATTTTATCATTAGGTTGTATGCCCAAACGTAGCAAACCTCTGCTGATGCCATTGGCTTGAGCAATATACTCTTTGGTGGAAATTGATTTCCATTCGCCGTTGTATTTTGTAATAAGCGCTTTATCAAGATTGTAAAGTTCAAGTTGATGCCTTGGGATATCAAAAAGTCTGGTAATTTCTGTCATCAGTTATATGAAGTTAAGTATCTGCAAAGTATGAAATTAAATAGGATTTTCAAATGTGGACCTAAAAAAAGGAGGTTTTTAATAATAAAACCCCCTGTATATTCCTAATATGATAAATCAATCTTATTGATTTTCAATCCATTTACGGGCATTAACAAATGCCTCCAACCATGGCGAAACTTCATCTTTTCTGCCTTCAGGATAATGTGCCCAGTTCCATTGAAATGTAGAACGTTCAATATGCGGCATGGTCACTAAATGTCTTCCGGTTTTATCACACAGCATAGCCGTGTTAAAGTCAGAGCCATTTGGATTTGCAGGATACCCCTTGTAGCCATATTTCGCAACGATATCATAATTATTTTCAGACAGCGGTAATTGAAACTTGCCTTCGCCATGTGAGATCCACACGCCTAATGTGCTGCCTGCTAAACTTGAAAGCATGACCGAATTGTTTTTTTGAATTTCTACTGACGTAAAGCCGCTTTCGTGTTTGTTGGAGGTGTTATAAGTCAATTTGCCATGAGTTTCATGCTCAGGGTTGACCAGTTCCAATTCCATCCAAAGTTGCGCGCCATTACAAATGCCCACAGTAAGTGTGTCTTCTCTTTTAAAGAAATCCTGAATGACTTTATTGGCTTTCTCGTTGTATTTGATAGCGCCTGCCCATCCTTTTGCAGATCCTAAAACGTCCGAATTTGAAAACCCGCCAACAGCACCTAAAAACTGAATATCTTCTAAGGTTTCACGACCAGAAATCAAGTCGGTCATGTGCACATCCTTCACATCAAAACCGGCGAGATACATGGCGTTTGCCATTTCACGCTCAGAATTGGAGCCTTTTTCGCGCAATATTGCTGCTTTTGGTTTCTCGACTTCGCTTGAACTGATCGGTAATTTCCCTGTGAAATGTTCAGGGAATTTATAGATGAGCGGTTGATTTTTATAATTATCAAATCGGTCTTTCGCTAATCCGTTGGCAATTTGTTTTTGATCGAGTAGATAAGAGGTTTTAAACCACATGTCACGCAATTTCGAAATCCCCATGGTGAATTCTTCTCGTCCGTTCTTGAGGTTAAGCACGTCACCATCGATAACGGTTCCTATGTTGAAAAACTCAATATTTGCGTCACTCAATATTTTTTCTGCGGAAGCGTCAGTGGTTTGAAAAACAATTCCTGCATTCTCAGCAAAAAGGATTTTGAATGAATCGTTTTCGCCTAAAGCAGTAAGATCCAATTTAGCACCCAAATTAGTATCAGCAAAACACATTTCCAATAAGGTGGTGATCAATCCGCCAGACGCCACATCATGTCCTGCAACAATTTGATTGTCCTTGATTAAATCTTGAATGGTGTTGAAAACTGTTTTTACATATCCAGCATCCTGAACTTTTGGAGCTTCCTCGCCAATTTTGTTGAGAATTTGTGCAAATGAGCTTCCTCCTAATTTAAAATTATCTTGTGAAATATTGATATAATAAATGTTGCCTGCATTTTTCTTAAAAACAGGTTCCACAACTTGGGTGATGTCATTACAGTTACCTGCTGCAGAAATAATCACCGTTCCTGGGGAAATAACGTCTTCATTTGGATATTTCTGCTTCATTGAAAGCGAATCTTTTCCGGTAGGCACATTAATACCCAAATCAATGGCAAATTCAGAAACTGCTTTTACAGCTTCGTAAAGTCGGGCGTCTTCACCTTCGTTTTTGCATGGCCACATCCAGTTGGCTGAAAGTGACACACTTTGCAATCCATCTTTTAGGGGCGCCCACATGATATTGGTCAACGCTTCCGTAATCCCGTTTCTGCTGCCCGCCACAGGATCAATCAGACCTGCAATAGGCGAGTGGCCAATGGACGTGGCAACGCCTTCTTTCCCTTTATAATCTAATGCCATCACGGCAACATTATTGAGCGGGAGCTGCAAAGGACCAGCACATTGTTGTTTGGCGACTTTTCCGCCCACGCAACGGTCCACTTTATTGGTCAACCAATCTTTACAGGCCACAGCCTCCAATTGTAATAATTGGTCTAAATAATCGTAAAATTTATCTTTTTTATAGGTGACGGCATCGTAATTTCTAGCGACCGTGTTATCAGTCATGATTGTTTTTGGAGAACTTCCAAACATGTCACTCATTTCCAAATCCATCGGTTTTTCTCCAGTTGTTTTGGATTCAAAAGTAAAGCGATGGGTTCCAGTAACATCACCCACAGTATACATTGGCGAACGCTCTCTATCTGCTATATTTTGAAGGGTTTCCAAATGTTTTTCAGCAATGATCAAGCCCATTCGTTCTTGGGACTCATTGCCGATAATTTCTTTTGCCGATAATGTAGGATCGCCAACGGGCAATTTATCTAAATCGATATGTCCGCCGGTGTCTTCTACCAATTCACTCAAACAATTTAAATGGCCTCCAGCACCATGATCATGGATGGAAACGATATAGTTTTCTTCACTTTCCACCATCCCACGTACAGCGTTAGCGGCTCGTTTTTGCATTTCCGGATTGGAGCGTTGTACGGCGTTTAAGGTGATACCTGTAGAAAATTCGCCAGTATCTGCAGATGACACTGCAGCACCACCCATCCCAATGCGGTAGTTTTCACCACCTAAGATGACTACTTTGTCACCTATTTTAGGCGTGTCTTTCAAAGCTTGATCTGCTTTTCCATAGCCAATTCCCCCAGCCTGCATGATGACTTTGTCGTAACCCAGTTTGCGTGCAGACGCTGAACTAGCTGAAGAGTCCTTATGTTCGTCATGCTCAAAAGTCAACACAGACCCACAAATCAACGGTTGCCCAAATTTGTTACCAAAGTCTGATGCACCATTAGAGGCTTTTATTAAAATATCCTTTGGAGTTTGGTACAACCAAGGACGTGCTTCCATTTTTTGCTCCCAAGGACGGTTTTCTTCCAATCGGGAATAAGAGGTCATATAAACCGCGGTTCCTGCCAATGGCAAAGAACCTTTTCCACCTGCAAGTCTATCTCTGATTTCACCTCCTGAACCTGTGGCAGCACCATTAAAAGGCTCTACAGTGGTTGGGAAATTATGGGTTTCTGCTTTTAATGAAATCACCGATTCATAATTTTTAGTTTGATAAAAATCGGGCTTGTCTGCTGTTTTTGGGGCAAATTGTTCAACAGTTGGACCTTTTATAAAAGCGACGTTGTCCTTGTATGCAGAAACAATAGTATTCGGATTTTTGTTGGAGGTTTCCCGAATCATCTTGAACAATGACGTTTCTTTCTCTTCGCCATCAATAACAAAAGTACCGTTAAAAATTTTATGACGGCAATGTTCACTGTTGACCTGTGAGAACCCGAAGACTTCAGAGTCAGTCAGTTTTCTGCCTATTTTTTTTGAAACTTCTTCCAAATAGTCAATTTCTTCATCATTGAGCGCCAGCCCTTCCTGTTGGTTATAGGCTGAAATATCAGCGATATCCAAAATAGATTCCGGTTGGATATGAATGGTAAATGAATCTTGGTTGATACCTTTATACTTTTCGGATATCATGGGATCAAAATCTTTAAAATCTTCCGTTACAGCCTGGAATTCCTCAATACGGATAATATCAGAAATTCCCATGTTCTGAGTAATTTCAACAGCGTTTGTGCTCCAAGGCGTAATCATCGCAGCCCGTGGACCAACAAAAAAAGCATCGAGAGATGCTTGTAGTAGTAGAGGTTGGTTGCCAAACAACCATACCAATTTGGAGATGGTTTCAGGGCTTAATTCTTTTGTTGCTTGCCCGAGATTTTGGCGGGTTTGAACAGCAAAAATCTTGCTGTCTGCGTTTCCAAAGAAATGAATCATTAGGTCTTAGTTTGCGTCTGCCGTTTGAGCAGACAAGTTGTCTTTTGAAAGTGCAAAATTAACCCTTTTTAAGGATATTATTTTAAAATGAAGCATAAAAAAAGCGACTTGTTAAGGTCGCTTTTCGTAAAGAGTTGTAGTTTATTGTTTGATCAATTTTTTAATGACTGATCCTGTTTCTGATGATAACTTAATCAAATAAACACCTTGCGTTAAACTCGAAACATTCAATTTGTTTTGGTCTTGACTTAAGCTTTGAACCTTTACTTTTTTGCCAAGAATATCAAAAACTTCAGCTGTCAAGTCTTGATTGGCTTTTATAGTTACATAACCTAATTTTGAAGGGTTTGGATACATCTTGATATTTGAAAGGTCATTATCTTCAAGGCCTAAAGTTGTATAGCAGGTCCAGGATAAATTATCAATGGCCACACGATCTCCTCCCGCGGTATCTTCCTTTATAACTATAGTCACATCGCCTTCTTCATTAATACCGGTCAGTGTAGTGGTTTGCGCCACATCACTGTAAGGTATGACACCTTTTGAAACATTATTGACATACAAGGTCAAGTTACCTGTGCCACCACTAAAAAGACGAAGCGTAGTAACGGTCAATGCTCCGATACCACCTGAAATCATTGGGGAACTTATAGAGCCATTGCTGTCATTTCTTCCATCAAATGCAATGGCAGAATTGCCTGTTGTAATAGATTGATCTGTTCTAGCTCTTGTAGCAGTCCACAACATTCCATTATCACCAGTCCAAGTTCTATCAGCATAAGAAGATGCTAGGGGCAATTCGAAATTGGAAAATGTTTCATTTGCACATTCGCCACCATTTGTTCCTGCCTCAGTTGTTGTTCCATTAACAGCAGCACTTTGCGCTGAGATATTGTTTCCGGAATCTTTAGCTAAAACAGTAAATGTATAAGTGGTCTCCGGGGTTAAGCCAGAAACAGTACCTAGATTGGTAGTTACGGTTGTATTAAAAGTGCCACCAACATAAATATCATAAGAAGTCACACCAATGTTGTCTGTAGAAGCTGTCCAAGAAAGAGAAATATTGGTAGAAGCTTCATTGGTAACCATCAAGTTTGTTGGTGATGATGGTGCTTCAGTATCGGCCGTTTGACTCCATATCATATTCGCATATTCAGGATGGCTTATAAACGGATTGGCATTATTTTGATAATTATAGGCAGCGTTATTTCTGTCAATTTCACGTTGAGAAACAGGATCTGCAGCATGCCAATCCAATAAAATATTCAAAGCCCATTCCGTAAAAACCCTATCGTTAGTGCCATTAAACATTGGGAAACTCCAACTGCCTACTTGTCCTTCATATCGGACAGCAAAGTATAATACAGAACGCGCAATATCGCCTTTAAATTCATCAATAGGTTCAAATGCATCACCAGAGTACCCTGAAGATGAGTTTGAACCAACTTTAGAGCCGTTAGTTGAGGTCCAAGTTGGGCTGTTGACTATTCCAAAAGGGAAGTTACTACGCTTATTATTCACAAAACCATCTGTTGGGATAACCTGGTGAATGTCAGACACCATCGGTAAAGCTTCGTTGAAAACTGATTGTGGAATGATATGCTCTCTATTATAACAATCTGCCTCACTACTATATGAACCACATCTGTCTCCTGAAACATGTTCGTATGTATAGGAATCAGCTCCTGCAGGTTTTTCTGAATAAACATCTAAAACCGAACCATCCATTTCGTAGTAACTGTCCACATCAGTAGTTTGATAGCCACCATAAAGATCACCATAAGATTTTTGGACATATCCTGTTGAAATGATAGCGTGTAATTCTGTTTTTAAGGCATAGCCTTCTAGGCCACTTGCAGAATTGTAATAGTTTGCAGGTACTTGCGCGTAACCTGAAAATACGATGGATGATAATAAGATTACGTAGAGTTGTTTCATATTTATAGTTTATGTTGAATTAGTTTTTCTTTAAAAGAGCCATATAAAATCCGTCATAGCCAGAAATATGTGACAATACTTTCTTATCAGTAACAAAAGTAAAATCTTTTCCTGTTTCGGATGTTAAGAAATAATTAATTTGATCCTGATTCTCTGATGGCAAGATGGAGCATGTTGCATAAACCAACTGTCCTCCAGATTTTACGATTTTTGCATACTGCTGTAAAATTTCCTGTTGGGTTTTTTTAATGTTCTCAATAAATTCCGGTTGTAGTTTCCATTTGGCATCCGGATTTCTTCTCAACACGCCCAAACCAGAACACGGGGCGTCAATCAATACCCGGTCAGCCTTGTCATATAATTTTTTGATGACTTTGGTAGTTTCAATCGCTCTTGTTTCAACATTAAAAACACCGTTGCGTTTGGCTCTTCGTTTAAGTTCATTGAGCTTGTTACCATAAATATCAAGCGCAATCACTTGACCCTTGTTTTGCATTAAGGTGGCAATGTGCAATGTTTTTCCACCGGCGCCAGCGCAAGCATCCACAACACGCATTCCTGGTTCAACATTCAAAAAGTCGGCCACCAATTGTGATGACGCATCTTGGACTTCAAAGAAACCATTCTTAAAGGCTTCTGTTTGAAATACGTTTGCCCGTTCTTTTAGCTTTAAGGCATCTGGGTAATTTGGTAAAAACTCAGTGTCAAAATCTAAATCGAACAGTTCGGCCTGCAACGCTTCTTTTGTTGTTTTTAAAGTATTGACTCTTAAAATAACATCCGCTTGTTCATTGAGGGCACTGATTTCTTTGGTCCAAAGTTCTTTGCCCAATTCTTTTTCGCCCAATTCATCCATCCAATCAGGAATAGATTCTCTGTATTTTCTGATTTTTGATAGTTCATCAAACTTCCCTTTGATTTTTCGGGTTGGTGTATTTTCAAAATAAGGCCAATCAGGTAGTTTTATACCTTTTAAGGTTGCCCAAACCGCAAACATTCTCCAAATATTATCTCTGTCAAAAGGTTCTTTAACTTCAGCAATTTCAGCATAGAGGCGTTTCCATCTTACGATGTCGTAAGTGGTTTCTGCAACGAATCCGCGATCGCGAGCGCCCCAGCGTTTGTCGCGTTTTAGAAGTTGCGATATGACTTTGTCAGCGTATTGACCTTCATTAAAAATCAGCATCAATCCATCAATAACTGCAAAACATAGATTTCTGTGTAATCTCATTTGTCAATTTGTTTGTTGTGAGTCGTATAGTTAAACGACTGCAAGTTTTATTATAAAAATTGCGACTGCAAAGTTACGCTAAAATGCTGCGAATGTATTACTATTTTAATATTTTTAATGCGAAAACAATTACCTTTCAAGAAAAAAATAATGATGAGAATTTTAATCTGCGTTTTAGTGTTTGCCACGTTTTCGTCATGTATAAATGATGATCAAAAGGTTAAAAAAAGAATAGACTCAGTTGAAATTGAAACCATTTACAAGGATACGCTTTTAAGTATCAGAGCCATTGATGTGGCCACTGATAAAAGTGTTGCCTTTGCCGCCAACCACGGTGTTTTCGGATTGTACAATCCACTTACAGAGGAGTGGGCTAGCGCTAAACAAAAGTATGACACTTTGAATTTACAGTTTAGGGCTGTGGCAAGAACGACAAATGATTTTTTTATGTTGACCGTTGAAAATCCAGCCTTATTGTTCAAAACAGGAGAAACCGGCGAGATGGAAGTTGTCTATAAAGAAGTTCACGAGAAGGTGTTTTATGATGCATTAACCTTTTGGAATTCTAAAGAAGGCATTGCTATTGGAGATCCAACAGATGATTGCATCAGTATGATCATTACAAGAGATGGCGGCGAAACTTGGAATAAAGTGCCTTGTGAGCAACTGCCAAAAATTAAGGAGGGAGAGGCAGCTTTTGCAGCAAGCAATAGTAACATCGCTATTGTGGGCAGTAATACTTGGGTTGCGACTGGAGGAAAAACGAGCCGCATTTTATTTTCTTCAGATAAAGGTAAGACCTGGGAAGTTTTTGATACGCCCATGATTAACGGCGAAGCGACGACAGGGATCTATTCAATTGATTTTTATGACAAAAAAAACGGATTTGCTATTGGAGGCGATTATACCAAACCTGAGCAGGCCAAAGCGAATAAAATCAGAACTTCTGATGGTGGGAAAACGTGGCAAGTAATAGGTGATGGCAAAGAACCAGGCTATAGAAGTTGTGTGCAATATGTTCCAAATAAAGGCGGAAAAGAATTGGTAGCCATCGGTTTTAAAGGCATTGACTATTCATATGATTCCGGGAACACTTGGAAACATTTAAGTGATGAGGGATTTTACACGCTTCGGTTTTTAAATGATAGTGTGGCATATGCAGGAGGAAAGGGCAGGATCTCACGATTGACATTTAAATAAGTAACTTCCAAAAAAAAAAACTCCAAATTCCAAGGGACTGCTGTTGGAACTTGGAATTTAGAATTAGGATTTTTGAGCAATTGCCCGTTATGGGATATTGTTTTGTTTATCACTGCCATGACGCCTTTTATATTCGTGGAGCATTTTCCGATTAAACTCATCTTCTGCCAATTTGAGCTGGATAATTTTTTTGGCAGGCATCACTTTAAGCAGACTTTCTACAAAATTTGCACGTAAGTTTTCGCGTTCCCTTTCAAAGGAAACAAAATCTTTCAACATGGCTTTGGCTTCCGTTTCAGTCATATCTTCTGAAATTTGCTTCCGCTTTTCATATCCCATTCTTCGCTGCTCGTCTTTTTCAGTTTCGTAGGCATTGTAGATAGGCCAGAATTTTTGGGCTTCCGTTTCTGTCAACGACAAACGCTCAGTAATAAATGCCACTTTGAGGGTTTTAATTTTTTCTCTTTTTTCTGAATTTTGAGAATATGTGGACCATGAGCACAGTATCATGAACACTATAAGGATTGCATTTTTCATTTATCGTTGATTAAATCTTCAATAGAAGTATTATTAAGTAGGTAATTTTCTAAAGACTCGTCTGTAAAAGTATGTGTTACAAAATCATCTAATACAATGTCATCGGCACTCAAAAAAGAGGCAATATCATAAGCGTTCAGATTTTCTCCATTGAGATAGCTTTCAATAGAAGCGGTTTCAATCTGATTTATGGATAGAATATCATCCGATTGAAAAAAAACAGTAAGCATTACTACAAGAGCGGCAGCAACACCAGAGATATAGACGGTATTTCGCCATGACAATAGCGTTCTTACTTTTGGCTGATCCTCATTTTTAAGACGTGCTTGTAATCTTGCATCAAAGCTATCAAAATAGGTTTCGGGTACTTTATAACCAGAATTTTTCATTGCAGCCATGTCTTTTTGAGCCGCCAATTTTTTAAATAAGCGCTCATCAAAGCTGTCAAAATAGGAGTCGGGTGCTTCAAAACCTGTGCCCTTGATCGTATGTAACTTACTTTTTTTCATGCTATTACTATGACATTTTATTTTGCAAAAGGTTTAATCACGAGTTAAATATGCTTCAATTTTCTTTACTGCGATGTGATAGGAAGCTTTTAAAGCGCCTTCACTGGTTTCTAATATTTCTGACATTTCTGCATACTTCAAATCATCAAAATACCGCATGTTGAAAACGAGTTGCTGTTTATGCGGTAAAGTCGCCAAGGCTTTTTGTAATTTTAACTGAATCTCGCTACCTTCAAAATAAACATCAGCTTGAAGGTTTGCGATGGTTTGTTGCTGTAATTCTTCGTTGTTGCTGCTTTTTTGTCTGGCATTCTGCTTTAAGTGTGTAATGGCTTCATTGGTAGCGATGCGGTACATCCACGAAAATAGTTTGCTTTCACCTTTAAAGCTGTGGATGTTTTTGTAGACTTTGATAAAGGTATTCTGTAAGACATCATCAGCATCATCATGAGACACTACAATCTTTCTGATATGCCAATACAAACGTTCTTTATAGAGCGCAAGTAATTCCTTAAAAGCCGATTCTTTGGTTTTTTCAGAGGTCAATCTTAAGATAAGAGCCGCGTCATTATGCACGTAAAACGTTTTGTTATAGGACTGTTGAAGGTATAAAAAGTTTAATGCTTTATTAAATTAAAAAGTATATTCAACAAATTGCTGTTTATCAGCAGGTTGGATTTAATATCATCGTTTAAAAGTAAAAATATACGATGAATTGCATTTTTTTCTTGCATTGTATTATAAAAAGTGATATGTTTGTCTTCCCTAACTAACTTAATTATCAGTGTTCCCCAAGACTGATAGTATAATGAAAAAGGATGCTTCATGGTAGTGGCATCCTTTTTTTAATTTATAGTTATTTAAGTTTATTCGAAACTTTGCATATCTACAAGCATTTTATAAACGCCATTCTTTTCAATGAGTTGATTGTGTTTGCCTTGTTCAACAATTTCACCTTTTTGCATTACTACAATTTCATCAGCGTTTTTGATGGTAGACAATCTGTGTGCAATAACAATTGAAGTTCTATTGCGCATCATGTTTTCTAGGGCATCCTGCACTAAACGCTCACTTTCAGTATCTAAAGCCGAAGTAGCTTCATCAAGAATCATAATTGGCGGATTTTTGAGAACGGCCCTGGCAATACTCAAGCGCTGCTTTTGGCCGCCAGAGAGCATGTTGCCTGAATCCCCAATATTGGAGTCAATACCGTCTGGAAGATCTTTCACAAACTCCCACGCGTTGGCTATTTTTAAGGCGTCGACAACTTCTTCGTCAGTCGCAGTTTGCTTCCCAATTTTCAGATTGTTTTTAATCGTATCATTAAACAAGATGGAATCCTGAGATACCACACCCAACATGCCCCTCAGCGAAGTTTTCGACAGGTTCCTTATATCTACGCCATCGATAGCAATGCTGCCTTCATTAACATCATAAAACCTAGTGATCAAATTGGCAATGGTACTTTTTCCACTACCTGATTGTCCAACAAGTGCCACGGTTTTTCCTATTGGCACATTAAGGTTAAAGTTTTTGAGCACCAAATCATCTTTATATTTGAATGAAATATTAGTGACAGCGATACTGGATTCGAAATCTTTTTTAATCACTGGATTTTCAATTTCCATGATGGTATTCTCAGATTCTAAAAATTCCAAAATACGATTGGCTGCACCATTTCCTTTTTTAACAGCATAACTGGCTTTTGCGATGGCTTTTGCAGGCGTTAAAATATTATACGCCAAAGTAATATAGCCTATAAAGAAACTGGCATCCATGGAGTTGTCAACAAATACCAGGTAGCCGCCATACACCAATAAAATACCGATAACAATAATCCCTAAAAACTCACTTATTGGCGAGGCCAAGTTTTGGCGATTGAGCAGTGAATTTGAATGGGTATAATACCGCTGGTTGGAATCTTCAAACTTCTTTGCGAACACATGCTCCACATCAAAAGCTTTGATAATGCGCAATCCTGTCATTGTTTCTTCAAGAATGGACAAAAATACACCTTGTTCTTGCTGTACTTTTAAGGAGCCTTTTTTTAGCGATTTGCCAACCTTCGAAATGATAAATCCTGAAATTGGGATAAATATGAAGACGAACAATGTTAATTTGACGCTCAAAATAAGCATCGCAATCAATGAAAACAAAATGGTCAGTGGTTCTCTGACAATCATTTCCAATGCAGCCAGAAATGAATTCTTGACTTCATCCACATCACTGCTCACGCGAGAAATTGTATCTCCTTTCGATTTTTCAGAGTAGAAGGCAAGCGGTAACGTCACTATTTTGCCGAAGAGTACATTTCTTATATCTTTTAGAACTCCATTTCTTAAAAATGTGATGTAATACATGGCAAAGTAATTGAAAACATTTTTCAGCAAGAAGATGCTAATGATTACAGCAACCATGAGCATGAGCACTTTAAAATCGCCATAAGTTTCAATTTTGTCACCAATAAAAAAAATTAGTAGATAATACTTCTAAC
>NZ_LZRN01000057.1 GCF_001678675.1 Gelidibacter algens
GGGTAGGAGGGGAAGATCACAAATGAATCACTTCATCATAAGCCGCGGCAACAGCTTCCATAACAGCCTCACTCATCGTTGGATGCGGGTGTACTGTTTTTAAAACTTCATGCCCCGTAGTTTCTAATTTGCGTCCTAAAACGGCTTCAGCAATCATATCAGTTACGCCGGCACCAATCATGTGGCAGCCTAACCATTCGCCATATTTGGCATCAAAAATCACTTTAACAAAACCATCCTTAGCTCCAGAAGCACTTGCTTTACCAGAGGCAGAGAATGGGAACTTACCAACTTTAATATCATAACCTTTTTCTTTAGCTTGTTTTTCAGTCATCCCAACACTTGCAATTTCTGGAGACGCATAGGTACAACCAGGAATGTTGCCATAATCTAATGGCTCAACGTGTTGTCCTGCAATTTTTTCCACACATAAGATGCCTTCTGCGGAAGCGACATGCGCCAAAGCTTGACCAGGAGTTACATCTCCAATGGCATAATATCCAGGAATGTTGGTTTGGTAGAAATTATTCACTAAAATCTTATCTCTATCAACAGCAATACCTACATCTTCCAATCCAATGTTTTCAATGTTAGATTTGATACCCACCGCTGAAAGAATAATGTCTGCTTCAAGTGTTTCTTCACCTTTTGCAGTTTTTATGGTAGCCACAACACCTTTTCCTGAAGTATCTACTTTAGTAACTTCAGCAGAAGTCATGATCTTGATCCCACCTTTTTTGAATGATTTTTCCAATTGTTTGGAAATGTCTTCATCTTCAACAGGAACCACGTTTGGTAAAAACTCAACAATGGTCACATCCGTGCCCATAGCGTTGTAGAAATAGGCAAATTCCACACCAATGGCTCCAGAACCTACTACAATCATCTTTTTGGGTTGCTCATTTAAGGTCATAGCTTCTCTATAACCAATCACTTTTTTGCCATCTTGTTTTAAACTTGGCAATTCTCTTGAGCGTGCACCGGTAGCAATGATAATATGATCGGCACTATATTCTTTACCATCAACGTCTACTTTTTTTCCAGTTTTAAGTTTTCCAAAACCTTTAAGGACATCAATTTTATTTTTTTTCATCAAAAACTGGACACCTTTGCTCATCCCGTCAGCGACACCACGGCTGCGTTTTACAACCGCTCCAAAATCTTTATCGGCTTCTTTTACTGAAAGTCCATAATCTTCAGCATGTTTAAGGTATTCAAAAACCTGTGCCGATTTTAATAAGGCTTTTGTTGGGATACACCCCCAATTTAAACAAACGCCACCAAGACTTTCTTTTTCAATAATAGCAGTTTTGAATCCTAATTGTGATGCTCTAATAGCAGTTACGTAGCCACCAGGGCCACTTCCAAGAACAATGATATCGTATTTACTCATGAGAATTTTTTAATCGTGATTAGAAGCTACGAAGGTACAAAAAGTAAATTTTAAATCGCAAACTACTAAAATCAAAAAAGCTAATTATTATTAAGAAGGGGTTGTTGTGAAGTTGTTTGTTGTAGGGTTGACATTTCTTTTCATAAAGATCTTGCTGATTTTCTAAAATTATTTATGCGCAAAATTACAAGTTGGATGGGGAATTTTATTATTAAATGCGTCAATTGGAATTTGGTTTTTGACACTTCAATCTTTGTTTATATAGTATCCGTGAAATGCCGTGTGCCTTTATCTTTATTGAATTTATCGGTGTTGTAAGACTTTGAATGTCCTTTAGGAATTGATAACGATATCCACTGGTCACCTTTTATAAGTTTACCAATATAAGCCATTTGTCCAATGTGGTAAGGATAATGCCCCAATTGTCTAAAAATAGCTTCTGCAACCGTGTGACCTTCGTTTCTAATGTAAATAACCTGCTTCATGTCACTTTCCTTTAGATGAGAAATGGCATCGAACAAACAGCTCCAGCCTTTTTCCCAATCTTTCAAAAGTTCATCTTTAGTTGTGTAAGAAGCTTCAAACTCTTGGTCGCGTTGGCGCCATTCCTTTTCTCCATCTTCATTTAGAAAATTTGTCCAACGGCTCAACATATTGCCTACCATGTGTTTGACGATGATAGAAATACTGTTGGAATCTGCATTGGGTTGGTAGTTCATCTCTTCAAAAGAGAGTACGGAAATGGTTTTGTCCCCAACAGTTTTGTAATACATAAACTGTTTAAATATTCCAGATAAAAGATTGTTTTCCATGACCTAAAATTAAAAAACTAAAGTCAAAATATACTGAAATCACCAAAAAAAATCCCAAATCCCAATAGTGTATCAACATTGGAATTTGGAATTTCTTATTTTTTATTTTTTTGATTTGAATTTATCCTTTTGCAGGAATAAACTCTAAAGCAACGCCATTAATACAATGACGTTTTCCTGTGGTTGCTCTTGGTCCATCATCAAAAACATGACCCAAATGCCCGCCGCAGGTTGCGCAATGCTCTTCGTTACGCATATATCCTAATTTGCTGTCGGTAGAAAAGGCTACATTGCCTTCAATAACTCTGTCAAAACTTGGCCATCCTGTTCCTGAATCAAATTTGTGTTCACTTTTATATAGCGGCGTTTTACAAGCGGCACAGACGTAAGTTCCAGGCTCATAAATTTTATTCAATGGACTTGAAAATGGACGTTCTGTTCCAGCTTCTCGCAAGACATAATATTCTTGGTCTGTCAACTCAGCCTTCCATTCAGCCTCTGTTTTTGTTATCTTAAAAGATTCTTTTTTTTGTGTTTTATCATCTTTTTTTTGTGCAGAACTGTTGCAACTAAAAACAAGGCTCAGCAAGACTATTAATGGTAGTGATTTCATAATAAATTATTTTTGGTTTTAAAATTAAGTCGAAAGTTGTTGGCTTTCCTTTCTTAATGAAGCGTTAAGAAAATCACAAGGATTTAAATCTGCGGCATCGTATTATTTGTACGTAATTTTAGTACTTTAGGATTTTATTGGTCTCAGATCTAGTTAAAACTATGTACTTTAGTGCATCTCGCTTTAGCTTCTAAAAATTTTGACACGAATTTCACGAATTATCACGAATTCATTGGTTCATTGAAAATACAGTCGTAAATCATTTACTGTAAATTTCACGAATGCAACAGACTTTCAGTCTGTTTTAAAAAATCTATGGCCTTTTAGTCCATAGTGATTTAGTTTATTATATCTTAACACTTTTTAATTCCTTCAACCTTCAAATATGGCAAAAATTAAGCCTTGCAGTCGTTTTACCGATTTTGATATCAATTTGTTTTTGGCAGGAAAACATTTTAGGCTATATGAAAAATTTGGATCACACGTTATGGAACATGATGGTGTAAAAGGCACCTATTTTGCAGTGTGGGCGCCAAGTGCCAAAAAAGTTTCAGTGGTTGGAGATTTCAACCATTGGAATGAACATGAGACTATTTTAAATGTAAGATGGGATAAAAGTGGTGTTTGGGAAGGTTTTGTTCCGAATATTGGCCAAGGAAATATCTACAAGTATAAAATTACCAGTCATCACAACAATATAAAAACTGAAAAGGCTGATCCTTACGCTCGTCGCGCCGAGCATCCGCCACAAACAGCTTCCATAATTTGGGAAGATGATTACCAATGGAAGGACACCAATTGGATGTCCAAGCGAAAAGAAATCAATGCATTAGATGCGCCATGCTCCGTTTATGAGGTCCATGTGGGCTCTTGGAAACGGCATGCTACTGAAGATCGTTTTATGTCTTATGTAGAATTGGCTGATGACTTGGTAGCTTATGTAAAAAAAATGAAATTCACCCATGTAGAGTTCATGCCCATTATGGAGTTTCCGTATGACCCGAGTTGGGGATACCAAATAACTGGCTATTTTGCACCAACCTCACGTTTTGGTTATCCTGAAGAATTCAAATTTTTAGTAGATACGCTTCATAAAAATGACATTGGCGTGTTATTGGATTGGGTGCCATCACATTTTCCTGAAGACGCCCACGGACTAGGATACTTTGATGGTTCCTGCTTGTATGAGCACCCCGATAGACGCAAAGGCTATCACCACGATTGGAAAAGTTTGATCTTCAATTATGGACGTAATGAGGTTAAGTCTTTTTTGATCAGTAATGCGCTTTTTTGGTTAGACCAATACCATGCCGACGGACTACGTGTAGATGCCGTGGCCTCAATGTTGTTCTTGGATTATTCCAGAAAGGACGGGGAGTGGGAACCTAATATACATGGCGGACGTGAGAATTTGGATGCTGTTGAATTTATTAGAGAAATGAATGAAGCTGTCTATTCCAACTATCCTGATGTACAGAATATTGCTGAAGAATCTACCGCATTTCCGATGGTGTCACGACCTACATTTTCTGGTGGACTAGGATTTGGAATGAAATGGATGATGGGCTGGATGCATGACACGCTCGAATATTTTAGTAAGCCACCAATTTACCGTCAGTACCATCAAAACGACTTGACGTTTTCAATGACCTATGCGTTTTCTGAAAACTTTGTGCTACCATTAAGCCATGATGAAGTGGTATATGGCAAAAAATCCATTTTAGGAAGGATGCCAGGAGATGAGTGGCAGCGTTTTGCCAATTTGAGATTGTTGTACAGTTATATGTTTACGCATCCTGGAGCTAAGTTGCTTTTTATGGGTTGCGAATTTGGACAGGTCAATGAATGGAATTTCAGCAAAGATTTGGATTGGCATTTGTTAGATTCTGAATACCATCAGGGCATACAACGTCTGATTACAGATTTAAATGGACTCTATCAGTCTGAGCCTGCACTTTATGAAAAACAGTTTTCAGGTGAAGGTTTCGAATGGATCGCTTATGATGATCATAAAAACTCAGTATTGGTTTATCTCAGAAAAGGGAAGGACGCTAAAGACACCATCATCGTGGCGTGCAATATGACACCTACACCTATGCTCAACTACGCCATTGGAGTTCCAAATAAAGGAAAGCTTCAGGAAATATTCAATAGTGACGCAAAGACTTACCATGGCACAGGAGACTTTAAAAATAAAACAATCCCAACAAAAAAAGCCGAATTGCACAATCGTGCACATTCTGCTGAAATCACCATTCCACCTTTAGGAATGGTCGCTTTTAAATTGATAGCTTCACCAAAGTTAAAAACATTGAAGACACCCAAAAAGACGGAAAAACTTCCTTCTGTCAAAAAGAAGACCAAAACCCTTTCCAAGAAGAATACTAAAAAGTTATAATCTTTACAGATAAAACGTTATAGTTGATAAGTCGTATCAACTTAAGTTTTATTTTTGACAAACTTATGCGTTTTTTTGCGAAGTTTAATTTGAACCTATGATTGTAAATACCGAGTTAGAACAAAAGGGAAATTTATTCCCATCGAAGATAATTGCTTATAAGAAAGAAGTTGATACGCTCTATTTTTCTACAGATAATGACGTGGTTCTTGAAATGACCATTTTACGGGATAGTGTCATCCGTTTCAGATATACCACAACGGGTACCTTTGACAAGGATTTTTCTTATGCCATTACCAAATATGCCAGCACAGGCTATAATCTTCTAGAAATTGAAGAAGAAGCAGAATCTTACAAGGTGACGACTTCAAAACTGATCTGCCACATAAAAAAGGACAATCTTAAAGTCTATATTTTTGATGCGAAAGATCATAAGCTGATCAATGAAGATGAGTTGGGCTTCCATTGGGAAGAAAGCTATGAATACGGCGGCAACATAGTAAAAATGAGCAAAACGTCTCACGACGGCGAAAGCTTTTTTGGTCTTGGCGATAAGCCTGTCGAGCTCAACCTAAAGGGCAAACGCTTTGAAAATTGGGTGACAGATAGCTATGCGTACGGCAAAGGCACAGATCCTATTTACAAGGCCATTCCGTTTTTTACAGGATTGCACAACAAAAAAGCTTACGGCATTTTCTTTGACAATACCTTCAGATCTTATTTTGATTTTTCTCAAGAAAGACGCAACGTGACGAGTTTTTGGGCACAAGGGGGAGAGATGAATTATTATTTCATTTACGGTCCTAAAATGGAAGATGTAGTTGCCAATTATACGGATTTGACCGGAAAACCCCACCAATTGCCACCCTTATGGGCATTGGGTTTTCACCAATGTAAATGGAGCTATTATCCTGAATCAAAGGTTAAAGAAATTACCTCCAAATTTAGAGAGTTAAAAATTCCGTGTGACGCCATTTATCTGGACATTGATTATATGGATGGCTTTAGATGTTTTACTTGGGACAAGACGCATTTTCCTGATCCAAAACGCATGGTCAAGGAATTATTGGATGATGGTTTTAAAACCGTGGTGATCATTGACCCTGGAATAAAAATCGACAAAGACTATTCAGTATTTAGAGAGGCGCTGGAAAATGATTACTTCTGCAAACGTGCCGATGGCCCTTATATGAAAGGAAAAGTATGGCCTGGAGAATGTTATTTTCCAGATTTTACTCATAAAAAAGTTCGTGATTGGTGGTCAGATCTCTATAGAGAACTTATAGAGGATATTGGCGTTAAAGGTGTTTGGAATGACATGAATGAGCCTGCCGTAATGGAGGTGCCCAACAAAACCTTTCCTGATGATGTCAGGCATGAATATGAAGGCAACCGTTGCAGCCATAGAAAAGCCCATAATGTTTATGGAATGCAGATGGCACGGGCAACATACCAAGGCGTCAAAAAATATGCGTATCCAAAGCGTCCGTTTGTCATTACGCGTGCAGCGTATGCAGGTACACAGCGGTATACGTCAACTTGGACGGGAGATAATGTGGCCACTTGGGAACATTTGTGGATTGCCAATATTCAGGCGCAACGTTTAGCCATGTCCGGATTTTCTTTTGCGGGCAGTGATATTGGTGGGTTTGCTGAGCAACCACAAGGCGAATTATTTACACGATGGATCCAACTGGGTATTTTCCATCCGTTTTGCAGGGTCCATTCTTCCGGAGACCATGGCAATCAAGAACCATGGGCTTTTGATGAAGATGTGACTAACATTGTGCGTAAATTTATTGAGTTACGCTATCAGCTGTTACCGTATTTATACACCGCATTTTGGAAATATGTAGAAGAAGGTATCCCAATGTTGAAATCGTTGGTAATTTATGACCAAGAAGACGTGCACACCCATTATAGATCTGATGAATTTATCTACGGAGACCACTTATTAATCTGTCCTATTTTAGAACCGAATGCTCGTGGCAGACGCATGTTTATCCCTCGTGGACAATGGTTTAACTTTTGGACGGACCAATTGGTTTCTGGTGGAAAGGAAATGTGGGTAGATGCTGATATTGAGACCATTCCTGTTTTTGTGAAAGCTGGGGCTGTAATTCCAAAATACCCAGTACAACAATATGTTGGCGAAATAGAAATTAAAGAAGTGACGCTTGATGTTTACTTTAAAGATGGCAAAGAATCTTCAACTTTATTTGACGATGCCCATGATGGTTATGATTATACCAAAGGGCGCTATAGCCTAAGAACATTTAAATTGACAGGAAAAAAAGATGAACTTATTATCCAACAACATAAAGAAGGAAAGTATGATGCTGGTTATCAAATTTTTAAAATCAAATTCCATGGACTTCCCTTTACGGTGGGAAGAATCCAAGTAGACAATGAAGACATTGCCTTAAGTGATGTGAAAATGAATGGCGACAATACCATGATTATTGACAAAGGGTTTTCACAATTGCATATTTTTGGAAAATAAAACAATAGTATTACACTGACATAAGCAAAAACTATTTCTGATTGAGCTCATCAACTAAGGAATGGTTTTTGTAATTTACATACCAATTTAAAAAACAGATAATGAACTATAAAAATTCAATAATAGCTTTAGGCGCGTTAACGCTTTTAATTTCATGTGCTACAAATCCGTTTACGGGCAACAAAACCTTGGCACTTGTTCCCAACTCTCAAATTTTCCCAACTGCTTTTGCCCAGTACAACGAGTTTTTAAATGAAAACAAAGTGATTACTGGTACTAAAGAAGCTGAAATGGTTAAGCGTGTTGGTCAAAAAATTGCGGTTGCCGCCGAGCGTTGGTTAGATGCTAATGGCCATCAGGGCTATTTGCAAGATTACCAATGGGAATACAATTTGGTTAAGGATGACGCCGTAAATGCTTGGTGTATGCCAGGTGGTAAAATTGTTATTTATACAGGGATATTGCCTGTTGCAGATGGTGAGGCTGGGCTGGCTGCAATTATGGGCCATGAAGTGTCACATGCCCTTGCAAATCATGGCCAACAGCGTATGAGTGCTGGCATGTTGCAACAATTTGGCGCGGTAGCGGGAAATATTGCGATTAAGGATCAACAATCCTTAGCTATATTTAACCAAGCTTATGGGATTGGCACCCAAGTAGGTGTCATGTTGCCTTTTAGTAGAAGCCATGAATCTCAAGCAGATGAAATTGGTCTTTATTTGATGGCTATTGCAGGTTATGATCCATTGGAAGCCGCAAACTTATGGAGACGTATGAGTGCACAAAGTGGCGGACAGTCGCCACCTGAATTTTTGAGTACGCACCCTGCTAATGCAACCCGAATAAGACAAATAGAAGCCTTGGCACCGAAAGCAAAAGCAGAAGCTGCAAAATTTGGTGTTGCTCCGTTTAATCGTTAGTCCTGCATAAATTAAAATTATTACATATCTTTAAAAGCTGTTCGTTCCAAATTTGGTCTTGAACAGCTTTTTGTTTAGCATATCATGATAGTTAAACTCAACACAACATGTTCCATGCAAAAAACACTACAAAATGATTAACTAAACCATATGTTAAAAGGGATGACACAACTTAAAAAGGGAAGCAAAAAATTGCTCAACGCCTGGGCTTTTTATGATTGGGCAAATTCAGTCTATACACTTACCATTGCATCCTCAATATTTCCCATATTTTATTCTGCTTTGTTTATGTCAGAAGTAAAGAAGGTGACGGCATTTGGGTTCGAGTTTAAAAGTACAGCGCTCATTACCTTTGTCACGGCGTTTACCTTTTTGGTTGTCGCATTTACTTCACCAATCTTGTCAGGTATTGCTGATTACGTAGGGAACAAGAAAAACTTTATGAAGTTTTTTTGCTATTTGGGGGGGACTGGCTGCATCGGGCTATATTGGTTTAGTTTGGAACACATCCATATCAGCTTACTATTTTATTTCATGGGTTTGATGGGCTATTGGGGAAGTTTAGTGTTCTATAATTCTTACCTTCCAGATATTGCATTTCCTGAGCAACAAGATAAAGTGAGTGCAAAGGGATTCTCAATGGGATATATTGGAAGCGTCCTGTTATTGATCCTCAATCTGGCAATGGTTATGAAGCCCGAGTTTTTCGGATTTGACATGTCGATAGCTCCAGATATTTTGACAAACGGTACAGAATCTGAAATTGCATTAGCAATGGATGCTGCCAAAGATTCAGCCTCTTTTAAAGCTATGAAAGTCGCTTTTATAACCGTCGGGATTTGGTGGATAGTATTTAGCCAATACACATTTTATATTTTGCCAAAGGGAACCTCTTCAGGGCATAAGGTGACTACGTCAGTTGTTTTTAATGGATTTAGGGAATTGAAGATAGTTTGGAAAGAATTGACTGGCAATTTAAGACTGAAACGCTATCTCCTTGCTTTTTTTGTTTTTAGTATGGCCGTGCAAACCATTATGCTGGTTGCTGTGTATTTTGGTGAAGAAGAAATAGCGTGGGCGGATAGTGACGAAAAAACCATGGGACTGATCATTAGTATCCTAATAATTCAATTGGTAGCAGTTGTTGGGGCGATGCTGACATCAAGAGCTTCTGCCAAATTCGGGAATATACAAACGCTGATTGTGGTTAACTTTATTTGGATGGCTTTATGTTTTTATGCCTATTTTATGATCACGCCGACTGACTTTTATATTGCGGCCGCCTCTGTAGGTTTTGTAATGGGCGGCATCCAGTCTTTGGCGCGCTCCACGTATTCCAAGTTTTTACCGGAAACAAATGATACGACGTCATACTTTAGTTTTTTTGACGTCGCCGAAAAAATAGGAATCGTCATTGGAATGGTCATTTTTGCCACCATTGATCAAATTTCGGGAAGTATGCGGAACGCTATTTTATTCTTGTTCGTATTCTTTTTAATAGGTATTGTGTTACTTTTTAGAGTTCCTAGAAACGCGTAACTTTTTTAAAAAATTATATGGCGAACTCATATAAAAAAAGCAATTCGAAATCGAATTGCTTTTAGTTAAATACCACATAAATATGAATTGGGCTTTCACCCTTTCTTTTATGTTCTTCAATTGCTGATGCTGCCTGAACCCGCAACCTTCGCGTCTTCAGACTTTGGATTACCTTTATATCTAATATCTCCTGACCCAGCGACACGTGCTTTTAAATGACCTTTACAAACCACATCAGCACTGCCTGATCCTGCTACTGAAACATCGGCGTCAGCTGCGGCGAGATCAAACCCTTTAAACTCGCCTGAACCTGCTACATTAACCTCCAATTTGTTTGTTGTTCCCTTTAGTTCTAATTCTCCTGAGCCCGCAACACTCGCATCAATTGAGGTAGCTGTAATGTCCAATTTTGCATCTCCCGAACCTGACAGTGAAACTTTAAAATCCTCTGCATTGATCTTATCTTCATTCCACAAATTTCCAGATCCTGAAAGGGAAGCCTCCGAAATTTTTTCAAAAGGAACAGTTATTTTAATTGATTTATTTCTGGTCGTATTTATATTGACCATGTTTTCTGTTTTTATGATCAAGGTGCCTTTTTTTACTTCAGTTATGATGTATGGCAACAGATTTTCTTCACCTTCAATTTTAATGTTGCCTTCTGTTCCGGCAACTAAAACATAGTCAAAAGATCCTGCAAAATTTACCGCGTCATAATCAGACGTAGTTCTGGTGATGGAAGTGACATTGCCATTTCCTTTGACTTTCTTCTGAGCTTGAATTGTGCTTACTATGAGTAAGACTGCAATACATAAAATTGATTTTTTCATGAGTTAATAATTTGTTGGATTAATTTCTTTTAAAGGTGACACTTCCGTAATCAGAAGTTATTTTTACAAGGTTTCCGGTATTGGAAGTTCCGTAGTAGCCTTGATAATATTTGTCTGTAGATTCTGTTTTCTTCTTGGTGAATTGAAAGTCCTCATCACCTCTCAACGACGCATACTCTAGGTTAATGTCAAATTGAAATGAGTATCCAGAATCGTAACCAATTGTAATTCCTGTGTAATCTGAATCAATATAAACGTTACCGGCATTAGCGGTCATTCGGTCAATTTTGATAGAGCCGTAATCTGATGTCAGTTGAATGCTCTTATAGATTTCACCAAATCGGGCGGTCAGGTAATCGCCATCACCTTTGATATGATTTGCCTTTTCAACGGTCATAGATCCGTAATCACAGGAGTAATTGACGTTTTCGGCAACTTCTACTACTGATTTTGAATAATCGGCATTAATCTCAAGATTTTTCGTTTTTGCAACGGTAAATCCACTATAATCTGCGCTGATTTTTCCACTTTTGATGTATTCGAAAAAACTGTTATTTGTATAATCGAACGTTATGGAATTATTATCTGCCATCAATTCTTTGGTGGTTATTTTGCCGTAATCACAATTGATTTTTGCATGGCCTTCCAAGCGGTCTAAATTAATGCTCCCATAATCATTGTTTAAATCTACACTATTGGTAATAGGCAGTTTTATGAGGTAATTGATTTCCATGTTCACATTAGTGTTCTGACCCCAATTCCACCAGCTGCTTGATCTATTTTTATTGAAAACGGTTTTTGCTGAAACCATATTGGAAGACGATTGGAAATCAACGCTAATCTCGTTCAATTTTTCTTCAACCTTATCCAGGTTGTTGCCGTTGGTGGTGATCTTAACTTCAATACTTACGGTATTACCAGAATAGGTGATGATATTGATGTTTCCATAACTGTTTTCAATTTTCAGCAGCGCATCACTGTTGACGGTATATTCTTTTTTTATGGTTTTTTCTTTGGTGTGTTTGCCATTCCATTCATTTCCTGCAAAGGATACATAGGATAGAAGTAAGGCTATTACGATAAAATGGGTTTTGGTTTTCATAGTTTTTATTTAAAGTGTCATTTGTTTTCTTTCTAATTTTAGTTGTTTTAAGTCTTCGATAGATTTTAAGACGTCTTCCAATAAGTCAATCCGACTTTGAAAATTATTGATCATGGCATAAACAACACGTTGGTCATTGCCACTTTCATCAAGATCGAGTTTTAGTTGCTCGTAGTTTTTCTCCAAGAGTTCCATTTGCTCCAAGGCATCTGCAACCAATGCTTCATTTTCAGGACTCCTTTTAATTTTCAGCTTGTTCAATTCCGAAGTAATGACAGTGTTGAAAAAATCCTGAGTTTGTGATAATTGTGGAGATACACTCGCCAAATCATTAGCCTCAGGTTCTCTCTGTAAGAATGTAAAGAGTCCGAAACATAACACCAAAACTGCCGCAACTGCTAATAAAGGTCGGTAAGAAAGTGAAAGTGATCTTTTCTTATTCCCAGAGATGTTCTCATATTTTAGCTTGTTTAGAAACCGTTCTTCATGACCATCTTCTGGTGTTTCCAAGTCAAAATCATTCTGGAGATTCTTAAAAAGTTCGTCTATGTTATCTGTTTTCATATGTCTGTATTAATAACCCATGACAGGCTTTAGCTTTTGTCTCAAACTGTCTTTGGCCCTAGAAATCATGGTTCGGCAATTGGCGTAGCTTATATTCATGATTTCGCAAATTTCTTCATAATCATAACCTTCAATTAAAAATAGGGTCAATCCTATTTGATAATTCTCTTTTAAGCTCTTCATGCATTCCATTATTTGAGCAGCTTTAGCATTGGTCCATTCATAATCTTCGGTCACGCCTTGATTATCCTCAACTTTGTAGAGCACATACTCTAAAGGCACATCATTATTTTTTTGATGTTTATGATACTCATAAATGCTATTATTGACCACAATTCTCTTTAACCATGGTCCAAACATTGCTGGCTCTTTCAAAGAATCGAGTTTGGTAAAAGCGTTCAAAAAAGATTCTTGCATAATATCTTCAGCCTTAAAACGGTCTTTTACAATTCTAAGACTCGTGTTGTACATGGCCTTGTAATACCTATTGTATACCTCCATCTGTGCACGTTGGTTGCCAGATTTACACTGCCCTAACAAGTCTATAATATTTGGATGGTTTGGTGTCAAAAAAAACAATTGCTTTGTTATAATGATGAAGTTAATTAAACTTTGTTACAGTTTTTGAAAAATATTTTTTGAAAAACAAAAATGGAGAAAGATAAGAGAGAAAAGAAGATAGACTATGAAATTTCGTAATTATGAAAATATGTCTGCGTTACTCTGCCTGATCAGCGGGAAAGCTTTAAAATTAAACAATGGTATTGTAAACCAACTATGGCATAACTATTGAAAACATAGGATATCAATATTGACATATTATAGATTAATCTATTGATAGTCAAGAGTTAATTTGATAATTTTAACAACTCAAAAAACAATATTATGTCACTTTTCTGACATAATGACCTTTAATAATATATGAAAGAATCTAAATTTTTAAGTCTTGACAGTTTGTCATTTCAGGAGTTTGATGAAAACTCTGAGTTAATTCCCCTGATGACACCAGAAGACGAAGAGCAAATTAATAATGAAGAATTACCAGCCACATTACCAATATTACCTTTGCGGAATACGGTTTTATTTCCAGGGGTGGTTATTCCAATTACAGCAGGAAGGGATAAATCTATCAAGCTAATCAATGATTCCAACAAAGGAAGCAAGGTTATTGGCGTGGTTTCCCAGAAAGATGGAAGCATTGAAGATCCTGATGGAAAAGACATTTACAAAACGGGTACAGTGGCCAGAATCCTTCGTGTGCTCAAAATGCCAGATGGCAATACCACCATCATTATCCAAGGAAAGAAACGCTTTGAAGTGGATCAGGTAATTACTGAAGAACCATATATTACTGCAACTGTTAAGGATGTGGCGGAAGCTAAACCTGCTGAAGATAATGAAGAGTTTTCAGCCATTATAGAATCCATTAAAGATTTGGCGCTTCAAATCATCAAGGATAGTCCAAACATTCCAACGGAAGCTACTTTTGCGATCAAGAACATTGAAAGTAATTCCTTTCTGGTGAATTTTGTATCGTCAAACATGAATCTTTCTGTCGAAGAAAAGCAAAAATTACTGGAAATCAATGATTTGAAAGAGCGGGCCTTGGCAACCCTTAAATATATGAATGTCGAATTCCAAAAATTGGAACTTAAAAATGACATTCAATCCAAGGTTCAGAGTGATATGAACCAACAACAGCGTGAATATTTCTTGCATCAACAAATGAAGACCATTCAAGAGGAATTGGGTGGTGTGTCTTATGACGAAGAGATTGATGAGATGAAATTGCGTTCAAAGTCCAAAAAATGGGATGAGAAAGTGGACACGCATTTTCAAAAGGAAGTAATGAAATTGCAACGTATGAATCCGCAAGTTGCAGAGTATTCCATACAAAGAAACTATTTAGATCTGTTTTTGGAATTGCCTTGGAATGAATTTAGCAAGGATAAATTCGATTTAAAACGCGCAAAGCGTATTTTAGATCGAGACCACTACGGATTGGATGATGTCAAAAGGAGAATCATTGAATATCTGGCAGTATTGAAATTGCGAAATGATATGAAATCGCCAATACTATGTTTATACGGACCTCCCGGAGTTGGGAAAACCTCTTTGGGTAAATCGGTTGCAGAGGCTTTAGGTCGCGAATATGTCCGAATGTCTTTGGGCGGATTGCGTGATGAAGCTGAAATTCGCGGACACAGAAAAACATATATTGGTGCAATGCCGGGACGTATACTTCAAAGTTTGAAAAAAGCCGGAACGTCAAACCCCGTATTTGTTTTGGATGAGATTGACAAATTGTCCAATAGCAACCAAGGAGATCCTTCGTCAGCCATGTTGGAAGTTTTGGATCCTGAGCAAAATGGCGACTTTCATGATAACTTTTTAGAAATGGGCTATGACCTTTCTAAAGTTATGTTTATTGCTACCGCCAATAGCTTGAGTACTATTCAGCCAGCATTGTTGGACCGTATGGAAATTATTGATGTCACGGGTTATACTATTGAAGAAAAGGTAGAGATTGCCAAACGCCATTTATTGCCAAAACAACTTAAAGAGCACGGTTTAACTGATAAGGATTTAAAAATAGCAAAACCACAGTTAGAGAAAATTGTGGAAGGTTATACACGTGAATCTGGTGTGAGAGGTTTGGAGAAACAATTGGCAAAAATGGTGCGTTACGCAGCCAAAAATATTGCCATGGAAGAACCTTACAATATGAAGGTTTCCCATGAAGATGTTTTGGAAGTATTGGGATCTCCACGCATGGAGCGTGATAAATATGAAAACAACAATGTGGCAGGTGTTGTTACAGGGTTGGCTTGGACAAGAGTTGGAGGTGATATTCTGTTTATTGAATCCATACTTTCCAAAGGAAAAGGAACCTTGACCATTACTGGTAATTTAGGCACCGTGATGAAGGAATCGGCCACTATTGCCATGGAATACATCAAATCTAATGCTCAAGAGTTTGGAATTGACCCGGATGTTTTTGAAAAATACAATGTCCATATTCACGTTCCTGAAGGGGCCACCCCTAAAGATGGGCCAAGTGCCGGTGTGACAATGCTGACCTCATTAGTCTCACTTTTCACCCAACGTAAAGTCAAAAACAATTTGGCCATGACTGGGGAAATCACCTTAAGAGGTAAAGTCTTACCTGTTGGAGGAATCAAAGAGAAGATCTTGGCTGCCAAACGGGCAAGAATAAAAGAAATTCTACTATGTGAGGATAACAGACGTGATATTGAAGAAATAAAACCTGAATATTTAAAAGGTTTGACATTTCATTACGTGACAGATATGAGTGATGTTTTAAAAGAAGCGCTAACGGACCAAAAAGTCAAGAACGCTAAAACCTTATAACCTTAACGGCAACAAATTGTTGCCGTTTTTTTTTGGTGCAAAAATAAAACAAACATATAACCGTTTTAAGTAAGAAATCTTACTTTTGCCGTTCTATGATTAAGAGGATTCTTGTATTATTCTTTATTCTTTTGAACGTCTCAGTTTTCGCGCAACTAGGGGGCGAATCTACTTATCAATTTTTAAACCTAGTATCCTCGCCACGTCAAGCAGCATTGGGAGGAAAGGTTATTACCAACTTAGATTATGACGTTACTGGTGGCCTTTACAACCCCGCCACCATCAATCCTGAAATGGACAACCAATTGGCGTTAAATTATTCCAGTTATCTGGGCGGCATCAGTTACGGTACAGGCGCTTATGCCTATACTTGGGACAGGCGCGTGCAGACGTTTCATGTTGGCATGACGTATATCAATTATGGCAAGTTTGATGGCTATGACGTAAATGGTGTGTCTACCGGAACTTTTACTGGTAATGAAGCGGCTTTGTCTTTTGGATACGCATTTAAAATCCCTTATTCTGATTTTTATGTTGGCGCCAGCGGAAAGCTGATCACATCAAAATTGGAACAATACAACTCTTTGGGTGGTGCTATAGATGTAGGAGTGATGTACGTGAATGAAAAACTTGATTTTCATGCGGCATTGACCGTTAGAAACTTTGGAACGCAATTTACAACCTATGCCGATCTTTATGAAAAATTGCCTTTGGAGGTCAATTTAGGACTCTCGCAAACCCTGCAATATGTGCCGCTAAGATGGCATCTCACTTTTGAAAATTTACAGCAATGGCCTATCGGTTTTTCTAACCCTGCTAGAGCAACCACAGATTTAGATGGCAATCAAACCCAAGAAAAAGTAGGCTTTTTAAATGAGTTGATGCGCCATACGATTATAGGAGCAGAGCTCTTTCCTGATAGAGGTTTTAATTTAAGAATGGGGTACAACTTTAGACGTGCAGAAGAGCTTCGGATTGTGGACCAACGCAACTTTTCAGGACTTTCTTTCGGGATTGGCATCAAACTTAATACATTGCGTTTCAGTTATACTCATGCACGCTATACTGGCGCGTCCAATACCAGTTTTTTCGGATTACAAATAGATTTAAGATAATGAAGAAGATTACAATAGCCATTGATGGTTTTTCATCCACAGGAAAAAGTACGGTCGCCAAACAACTGGCCAAAGCGTTGGGGTATGTGTATGTGGATTCTGGCGCGATGTACAGAGCAGTAACTTTGTTTGCCATGCAACACCAAATGATCTCTAAAGATCACTTTGACGTCAAAAGGTTGGTTTCAGCTTTAGATACTTTAAAAATCACTTTTAAATATAATGACACGTTAGGATTTGCTGAAGTGTATTTAAATGGGATCAATGTTGAAAATGACATAAGGACATTAGAAGTCTCACAATCGGTCAGTCAAGTGGCTGAAATTTCAGAAGTCCGAAGAATGTTGGTTTTACAGCAACAGCGGATGGGCGAGGAGAAAGGGGTCGTGATGGATGGCCGCGATATTGGGACTGTGGTTTTTCCTGATGCCGAATTGAAAGTTTTCATGATCGCTTCCGCAGAAACAAGAGCGAAAAGACGCCATAACGAACTTCTTGAGCGTAACGAAAAAGTAAGTTTTGACGATGTTTTAAAAAATGTCGAATCACGAGATATGATCGATTCCTCAAGAAAAGATTCCCCATTGTTGAAAGCTGAAAACGCTATAGAAATTGATAATTCCAACTTATCCTTAACCACACAATTTGAAAAACTTTATGCATTGGCTCAAAATGCGATTGAACATAACTAAATTGGTTGAAAGCAAAAAAAANANACAACAA
>NZ_LZRN01000058.1 GCF_001678675.1 Gelidibacter algens
GGAACAACAACAGTTCCATAATAATTATCTGGGATCCATCCTTCTTTAAATTCTTTACTAAAAGCAGAATAGACATACAACCAAGGTGCATATTTTCCATCGCCAAATATGTCTTTCGCATACTCTTTACACAATTTTTTGTCTTTTTGGGTCAAGTATTCCTTTTTCTGATTCAATAACTTTAAGTATTTTTCTTGCTACGTTATTCTGCTCTCTATGATAGACATACATTTTGCCAATTTCAAGAGAATTTTTAGCTATATTTTTAACTATTTCCATTTTAATATTTACAAGGTTATAACTGTTAAATTTTGAAATATAAATTAGTCAGAAATTTCAATGAAGAATTTTTCATAATCACTGATTATTTTGTTTTTATTAAATTTCTTGTATACAGATTCTCTAACTATTTCTGGATTCCACTCTCTATTGTCATTTAACTTTTCTAAAAAATCGTCGTCGTTATCAACCAAGAACCCATTAATTCCGTCTTCAATTATTTCTTTAGTACCTCCGGGAACGTTAAAAGCGATTACCGGGGTTCCCACTGCGCAACTTTCTAATAATGCATTTGGGAACCCTTCAGAATATGAGCCTTGCAGAAACATATCATGATCTACAAGATATTCAGAAACATTATTGGTGAATCTAATGTAATTTACTTTATCATTTAATCCGAGTTCCCTTATTTTACTAAAAACAATATCATAATAAGCTCCTTCACCTATGATTGTATATTGAAAGGGGAATGATAATTTTGCAAGGATTTCAAGAATTCTTATATAACCTTTTCCCTCACTTATTCTGCCAATAGTTATATTATTTTTTAACAGCACCTTGCGAGCTATTGTTTTTAATGATTTCCGTTTGGGTAACCGGATTATTAATTATAGAAATTTTTTTACTATCAATGCCATACACATCTATTATGCTTTGTTTCATATCAGCAGATTGACAAATAAAATAATCCAAATTTTTATTACCATAATTCCAGTAATTAAAAGTTGATTTTATTTTTGATCTATTCGTTTTCTTCGTCTCAATATTTTTGGATGGATTTTTAATTATGAATGTATGTCTTCCGATAAAAATAACGTTTGAAAAAAACACGGAAATTAGACCCATTATTACATTTAAATTTGAAATTGTGCTTACGACCATTTTAGGTTTTTCTTTTTGAAACATTATTAAAAGCGGAAATGCTCCTTTAAGCACACGAGATTTGTTCAAGTAAACAACAGGAATGCTTGAGACATCGTATTTATTATCCTTTTCGAAACCAATTATAATCAGTGTCACATCAAATTTTTCTCTATCTAATTCTTGAGCAACAAAGGATATGACACGTTCGGCACCACCAGCAGACAGGGTAGGTATAACAAAGAAAATCTTTTTTTTAGTTTTCATTGTTTTGTAATTTTTAATTGTTGTCCTAATTTATAATCACATTCTTGTGTGTAAAACTTTTGAAAGCCCGAAGCATGATGAAATGTTAGTTCTCCAAAAAAAATATCACCTTTTACCAAATAGAGATCCACTCTGACATAGGTAAAATCTTTTGACAACTTCTCTGCAAGCATCTTCATTTCTTTAAAATTTGATGGTTCTTGAAGAATTTTACCATACGGACGCCCCCAATTGCAAGGTATTAGATTCCACTCGGGATCGTATAAGTTTCTAGTACGTTTATTTGTATGGCGATCAAAATCTATCATTATAAATGCTGTTTTTCCATTAAAACAATGAATTTTATAATCATCCGGAATACTGCCATCTTCGCAGGTAAGTAATTCTTCTACAACAATTCGAGGTTCTATATTTTTATATTGCCATTCTATGGTACTGTAATAATGATTTTCTTTCAAAAGCCTTTTGAAACGTTTTCTGGCCATACTCCAGTTAATCGACGACTTATCTCTAACAATAAGTCCGCCCGAACTATCATGATTTGTTTTAATTATAAAATTTGAATCAGGTAAATTTTCTGGTCTTATATCATCTGAGTTTTTGGTATGATAGAGCAGCGGTATAAGATAATGCTTCCCGATTTTTTCTTCTACATATTCTCTAACTTTGTATTTATCTGCAACTAAAGTGTGTAGGTCTGTACGATCATAAAGTTTAAGCCAATTTATTTTTTCATTTAACGTTCTTGGATAATTAAGATTTAAGGCATAACCCATATGTCTTTTAAAACTCCTTTTTATAATATACTCATCAGGCACTAATCTCAATCCTAATATATATAGTTTATAAAAAGGTCTCATTATACTATATCCAAAATCAGATTGTCTGTAAGAATCAGATATTCTTTTTCTTAATTTTTTCATAAGTGGTTTTCAGCCTATTTTTGACCAAATTGTTAAATATATTTTATAATTTTCTTTATATCCACCTCTCCAATCACTTTTGCTGGTATGCCTGCAATAATGGTGTTTTCTTTTGTAAAGGATTTATTTACAACAGCATTAGCGCCAATTGCAGTATTATTAGGAATCCATATGTTGCCATAAATTTTAGCTCCTGGGGCTATATAGATATTATCACCAAGCTGTGGCCCTTGTATCTCACCACCAGAAGCGCCAATATTGACACATGCGTGAATTCTGCAGTTGGAGCCTATTTTAGAAGTAAAGTTAATTATTATTGTGCCATAATGTACAATGGAAAGGCCTGGCCCAAAAACATTAATTGGAATGGTAAAATTCAATTTAATTGAAATTAACTTATAGCGATATTTTAAATAATATATATAGAAGTGATATAAACCATAGTTTTTACAATTTGTATAATACTCCAGCTGTCTCATTCGTTTTTGAAAGGTCCAAACAGGATCGGGAAATATTAAGTTTTTAATTTTATTGACAGCACCTTGATTATAAATTTCTAAGGCAATGCGATCTCTTGTTAAATACTCCAGGTAATCTTTCTTATTATTGATCATATTTCGATTTATGAGATAATTATAGTCTAATAAAATTGTAATTCTAAAATAAGTAGGTTTCCTTTATATAACTTAAGATTTTATACTTAAAAATTTTGAACGCCCATCGTCTATTTTATTAAAGTCTATTAAATAGCCTACAAATACAAATAAAACAATTAGATACGGCTGATTGATTACACTCTGAAGGCTTATCATAAAAATGTACAAAACAATCAATATGGACATTGCAAAATAGCGAAATTGTAAGTTCAAAGAAAATGTCTTAAGGAAATAATAAGAGAGCATAAAGATGAAAAATAGAAACGTTAATACACCTGCATCCACCCAGACTCCCACAAAGGTATTGTGGCCTCTCATTGATACGGAGAAATCTATACCATTTCCAAGAACTGGATTTTTGTAAAGGTAATACAAGACGTTTTCCAGTAAATCTGCGCGCCCCGAATTATCTACCTGATCTAAATTTAGAGTCAATACGTTAGTTATATTCTCAATTTTATTGATTTGCGCATTCGATAATCCTAAATTATGGGCTTGTGATTGGAGTGCAAAAACACCTACATAGAATATAGGTATAATAGCTGCGAATAAGAAAAGCTTCAGACCAGTGAAAAATCGATAGTTGATGAGAAAAAATACAATGGTAAATACAAATAGACCAGTTGTAGAGAATGTTAAAAATAAACTATAGAATAGGATTGAATAAAATAATATTTTTTATTGTACGAAATGTAAATTTTGATGGCTTGTAAAATTGATTGAACAATATAAATGCGAAAATACTCGTAAGCGCTGCTGCATTGGCGTCTCCAGTAACACCACCAGCGCGATCGAGATCCCAATCATATACTCCTCCTGATTTTATGTTAAAATTAAATTTTATTAAAATAATCGTTAGAAAAGCCGATATGACAAAACAGATAGTAATTACCTTAAAAAATATTTTAAATTGTTCGCGATTGCTCAATAAAAAATAGAAGCCCGTAAAATAGATGACAGGAACTAAGGTTGCTATAATAGATGTTTGAAAACCAGATATTCCGGACGCCAATAATCCAAAACTATAATATAAGATATAAAATACAAACCATAACCGATTGGTGCTAGATAAGGTCTTTATATTTTTACGAAATAAAAATATGCCAATTATAATCAATACAAGATTAAAATACGCTATAAATTGAGCCAAGTTATATGAAATAAATTTTGATACCATTGCCTGAATGTTCAAACAACTAATTATGAAAGGTAAATAAAAGCAGATTGAAACTATGAACTTGTTCATTAGGTCTTAACTATTTTTTTAAATAAAGCTTCGTAACGTTCAGTAATAGCTGAAATATTATATTTATCAAGCGAATTAATACCTTCATTGGACAATCTAAGTCGCAGGTCCTTGCTTATTAAAAGATCTCCTAGACCTTTCTGCATCTTAGTCATATTTTGATCTTCTATGAGAAAGCCATTCTTATCATTCTCAATAATATCAGAAGGGCCTGTTTTACAATCGTAAGCTATACAAGCCATCCCTTGAGACATTGCTTCTAATAACACCATAGGCAATCCTTCAAACCGAGAAGGCAATATAAAAATAGACGTTTGGTACATGACCTCAGAAACATTGTTTATAAAACCGGTAAAAATAACTTTATCTAATATATGGTGTTCTTCGGCTAATTGCGTTAAATGTTTTAATCCTTTTTTGCCGGAACCCGCAATTTTTAATTGCCAATCGGGATACTCTTTAAGTATGGGGGCTATTAATTTAATTAAATTGTCAAGTCCTTTATGGTGGTAACGATCTAATTGCCCCACTGCCAAAATTGTTTGTTCTCGATTATGAGAATTTTCAGAAATAGGTGTAAAGCTGCAAGGATTGGGCATCACATATACAGTGGCGCCGTGTTTTTGGTAATATTCTATGTCATAGGATGTCAACACCGTAATAACATCTGCCATTTTATAGACATGCTTTTTAGTGAAATCTGTTATTCTTTCCCGACCGTCCATATGTCTCATAAAAGAATTATGCTCTTGGGCAATTATTTTTATTGAAAATAGCTTAGCCACCACTATAGCTATAAGATTTGTGAGCGTAATAAATGAGACAATTACATGGGGTCTGTTAGACTTTTTTCTATAATACCTGCTTAAATTAATAATACTTCTAAACGTATGACTTGGTATAAATTTAGTTTGCTTTAATTTTACTCTGTTAACGGCAGGGTCTAGTTTGTAATCTTCCTTACCTTGAAAAAGTGTAATGACAGAAATGCTATTCTTAGGATTTTTTGCTAAACTATTTACCATGAGCGTAAGAACCCGCTCTGCACCACCACCACCTAATGATGATATTATAAAATCTAATTTCATTTTTTTAGTTTTATAAAATGTAATAGTCGCTTAGACACATTCCTAAAGCCTAAGCTTGATATGTAAATTACGGGTGTGTAAACTAAAACAACAAGTATTGAGATTTTTAAGGCATAGCTCACTAAGTTAAAAAGAGTGATAGCTCCTAAAGAAATATATACCTGAAGCTTGTAGCATATATAAAATGGAAAAATCAAAGTGAGAATTAAAATTAAAAATCTTTTCCAGTACTCCCATAGGTTTATCTTAAAACCATGCTTGTACAAATAGTAAGGTCTCCACGCCAAAATAACGATGGAAAAGGCGATGGTTGTTCCCATTAAGATGCCAGCCAGATCAAAATAATGAAGTAAAATAATAGACATTCCTAAATTAATTATGCTTTGAATAACTGGTGCCCATACATCTTGGTATAAGCCATAGGCATCCTTAAAATGATCTACCGGAATTCGAATTTGCATAATAAACATATTTACAAGAAAAAGCAATAATACATATTTACTTAAAATATAGGTTTCACCAAGCCAAATTGAAATAAAGGGTTGAGTAACAAAATATAGAACAATTATAGCTATACCAGCAATATAGAAACGAAGCGCCATCATTTCCCAAAACACTTTGTTGATGTTGTCTTTATTATTTTCAGCAACTAGATTTCCTATTCCTGCAGCCGTACCTGCAAATGCGGTATTGACCAACTGTAAAAGTCTACTAAATACCAATTGATAATTCCCAAAAAAGGCAACCGTCTCAATACTAATAAAGGCAAATATCAGTATTTGGTCTGTACCACCCGTAACAAAGGCTCCTAATTTATGAAAAGAGATTTGTTTTACCTTAGTAATGATTTCGGGATTTGTTTTTAATATAGAATTGGTAGTTTTTTGATTAATACTTAACCATGGATAGATTTGCTTTACTTTCTTTCTTAGAACATAACTATTGACGAGGTAATACAATAATTCTAAAGTAATCCAGCCATAAACACTTTGGTAATAAAAAACAACAACACATTGTAAAATAATCTTAATAAGATTGATCGATTGGGAACTGGATGTAATGACATAGTCTTTTTGATCCGCTTGAAGTAGGATGATATGATAGTTAAAGAAAAAATTGATACACATGCCAAATAGGAAGGTATAATAAGTGTAATACACAACAGTCAAGGGGGCATCAAGGGTATCGAATATAAGGGGGAAAAATAACGAGAGGATAATCCCGGCAATGATTACAAACAGACCAATTTTTTTATACAAATGCCCGAATAATGCTATAAGCTCATTAATTCTGCCATGTTCTTTATTAAAAATCGGTCTATACAAACTAAAGCCAACCGCTGCCCCTATTCCTAATTCGGCTAAATTTAAAAAACTAAGAAAACTGCGCAAAGTTCCAGATAGCCCCATAAATTCATCTCCTAAATTATCTAAAAACAATTTTCTGGAAACAAATTGCAACACCAAAAAGATAAGGTAGAAAAACATGCTGAATTTCATGTTTTTCATGGCATGATTTACTCTAGACATTGCGAAACAATTGATAAATTTTAGACTGAATATATATTCTCCGTTTATTGCTAATAAGAAAAGGCTTATACACTACCGGAGGTAGAATTACGATGGCAAAACTATAGAAATGAAAAATTCTCATTTTATGATGTTTTCGTATAGTTTCACGAATCTTTTTACGGTGTTCACCATCATTGTCTAAATCAGGATTAAAATATAAAGAATCATAGTGGGACGTTAAAAACTCAAACAGGTACCGCTTGGCTAAATCTTGAATGGTATTACTGTATTGAGTTGTGTGTTCAACAACATAGGCTCCTGCATTGATTGAGTTCAATTTTTTAATTGAATAATCACTTCTTATTACGCTCGTTGGATTTTGAACATTGTACACATAGAATTGATTTTCAAAATAGCCAATATGAGAAATTTCATTTAATATGTCGACGGTATAATAAACATCTTGATGCAAAATACCCTCAATAAAAAATCTGTTTTTTAAAATGGAGTGGTGGTATAGTCTGCGCCATACCGCAAATCTTTTATTTTGAATAATCCGTTTTAATGCGGTGTTCTTATCTTCTATATGCGCAGTGATCATATTATTCTCCATCACATTGTCTTCTACTAAATGGGAGTGTATAGCGCTTGTTTCAACAACCTTTAAATTATTTGCGCCAGCAAATTTTATAAGTTCATCAAACATGCCTGGCTTTACCCAATCATCGCTATCTACAAACCCGATGTAATGGCCGTTACTTTTTTGAAGTGCATAATTTCGTGCGATACTCGAACCCCCATTGCTAATATGATAGACCTGAATTCGATTGTCTTTTAAGGCATAGGTATCACAAATAGCGCCACTTGAATCCGTAGAGCCGTCATTAACCAGAATGATTTCAAGATTTTTATAAGTTTGATTAATAAGAGATTGTATACATCTATCAAGATAAGACTCCACATTATAAACAGGCACAATGATGGATATTAAATCGTTCATTTTTCAATTTGGTTAAACTATATATAGTGACAAACTAATTTTATAAATCCATTTCAAGACACAAAAATCAGATGTCATAGTAGTGACTGCTAAACTAAGACATCATATTCATATTTATAGAAAAAACGTTTATTTCTTTTAAAGTTAAATTAGTGATACCAAATATTGAAAATTATTTTGATGTGTAATAATTATGATGACAAAGAAAGGATTTTTCCGTTTAAGTCCATCATTAGCGTTTAGAATTCAAATAGAATCCTAATTGGGATTATTAAATTTATTTTAATGGTTCTGAGCTTCATCATATCACATTTGCTTCCACAACATAAGATCATTCAGTAATGTAGGGGTTTTCTTTTTTCTGTTAAAGTTTAAGAGGAAACATCCATTCTTAAAGTTGATTCGTAATTACATCAGGTAATTATGTATTTAATCGAACATTTCATTAAAAAATTTACAATTATGACTTAAAACAGTATTAATAATCCATGAGTTCTAAACCATTTAATTGAATCGTCTTGTTATTAACATGACCTTTATCTAATTGGTTTCAATATATTTTTTAAACTAATCGCCAAACCATTGCACCGTATTTGAGTAATTTCTTGCGTCGCTCGTAACTATATTCCCTATGAATTTTTCTATTAAGCCAAGTAGTACTACTATTAGTCTATTTTTTTTCCTTTCAATATTTCTCTTTCATCAATCTTCAATAGCCCAACAACCTGCGTTTCCTTCAGCCTATGGAGCAGGTGCCTATACCGAAGGAGGTAGGGGAGGTAAAATAGTGCACGTCACAAATCTAAATGATAGCGGTTCGGGATCTCTGAGATGGGCTTTAACAGACCGATCAAACAAGGGGGTTAAAAGAACTATAGTATTCGATGTAAGCGGTGTTATTAATTTACAGGAATGGATATATATGAGTAATTCACCTGGAGATGAAGGAGGCTATGCAGATGGAATTACTATTGCAGGGCAAACAGCTCCGGAAGGGGGAATTACTATTACTGGAGATAGACTAAGATTGAGCAGCATAAACAATGTTGTTGTAAGATATTTAAAATTCAGGGAAAGTCCCTCAGGTCTTGGTGGATTAACAATATTGCAGAGTAATGACGTTGTAATAGATCATTTGTCAGCTTCGCACGGTAATTCCATATCTATTGTTATGGCTGCTTCGAAAACCAGTAATATTGACAATAATACATTACAGAATTGCTTAATGGGACAAAGTAAGAATGGTGTTCTTGCTGGAAATAGTGAATTTGCAAATGGAGCCGTTAGCTTGCCTTATGGAGGCATATCCATATTGAGAAATGCGTATTATAATGTCGGGTGGCGGATACCAGGAAAATTCGGAGGTCAAGCGGAAGTCGATGTTGTAAACAATATTGCTCACAATTGGCAAGGTAGATTGATGCGATTTGACCCTTATAATTATAGTTTAAATCACATTGGTAATTACTATCAATCTGGTCTTACAACTCTTAATTCAGGTAGTTCCGTTTTACATAAAACTTGGACAAATTCAACTATGGCACCTAAGATATATAATTATGATAATTTTGTATCTCCAGATGTAAAGCCCGTTGGATACGACACAGATGAAAGTACTGCTTGGACAACTTTTACGGCTGCAAGTGTTGAGCCTGTGAAAGCAGAATGGTTCGTAAACTTTCAATTACCAATGCAAGGTAGACCCGTTCCTGTATTATTGTCGTCACAATTGAAACAAGAAATATTGCCTCATGTAGGAGCGTCTAAATATTTAAACGGAGATGGTACTGTGGGATTTTATAGAGATTCTTTGGATTTGGCCTTCGTACAAGGTATAAAAATTAGAGACATGACAACTAGATCGCAGAATGGACAGGTTCCAACTGGCATGCCAAGTAAAAGTAGACCATCGAACTTTTATAATCTCTCTAAAAATGAACATATTCCTGAAGTTTGGTTTAATGCCAACGTGCCCAAAGGAAAAGATCACAACGATATTGCCCCAAGCGGCTACACATGGTTGGAAGAATACTTAAATCAAGTAGATGGTCCAAGCGTGATAGTTGCCACTCAAAGCGTTGAAGTTACCCCAGGTAAAACAAATCTTCAAATTTCAAAAACACTTCAATTAAAAAAAGAATTCAAAATAAAAACTCCAAAGAATCAAAATGGAAAATGGACTTCAAGCGATGAAGATATCGCTAAAGTAGATGCTAATGCGCTTGTAACTGGAATTTCAGTTGGTAAGGTGACCATAACATTTACAGCTGATGATGGAGGAGACAAAGGGAAATCAGAGATTACGGTTTTTCGGGAAGCGCTCCAAGCGAGCGCAGGTACTGACCAGAATATTTGTCAAGGCGAAAGCACCACACTTACGGCAAGTGGAGGCGCCAGTTATCTTTGGAGTACCGATGAGAAAACCGAAACAATAACAGTAAGGCCTAATTCAACTAAAATATACACAGTTACCGCTTATGATAGTAAGGGGAAGAATGCCACAACAGATAAGGTTACTGTAAATGTTAATCCGGTTCCTGTTGTGGATGCAGGTAGCAATATTATTATTCGAGCTGGAGAAAGCACAACCTTAAAGGCCAAAGGGGCTTCTAATTATATGTGGAACACAGGTGCCACGGGATCGAGTATAACCGTGAGCCCCAGATCAACAACCACATACACGGTTACCGGAACTAATAAGGATTGCGAAGCTACGGACACGGTAAAAGTAACGGTTCTGAATTATGAAACAGTTGTTGCAGATGCGGGAGGCGAACGGAATCTCTGTGCTGGCTCAAGCACCACTCTAACTGCGAGGGGAGGATCAAGCTATCTTTGGAGTACAGGAGAAAAAACCGCCAAAATTTCGGTGAGCCCAAGCGTCACCACAATTTATACCGTTACTGCATATGATAGTAAAGGAGAAAATTCCGATCAGGCTGACGTCAAGATAGTGGTCAAACCAGTTCCAGCGGTGGATGCAGGTAGCAATATCACAATCAATCCAGGAGAAAGCACTACTCTAAGAGCGACAGGAGCCGATGGATATAAATGGAGTACGGGAGGCAACCACTCAAGTATTACCGTGAGCCCCAAATCAACTACCACTTACACGGTTACCGGAAATAACAATGATTGTGAAGCTACGGATACGGTAACAGTAACGGTTTCTAATTCTGAAACAGTTACTGCAGATGCGGGAGGGGAACGTAATCTCTGTGCTGGTTCAAGCACCACCCTAACTGCGAGGGGAGGTTCTACCTATCTTTGGAGTACAGGAGAAAAAACTGAAAAAATTACGGTGAGCCCAAGCATATCAACAATTTATACAGTTACTGCCTATGATAGTTCAGGAAAAAATTCCGATAAGGCCTATGTTAAGATAAACGTCAACCCCATTCCAGCGGTGGATGCTGGAAGTAATGTTACAATCAACGCAGGAGAGAGCACAACTCTAAGAGCGACAGGAGGGGATGAGTATCAATGGAGTACTGGAGGAACCCGCTCAAGTATTACTGTGAGCCCTAAATCAACAGCCACCTATACGGTTATCGGAATTAGAAATAGTTGTGAAGCTTTAGCCACAGTTAAGGTCACGGTTGTAAATCAAGGAACAGCAAAAGCGAATTCAAAAGAGACTACTGGCAAGAATAAAACTGCAACAAATAATTCAGAAGTTCCACTTGGGAAGTCGAATCCAAATTTTGGTGGTGATTACGAAGCAAAGACTCATCTCCAAGATGAACCTATAGAATCTGGATTTTTGATTTATCCTAATCCGACCTTTGGTGACGTCAACATTAATATATCTAATGTGAAAAGTATTTCAAGCATTCATTTGTATGATAGTTCTGGCAGATTATTATATAGTGATAAAATTAATGAGGGTGATCAGAAAGTTTATGAAAAAACCATAAGTTTATCCGGCTACCCGAGTGGACTATATCTCTTAAAATTGGTCGATAATGAAAAAGTGATCACTAAAAAGATTATTTTGAAATAAGAAACAAATAAAAAAAAATGAAGATAAAAGAGTCTCAAAACTAAGATTAGTTCTTGAGAATTGAATATTTAAGATATGGTCTCCGGTAAGTGGAGTCCGAATTTGAAAACAGAATAAGAGGCTATTTCATGAGTTATGAGATAGCCTCTTTATTTTTATATTGAGCCTTAGATCATAAAATAGCCAAAAATTTATCCTTATTTAATTTTACAGTGCGTCCCAAAGCGCTTCTTCATAAACTTATTATATCACAAAACAATTTTTAACAGGATATTTAGTTTTAGCCTCCATTTAACAAACTGAAGTTTAATCTTACAATATTATTCTAATCATCGATTAAATAGGAATTTAGACCTGTTTTCCGGAAATTATTTTTAGTTTAGCACCCGAAAACTAATTGAGTTGCTCCCAAGTCGCTCCCAATTTTTAAACCTATGAATTTTTCTATTAAGCCAAGTAGTACTACTATTAGTCTATTTTTTTTCCTTTCAATATTTCTCTTTCATCAATCTTCAATAGCCCAACAACCTGCGTTTCCTTCAGCCTATGGAGCAGGTGCCTATACCGAAGGAGGTAGGGGAGGTAAAATAGTGCACGTCACAAATCTAAATGATAGCGGTTCGGGATCTCTGAGATGGGCTTTAACAGACCGATCAAACAAGGGGGTTAAAAGAACTATAGTATTCGATGTAAGCGGTGTTATTAATTTACAGGAATGGATATATATGAGTAATTCACCTGGAGATGAAGGAGGCTATGCAGATGGAATTACTATTGCAGGGCAAACAGCTCCGGAAGGGGGAATTACTATTACTGGAGATAGACTAAGATTGAGCAGCATAAACAATGTTGTTGTAAGATATTTAAAATTCAGGGAAAGTCCCTCAGGTCTTGGTGGATTAACAATATTGCAGAGTAATGACGTTGTAATAGATCATTTGTCAGCTTCGCACGGTAATTCCATATCTATTGTTATGGCTGCTTCGAAAACCAGTAATATTGACAATAATACATTACAGAATTGCTTAATGGGACAAAGTAAGAATGGTGTTCTTGCTGGAAATAGTGAATTTGCAAATGGAGCCGTTAGCTTGCCTTATGGAGGCATATCCATATTGAGAAATGCGTATTATAATGTCGGGTGGCGGATACCAGGAAAATTCGGAGGTCAAGCGGAAGTCGATGTTGTAAACAATATTGCTCACAATTGGCAAGGTAGATTGATGCGATTTGACCCTTATAATTATAGTTTAAATCACATTGGTAATTACTATCAATCTGGTCTTACAACTCTTAATTCAGGTAGTTCCGTTTTACATAAAACTTGGACAAATTCAACTATGGCACCTAAGATATATAATTATGATAATTTTGTATCTCCAGATGTAAAGCCCGTTGGATACGACACAGATGAAAGTACTGCTTGGGCACCTTTTACGGCTGCAAGTGTTGAGCCTGTGAAAGCAGAATGGTTCGTAAACTTTCAATTACCAATGCAAGGTAGACCCGTTCCTGTATTATTGTCGTCACAATTGAAACAAGAAATATTGCCTCATGTAGGAGCATCTAAATATTTAAACGGAGATGGTACTGTGGGATTTTATAGAGATTCTTTGGATTTGGCCTTCGTACACGGTATAAACATTAGAGACATGACACTTAGATCGCAAAATGGACAGGTTCCAACTGGCATGCCAAGTGAAACTAGACCATCGAACTTTTATAATCTCTCTAAAAATGAACATATTCCTGAAGTTTGGTTTGATGCCAACGTTCCCGCAGGCCAAGACCACAATGACATTGCCCCAAGCGGTTACACATGGTTGGAAGAATATTTAAATCAAGTAGATGGTCCAAGCGTCATAGTTGCTGCTCAAAGCGTTGAAGTCACACCAGGTAAAACAGAGCTTCAAATATCAAAAATACTTCAGTTAGCAAAAACCTTTACACCAGCAAATGCTGCCAATCAAAATGGGACATGGACTTCAAGCGATGAAGACATCGCTAAGGTAGATGCCAATGGACTTGTCACTGCAATTGCAGTTGGTGAGGTGACCATAACCTTTACAGCTACAGAAGGAGGACACAAAGGGAAATCAGAGATTACGGTTTTTCCGGAAGCGCTCCAAGCGAGCGCAGGTACTGACCAAAATATTTGCCAAGGTTCTAGCACGACACTGACGGCCACAGGAGGTTCGACTTATCTTTGGAGTACTGGAGAAAAGACCGAAGAGATAACAGTAAGTCCAACTGCGACCACAACATATACAGTGACTGCCTATGACAGTACCGGAAAAAATTCGGATACCGATGATGTCAAAGTTACAGTCAATCCATTGCCAACAGTTGATGCTGGAAACAGTGTGACAATCAACTCTGGAGAAAGCACCACATTGACGGCCACAGGAGCTACATCTTATGAATGGAGTACAGGTGCTACTTCTGCGAGCATTACGGTAACTCCCACAGCAACCAAGACCTATACTGTAACAGGAACAACAAATGGTTGTGAGGCAACGGATACTGTAAAAGTTACGGTTTCAAATTCTGAAACAGTTGTTGCAGATGCTGGAGGCGAACGGAATCTTTGTGCTGGCTCAAGTACCACCCTAACTGCGACTGGAGGGGCTACCTATCTTTGGAGTACAGGAGAGAAAACCGCAAAAATTACGGTAAGTCCAACCGTCACAACAATTTTTAAAGTGACAGCTTATGATAGTACAGGCAAAAATTCCGACAAGGCCGACGTTAAGATAAATGTCAATCCATTGCCAACAGTGGATGCTGGAAACAGTGTGACAATTAACTCTGGAGAAAGCACCACATTGACGGCCATAGGCGCAGCTAGTTTTAAATGGAGTACGGGTGCTACTACTGCGAGTATTACCGTGAGTCCCACAGCAACCAAGACCTATACTGTAACAGGAACAACAAATGGTTGTGAGGCAACGGACAAGGTTACTGTTACGGTCAAAACTGCCGCAAAGGTGGTTGCCAATGCAGGTTCAGATCAGAACATCTGCAGTGGATCAAGCACCACATTAACCGCCACAGGTGGAGACACCTATCTTTGGAATACAGGTGCCAAAACCGAGAGCATTACGGTCAATCCTTCATCCAAAACTTCGTATTCCGTCACAGCCTTTGTGGGCAAAGCGTCCGATACCGATGAGGTTGTCGTTTATGTGGACGCTCAACCCAATGTCAAAATTATTAATGGCTCTGACACTACAATTCTTGAAGGCGAATTTATTACCTTATCTGCCAGCGGTGCTAATACCTACAAATGGAGTAACGGCGCGACTCAGCCTAATATTGCCGTCAGCCCACGGGTAACTAAATCTTATGAGGTGACTGGGTTTGTCAATAATTGTGCAGCCCAAAGATCGATTAAGGTTAATGTATTTGAAAAGGTGGTGGCAGATGCAGGTAACGATGTTACTATCTGTAGCAGTGAAAAGACAGTTTTGACTGCTTCAGGTCCCAATAATACCGAGTATTTATGGAATACTGGTGAGACCACTAAAAGTATAACTGTAGATCCAAAAGTAGATACTGAATATTCAGTTATGGTCTATCACGCGCTAGATTCAGATACGGATAATGTCATGGTGAAAGTAGAAAACTGTACGACCCCTGAACAAATTACTGAAGACTCTATTGAACTTACAGAGGACGCCACAGAACTCGAATTCTTAATTCACCCAAACCCTACCTATGGGGACGTAAATATCAAGGTTTCTGGTCTTACCAACCTGTCAAGTATTCATCTGTATGATCTATCAGGTAAGTCTTTATACAATGAAGTTATTAACGAAGGGGATCAGCAGAGCTACGTTAAAACCCTTAACCTTTCAGATTATGCGTCGGGTATTTATTTGCTGCAGTTGGTCGATAATTATCGGGTGATCACTAAAAAGATAGTGCTGAGGTAATTTCTCAATAAAATTTTAAATGATAGCTTGAGCCACGGTTAACAACTGTGGCTCAGTCATTTTTAAACGGCACTATAGATTCTATAGTCGCTATAGAATCACAGTTTTTAATTTGCAATCTAAAATTTTGCTCTTTGAAACTGTTTTCTAAAATGTAGGTTTTACAGGATTCGGTTTTGGTATCGCTTTCTGAAAAATTGACGGTGCCATAGCGAATCATATCAGAGACCATAGTGGTGTCCATTTCAAAGGTTCGCATTGTGGTTAATGCTTCTTCTGAATATAATTTCACTTTTTGCGAAAGGTTTTTTGTAGTTCTGGCATTAGGCCCATAATCACAAGAGGTTTTTTTTCCACTTAAAAAGAAAGCCAAAATAATCAAACCTATAGAAAAGCCACCTAAATAGTAGCCCAAGCGATGGATAAATTTCATTGTTAAAAAATTAAAAGATTGACGTCACTGTATTTTAGATCAAACCAATTGGCAACCGATTTGTTGGTCAAAATACCGTGGTAAAAGTACAATCCATTTTTTAAACCTCTATCAAAACGCAGTGCATTTTCAATGCCACCATCGTCAGCAATCTTTAATAAATAGGGTGTGAACATGTTACTTATTGTAACTGAGGCTGATCGGGAATAGCGGGCGGGAATATTGGGCACACAATAATGGACAATTCCATTGTGCTCAAACGTCGGTTTGTCATGGGTGGTGACCTCACTGGTCTCAAAACACCCGCCCATATCAATACTGACATCAATAATAACGGCTCCAGTTTTCATGCAGTCTACCATAGCTTCGGTAACCACAATGGGGGCTCGGTTAGTACCTCTTACCGCACCAATGGCAATATCACAGCGTTTGAGGGCTTTGACCAAATTTTTTGGCTGTAAGGTTGAGGTGTAAAGCGTTCTGCCCAAGTTAGACTGTACAGATCGTAGCTTTGTTATACTATTGTCAAAAATTTTGACATTGGCACCCAATCCAATGGCAGAACGTGCTGCAAACTCGCCAACAGTACCAGCGCCAATAATGACAACTTCAGTTGGTGGTACACCACTGATATTGCCAAACATTAATCCGTTACCGCCGTTAATGTTTGATAACAATTCAGCAGCAATAAGTATAGAAGCTGTTCCTGCAATTTCGCTCAAAGATCTGACGGCTGGATAGGTACCGTCTTCGTCTTTTATAAATTCGAAGGCCAAAGCTGTAATACGCTTGGTGGCCAACGTTTCGAAATATTTTTTGTTTTGGGTTTTTAGCTGAAGCGCTGAAATTAATAAGGTTTGCGGATTGATGAGCTTAATTTCATCTAAGGATGGAGGCTCCACTTTCAGGATGATAGGGCAGGAGTACACTTTGGCCGTATCTCTTGTGATTTCGGCACCAGCTTCACTATAGGCTTTGTCTTTAAAATTAGCACCGTCTCCGGCACCCGACTCAATCATTACCCGATGACCATTAGAGACTATGGCCGATACGGCGTCAGGAGTTAAACAAACGCGTTTTTCCTGAAAATAAGTCTCTTTGGGAATGCCAATAAATAGATTTCCTTTTTTTTTGAAAATTTCCAGAGTCTCTTCTTGAGGAAGCAATTGCGCTCTGGTAAAAGGGGAAATGGATCTGCTCATTTGAATTTGAAATAAGCAGTCAAATTACAAATTATTTTTTTTAATACTATTGATAATATTTAGAAGTACTCCTTTACTTTATCAAAAAAGCCTTTTGGTTTAATTCTGAATTCATCTTCCAACTCTTGCATTGTTTTTCCTGCATCATTGATTCTGTTGAAAATTTTCGCTCTAACCAAATAGATTGAAGGTACAATTATAGCCATAATTGGAATTAGAAATAAAATTTGGTTACTGTCTATATAAGATTGATCATCATTGAAAATCGTGAAAATTTGAAAAGAAAACATGGCAATTGGGACAATTAATACATGATACCACCAATGTCTACAGGTAAAAAACCATATTATCAACAAAATGAGAGGAATCACTTTATTTGCAAGTGTCCACGCTAATACAAATACACTTCCGTAATGTTTGCTTTCATAAGTAAACAAAAAAGTGTTCCAGACTTGTTATCT
>NZ_LZRN01000059.1 GCF_001678675.1 Gelidibacter algens
CAATTGGAAACAAAAATTGAATTGCTAACAAAAAAAATACAGAAAGTAACCGATAGTAAATGTAAGGATGCACAAAATGATTTTTTTAATTAACAGATGCCTTTTATTTAAGCTAAAATTTATTGCCTATCTTGCGAGATTCAATAATAACGTCTAATTTTAGGCTTTTTAAAAATATTTATGGATTTTACAAATCCCCTTATTTACGGGGTCCCTTGCTTTTTAGGTTTGATTTTATTAGAACTCACCTATAGTAAAACGCATGATCATAAAGATCTTTACAACTGGCGCGACCTGTTCTCAAGTGTTGGCATGGGTTTAGGCTCTGCAGTTGTAGCCCCGCTTGTTAAAACAATAACGATCATTCTTTTGTTTAGTTTTGTTTATGATTTTTTCAACCCAATGGTTGATGGTGTGCGTACTAATATTATGGGGTATGAATCCTTTGGATATGCTTGGTACATTTGGATTTTATGTATGCTAGCTGATGATTTCTCATATTACTGGTTCCACCGTCAAAATCACATGGTAAGGTTCTTTTGGGCAGCGCATATTGTACATCATTCATCTAGCAATTTCAACCTCGGTACCGCGGTTAGAAATGGTTGGTTTACTATTTTTTATAAGCCTTTATTTTATGTTTGGATTGTTGTGATAGGTTTTCCACCAGAGATGTTGGTGGTATGTTTAGGAATTGAAGCACTTTGGCAATTTCAGTTGCACACTGTGTTTATCCCTAAACTTGGTTTTGTGGAGAAAATATTGAACACACACACCATGCATCAAGTGCACCATGCCTGTAATATTGAATATATGGATAAAAACCATGGCGGATTCTTGAATGTTTTTGACAGAATTTTTGGTACATGGAAACCTTTGGATGAAAGTATTGATATTTCTTATGGCGTTACCAAACCACCAGCTTCCTATAATTTATGGGTGATTTTGACGCACGAATATTCTGATATTTGGCGTGACATGAAGAAATCCAAAAATCTTAAGCACAAATTCATGTATGTTTTTGGACCTCCAGGATGGAGTCATGACGGCAGTACAAAAACGGTAAAACAGATACGGAAAGAGATGGCCTTGGAACACCTTAATGCTATCGACGAAAATAGTCCTCAGCCTTTCGGAAAAAAAATTAGAAGATGACGTTTTAACTTCAGGCATTAAGGCATAATTCCATTTATCAAAAATCAATTTTGATTATTTTTATTGGTTCTCAGCTAGTGTCTGCGGACCGATAGCTGAATGGGTTACGGACAACTGTCAATTCAAAATCTAATTGTTTCAATCAAAAACAATTTTTACTACATTTAGGGCTCCAACCAAATTAACATATGCCGAGATCTTTAAAGGAGTGCAAAAACTGTTTGCAACAATTTGAGAGCCATTATTCCTATTGTCCCTACTGTGGACAAAAAGCAGATGATCAGTTAACCCTGAGCGTTCTCTTCAATAATACCCTGAGTAACTATTTTTCTGTTGATGCCCGATTCTTCAAGAGTTTCATTCCCTTAATGTTCAAGCCAGGATATCTGGCAAAACAGTTTGTGGAAGGCAGGCGATTGTTGTATTTGCACCCTGCACAGATGTATCTGTTTATATCAATTGTCTTTTTCTTTTTGTTTTCATTTATTAGTCGCGAACAAGCAGAAACCATTGATAACGATTTGAGGAAAAATATTGAGCGAAGCCATGCGTATCAGGATTCATTAAAACAAAAAAAGCAAGATTCTATTGCTCATCAGGAGTTTTCCAAAACTGTAAAGTCTCATCTCGCTGATTTGGATCTCAACCAAGAAGAAATGCAAACGCTAGATTCTGTTATCACTAAAGATAGAAAATATTCCAGTTCTTTGTTCGACATGGATTTTGGTCAAGCAGAGGTAGATTCTATGATTACCGCAGGAAATTCAGATCAGGAGATTTACAATTTTATGGGAATGAAACCTGATGCTGGATTTTTTACAAAACGCGCCTATCACCAGGCTTTAAAATTCTTTAAGAATAAAAGTGGTGGCTCCATTCTACAAGCATTTTATGATAGTGTGCCGTTGGCAATGTTTATTCTTTTGCCAATTTTTGCGCTAATTTTAAAAGTGTTTTATTATAGAAAGGGAAGGTTTGCCCACCATTTGGTTTTTAGCTTTTACTTCTTCGCCTTTTTGTTTATGGTGTTCAGCATGTTGGTAATAGTCGATTTAATATGGCCAAATTTTCCAGGAGGAATCATATTTTTGATCATGCTTTCCACCTTTTTCTATTTGTTTCTGGGTATGAAGCGTTTTTATGGACAGGGATATATTCTGACTTTTATCAAAAGTAACGTGGTCAGTTTTCTATTTCTGTCATTTGTAATTCCTTTTGCCGCAGTGATTATGGGGTTGATGGCATTTTTGTTTTATTGAGAAGGCAATAAGCTTGGAAAATGAAGCACGGAGTTTGAAGACTATATGTTCACGCAAAGACGCCGAGTCGCAAAGCATTGTTAATTATGTATTTTTAAACTCCCAGAGATGGACTCAGCCCTGCTGAAAGCTGCTGCACAACAGCCTCTTGTTTTAAACAAGGCAGGAAAGCTGCCAAATGAAAACTGCCGACTGAAGACTGTAGACTGAAGACTGAAACTAAATCTTCTCTTTCAAATAGCCCCCCGTCACTGAATTTTTATTCTTTACCAATTCTTCAGGGGTACCTGCCGCAACCACTTTTCCGCCTCTTTCGCCACCTTCCGGACCTAAATCAATGATATAATCTGCGCACTTTATCAAATCAAGGTTATGTTCAATAACAATAATGGAATGTCCTTGTGCGATTAATGCCTGAAAAGATTTTAAAAGTTTCTTGATGTCATGAAAGTGTAGTCCGGTGGTAGGTTCATCAAAGATAAACAGCGCGTTGTCGCTCTTAGAGCCTTTTCCTAAAAACGTGGCCAATTTTATACGTTGTGCCTCTCCACCAGAAAGTGTCGAAGAACTTTGACCTAAGGTCACATAACCCAATCCCACGTCCTGTAAAGGTTGCAGCTTACTCTGTATTTTTGATTGGTGGTGTGCTTCAAAGAACGCAATGGCATCATCAATGGTCATATTGAGTATATCATCAATATTTTTATCCTCAAAAGTGACTTCCAATACTTCTTTCTTGAAACGTTTGCCGTTGCAGGTTTCACAGGTTAGATGTACATCAGCCATAAACTGCATTTCAATGGTCACTTCACCATCGCCTTTGCAGGTTTCACAACGACCACCTTCTACATTAAAACTAAAGTGCTTGGCTTGATAATTTCTGATTTTGCTCAACTTCTGATTCGCATAAAGCGCTCTAATATCATCATAGGCCTTCACATAGGTGACGGGATTGGAGCGCGAAGAGCGTCCGATAGGATTTTGATCAACAAATTCAATATGCTTGATATTCTTGTAATTGCCTTTTAACTCAGAAAACTGTCCTGGCTTGTCGCCAAAACCTGTCAATTCTTTTTGAATGGCCGGAAAAAGGATCTTTTTAACCAATGTGCTTTTACCACTTCCAGAAACACCAGTGATAACAGTTAACATTTCTAAAGGAATCGTAACGTCAACATTTTGTAAATTATGCTCTCTTGCACCAATAATATCGATATGATATTTTGAAGTCCGGCGTTTTTTGGGGACTTCAATTTCAAGTTTCCCATTGAGATATTGCGCTGTTAAAGATTCAGATTTCAATATATCTTCATACGTACCTGCGGCTACAACTTCACCACCTAGGGTACCAGCTTCCGGACCAATGTCAATGATTTCATCAGCCGCCTGCATAATATCTTCATCATGTTCTACAACAATGACTGTGTTTCCTAAATCACGCAACGCTTTAAGTACCACAATAAGTTTTTCGGTATCTTTTGGATGCAGTCCAATACTCGGTTCATCTAAAATATACATGGAGCCAACCAAGCTACTGCCCAATGAGGTTGCTAAATTGATGCGCTGACTTTCACCACCAGATAAGGTGTTCGACTTTCTGTTGAGCGTCAAATAATCGAGGCCAACATTTGACAAAAATGCCAGTCTATTAGTGATTTCCTTTAAAAGTCTGTTTGCTATGGTGGTGTCATGATCACTAAGCTCCAGCTGTTTAAAAAACACCATGAGTTTATCTAAAGGCAACGTCACCAAATCTGTTATAGTCACGCCTCCAACCTTGATGTAGTTAGCTTCAGCCCGTAAGCGCTTCCCATGGCATTTACTGCATTTGGTTTTTCCTCTGTAACGCGAGAGCATCACACGGTTTTGAATTTTGTAAGCTTTTGATTCCAATTCTGAAAAGAAATGGTTCAAACCTTCAAAATAGGTATTGCCTTCCCAAACCAATTCTTTTTGTGCCTCTGTTAATTGAAAATAGGGCTTATGGATAGGGAAATTAAATTTATGTGAATTATTTACCAATTGATCTCTGTACCAACTCATGCTCTCACCGCGCCAAGGAAAAATAGCATTTTCATAAATGGATAAGGCTGTATTTGGTATCACCAAATCTTCATCAATCCCAATAACATCTCCATAACCTTCACATTTTGGACAGGCGCCATAAGGATTGTTAAAACTGAACAAATGCACATTAGGTTCCAAGAAGATCATGCCATCCAATTCAAATTTATTATTGAAGGCGGTTTGTTTGTTGTTAGAAAGTGACTCTAAAATAGTCGTCCCTTTGCCTTCAAAAAACGATGTTTCAATAGCATCAGCAAGCCGGTTGTAAAAATCATCTTCATGTTTGACAACAATTCTGTCAACGACCAAAAACAAATCATTTTTGAAATCTTTTTCAAGGGCATCCTCAATACGTAAGACTTCGTTTTTGTATTGTATCCGCGCATACCCTTGCTGTTGCAGTACGTTCAGTTTATCAATCATGGTACGCCCTTCCTCTAACACAATAGGCGCGAGGAGTAGTAGCTTTTCACCATCTGCAAAAGATTTCACCAAATTCAGAACATCTGCAGTGGTATGTTTTTTTACCAAATCTCCAGATATAGGGGAGTAGGTTTTTCCAATTCTGGCAAAAAGCAATTTTAAGTAATCATAAATTTCTGTGGAGGTCCCAACGGTAGAACGTGGGTTGGTAGAATTCACCTTTTGCTCTATGGCAATTGCTGGTGCTATTCCTTTAATATAATCAACTTTTGGTTTATTGAGCCGTCCTAAAAACTGACGCGCATAACTAGACAAGCTTTCAACATAGCGTCTTTGGCCTTCAGCATATAAAGTGTCAAATGCCAAACTAGATTTTCCTGAACCAGATAATCCTGTAATAACCACCAATTTATTGCGCGGAATCACCACATCGATATTCTTGAGGTTGTGCAGGTTGGCACCTTTAATAATAATATTTTGTTTAGGATTTACTTCTGAAAGATTAACGTTCATAGTCATTTTGCATATAAGGTTGCAAAGATACTACATCTAGTGCAGCCACGAAATAAAGTCATTGTGCAATAAATTGTTAAAGTTTTAGGTGTTTCTTTGCATTTTAGAAATGATTGTTGTTATATTTGATCCCAATTATCTAAAACAGAGTTGCCTATATCATAATATTACTTTATTAAAATTAACCCCAAGCAAGGAAGCACTTCCAAGCCAATAAAGTAATTAATATGGAACACGAACTTATCACCGATGCTGTTTTAGTGAGCAATTATCTCAAAGGAGAAGAAAATGCGCTCTCTATCCTAATCACAAGGCACAAACAAAAAATTTACAGTTTTATTTACTCAAAAGTTCATGATAGGGATATAACTGAAGATATCTTTCAGGATGCCTTTATCAAGGTGATCAGAACGCTCAAACTAGGAAAATATAATGAAGAAGGTAAGTTTTTACCTTGGGTCATGCGTATTGCACATAACTTGGTCATTGATCACTTTAGAAAAAGTAACCGCATGCCCAAATTTGACAATACGGGGGAATTCAGTATTTTTTCTGTGTTGAGCGATGCCTCATTAGATGCTGAAAAAGGCATGATCAAAGAGCAAATAGAGTCTGATTTGCGACGGTTGATTCAAGAACTTCCAGAAGACCAAAAGGACGTCCTTGTCATGCGGATGTACAATGATATGAGTTTCAAGGAAATTTCTGATAAAACGGGGGTTAGCATCAATACAGCTTTAGGCAGAATGCGTTATGCCTTAATAAATTTGAGAAAAGTTATAGATCAAAAAAATATCATTTTGACCAATTAAACATACTAAAGCAAAATTTGCTGCGTTATTAGGAATATAATCAAACAAAAATTCCTATAATGGCAAAACTTTACTCTCAATGTTCCCAAAAAAACAACAACCTGAACCCAAAAGAAGAAACAGTCAATTTTCTCTTGAATTATTCTAAGGCTTTAAGTGTTATACATTGTAATAAATGGAAGTTTGAAGCACTTTTAAACTAAGATCTGAAAAGTCCCGAGAATTAGCTCTTCGGGACTTTTTTTATTCGCAACAAGTTGGTAATCTTATTCTTAAATTTTTGACTTCATCTTTTTATAATAATCTTCCAGCACGCGGGCTCTACCAATAGTTTTGGTAATAATATCCTTTTCCAAATCCCAGCCACGGGCAGGAGAATACTGCCTGCCATACCAAATAATCTGTAAGTGCAAGTCATTCCAGATGTCTTCTGGAAAAAGTCTTTTGGCGTCTCTTTCTGTCTGCACCACGTTTTTACCATTGGTTAAGTTCCAGCGGTACATCAATCTGTGGATATGAGTGTCTACAGGAAAAGCCGGAATCCCGAAGGCCTGAGACATCACTACAGCCGCAGTTTTATGGCCAACAGCAGGGAGCGCTTCCAAATCCTCATAAGTTTGTGGTACCTCTCCGTCATGTTTGTCGATCAAGATGTGAGACAAACCATAAATACCTTTACTTTTCATGGGAGATAAACCCACAGGTTTTATAATTTCCCTGATTTCTTCAACAGAAAGCTTGATCATATCATATGGATTATCAGCTTTTGCAAATAGGAGTGGTGTAATTTGATTGACGCGCACATCTGTACATTGGGCTGACATTAAAACCGCAATCAAAAGTGTATAAGGATCTTTATGGTCTAAAGGCACAGGGATTGTTGGATACAGTTGCTTTAACGTATTTATAACAAAATCCGCCTTTTCTTGTTTGGTCATAAGTTGTATTTTTACAAATATCAAATTTAAAACAGTTATGACCAAATTAAAAGCAGGAGACAAGGCTCCAAATTTTTCAGCGAAGGATGAACAGGGAAATAAAGTGTCTTTATCAGATTATAAAGGAAAAAAATTAGTCGTATTTTTCTATCCAAAGGCTAATACCCCAACGTGTACCACTGAAGCATGCAACCTCAGGGACCATTATAAAGATTTGAAAGATAAAGGGTATGAATTGTTGGGTGTTAGCGCCGATAGCCAGAAAAAACAATCCAATTTTAAAGAAAAGTATGATTTTCCATTTCCTTTATTGGCAGATGAGGAAAAAGAAGTCATTAAAGCATTTGACGTTTGGGGCGAAAAGAAATTTATGGGACGAACATTTGATGGGATCCACCGTGTGACTTTTGTAATTGATGAAAATGGCACTATTGAAAAAGTAATTGATAACGTAAAAGCCAAAATACATACAGAGCAGATTCTGGAATAAAAATTTGATAAAGCAGCATAAAAAAAGACCTTAGCTTAAAATCCTAGGGTCTTTCTTGTTATTATTATTATGAGGTTTTATATCCCTAGGCACTGCCTCGTTTTGTCTTTTTTGGAATTTTAAAGTTTAAATTTTTGGATTTAGTAACTCTTGGGGCTCTGCCCAAGGTAGTTTATTGTTCCCTAAAAACTTCCTCCGCTTCATACCCGAAGAGACCTTTTTCTTTTATGATTTTAGCTACTCCAGGAGGTAACATGGCTTCCCAACCTTCATCACCATCGGCAATTGCCTTTAAGACGGTGCGAGAGAAAATTGTTAAAATTGAAGGATCATAATCAGTGATATCTACCACTTTTCCGTTGTATTTAAAGAATTTGTACAATTCTTTCATACGCGGGTGTACTTTTAAGTTTTCGCTATCTGTCAACGTACCATCATCATTAACCATTGGGTAGAGGTATACGCGCAAATCTTTAAAGAACAACTTGCCGAAAGCTTCCAATATGCCTCCGCTTAAATGACGGTAATATTTCTCATCAAAAATATCTACCAAATTATTGACTCCCATGGCTAATCCCATTCTGTTTTTAGAATATTGAGAGAAGTACTCCACTAATTTATAGTATTCCTGAAAGTTGGAAATCAAAACGGTATGTCCTAAAGAGCATAGCAATTTTGCCCTGTCCATAAAATCTTGTTCATCAATTTCACCTTCTGCTCTTAAGTTGGAAAGTGTAATTTCAAATACGACCTGAGTATTATTAGGGTCTACCTTATTTTCTTTGACAAACATGTCATAAGATTTCTCATACATGTCAATATTCACTTTGGTTACGGGCCTGAAACTACCACGTAAGGCCAGAATATTCTTCTTGTAAAGAATTTTTGCAGGAAGCACGTTATTCCCATCAGCTGCAAACATGACCGCATCAGTCATATTGTTTTTAACCAATTGTAAACTCATCAAGCGGTTGTCAACATTATCAAATACGGGACCTGAAAAGTTGATGGTATCAATTTCAATCTGGTCTTTGTCTAAATGATCATACAAATAGCGCAATAATTTTTTAGGCTCATTGTATTTGTAATAGGCGCCATAAATAAGATTGGTGCCCAATATACCTAGGGTTTCCTGTTGCAAACGTGCATCATTTTCTCTAAATCGTAAATGCAGAATAATTTCGTTATACGCAGAATCATCAGGCTCAATTTGATATTTGATGCCCACCCACCCGTGGCCTTTGTATTTCTTTGCAAAATCAATGGTGGCGACGGTATTGGCATAAGAAAAGAACATTTTATTTGGATGCTTATCCCTTGCAATACGTTCTTCAATCAAATTAATCTCATGGGTCAACATTTTGCGCAGACGCGCTTCAGTTACATAACGCCCATCTTCTTCAATGCCATAAATGGCATCACTAAAGTCCTTATCATAAGCTGACATTGCCTTAGCAATCGTACCAGATCCACCACCAGCTCTAAAAAACTGACGTACAGTTTCTTGTCCTGCACCAATTTCAGCAAAGGTTCCGTAAATATTCTCATTGAGATTAATACGAAGCGCTTTGGTTTTAAGCGACGGAATGTCTTCAAATTCTTTATCGCCTTTTAGGGTGATCTCCATGTTGTAGATTGAGTTTTATGAGCCACAAAGGTATAGAATTGCTATCTTAAAAGAAAAAATAAACTTACTTTTGTTCCAAACATAACACCTTTGAAAGTTACATTTTTAGGAACCGGTACATCTCAAGGAATTCCAGTAATAGGAAGCACCCATCCGGTATGTTTGAGTGAAAATCCCAAAGATAAGCGGCTACGGGTTTCAGTGTTGATAGAATGGGAGAGGTATACCTACGTTATAGATTGTGGCCCTGATTTCAGGCAACAGATGCTGAATACCAAATGCAGCAGATTGGATGGTGTCATTTTTACACATGAACACGCTGATCACACTGCAGGTCTGGATGATATCAGACCTTTCTATTTTAAGCAGGGAGATATTCCTATATATGCCCATAACCGAGTGTTAAAAGCGCTCAAAGACAGGTTTGCCTATATTTTTGAAACTGAAAATAAATATGCTGGTGCTCCCGGAGTGACGCCTATTAGAATTGAGAACAAACCGTTTCAAATAGGTAATTTAACGGTGGAACCCATTAACGGAATGCATTATAAGTTACAGGTATTTGGTTTCAGATTTAATGATTTTGCCTATTTGACCGATATGAAAACGATCAAAGATGAAGAGATTGAAAAATTGAAAGGCGTGAAAGTACTTGTTGTGAATGCGTTAAGAGAAACAGAACATATCTCACATTTCAATTTGGAAGAAGCTTTAGCACTTATCACTATAATAAAGCCAGAACGTGCTTACCTTACCCACATTAGCCACATGCTCGGATTTCATGATGAAGTTGAAAAGAAGCTCCCAAAAAATGTGTTTTTGGCTTATGATAACCTACAAATTAATATATAAAACTTATGAAAGGTAGAATCTTCATGTACCTGTTCGTGTTTGCGATGCTATTGGTTGTGTTTCAATATGCAAATTCAAAAAACATCTTTGATACGTATCAAGAGAAAATGACAAAGCTTATCGAAAGAGAACAAATTCTTAAGGATTCCATAATCAATCTGAATAAGGAATTAATGAAGTATAAAAAAGAACTTTAATAGTTTAGATATCTTATTATTTAGGGTGTGCCAATCTACCACCAAAAGCCAACTTATTTTTCCAATCTTTTATTCAACCAGCTTCTAAATTCATAAAAATTCTGTGGTGCTACACCATGGCCCGTAGGAAATTCATTGTAGGTATTTTTTATGGACAATGAATTTAAAAACTGAGGTACTTTTCGTGCCCATTCCACCGATATAACTTGATCTGCACTACCGTGTGAACAATAAAAAGCCAAATGTGAATAGTCTTTGGTTTCAAGATCATCAGGAAGCATGTCTGGACTGATATAACCGCTCAAAGCGATTACGTTTCTCACTTTCTCAGGATAGGTAAGGGCCACGGCATGACATAAAATGGTGCCTTGGCTAAAACCTAATAGGGTTACATTTTTTTTATTTACAGGGAATGCTGCCTTGACTTCATCAATAAATTTGGCAATCACATCTCTCGATTGAATTGCCTGTTCGTTATCATTCCATTTGTTCATTTCCGCATCAAAATTAATGGCATACCATGCGTTCCCGTAAGGCTGCATAGGGTAGGGCGCTCTTGCAGAAACAATAAACAATTCTTCAGGCAATTCGGAAGCAAATCCGAAAAGATCATTTTCATCACTGCCATAACCATGAAACATGATCAGCAGCGGTGCATTTTCCTTTAATATTGAAGGTCTTGTAACGTATTGTAATGAAAGTTCTGTCATATCTAATTTATATTTCTAAACCATTCCTGAAATTTTTCGCCAATAACAGGGATAGGCTGATACTTTTCTTTAATGGCATAGTAGAGTCCAAATAGCCAACATGCAAAGGTAATAATCCAAAAAGCAGTTCCTAACAAGCTGTTGATATATTGCTCTACAAGATTTGAAAATAGGAGCATCATGATTAAACCAAGCATTTGCCTGATATGGAACAACGTAAATGGGTTGCGTTTTTCCAAATTCATGATGATGGCAATGATAAGACCTATAAACGTGAAATAACTTACAATGGCTAATGTTTTGCCCTCTTTTATAATTGGATCTTGCATATTAATTTAAAACTAGTTGATTGTTTGAAATAATACCATACACCTTTCCTTTTAGTTTTTGGTCTTCAAGAATGGCATTTTTTGATGTTGCATGAATCATTTCCTTAGTAAAGGTGTAATTTTCTGTAGGATTGAACAAGGTGAGTTTTGCTTTTTTACCTACTGCAATCGGCGTAGATTCAATATTAAAACGCTCTTTACCCTTGGTCAATAAATCGATGGTTTTCTTTATGGTGAACACTGTATTTAGAGCACCAAAAGCCGTTTCCAGACCTATGCTGCCATATTTGGCATAATCAAATTCTATTTTTTTGTGTTCAATATCTATAGGATTATGGTCGCTGGTCACCATGTCTATCGTACCATCCTTTAAGCCTTCAATCAGTGCGTCACAGTCTGATTGTGTCCGCAATGGAGGCAAAACTTTGAAGCGTGTGTTGAATGTTTTTAATTCATCATCGGTCAACACTAAATTATGAATGGCTACACTGCAGCTCACATCGAGTTTTTTAGCTTTTGCATCTCTGATCAGTGCTACTGATTTGGCAGAAGATATGGTTGGGATATGGAGTTTCCCTCCGGTGTATTCCAACAGAAATAAATCACGAACAATCTGCAGTTCTTCAGCCAAGGTCGGATTTCCTTTTAGGCCCAACGAGGTGCTCATCACATTTTCATTCATCACCCCAAGTCCTGAGATTCTAGATTCTTGTGGAAATGAAAAGATCAAGCCGCCAAAATTACTGGCGTATTGCAAAGCCAGTTTCATCAAATTAGGATTTCTGATTGGTTTTTGATAATCATAAAAGGCAATGGCGCCAGCGTTTGTCATATCATAAAGCTCCGCAAGATCTTCACCATCGCTGTTTTTTGTCAACGCACCAATAGGAAATAAATTAACGGGATTGCCCTGCGCTTTTCCTTTTAAGAATGAAATATCAGCATAACTGTCAATTATTGGTTTGGTATTGGCGTTTACGGCAACATCGGTAAATCCTGAGCGTGCAGCGGTTTCAAGTCCGTTAGCAATGGTTTCACGTTCTTCATAACCAGGTTCACCAAAACTCACACTGCTATCAAACCATCCTTGTGAAATATGGAGATTATCTAAAGTAATCTCCTTTATTTTTGATGGGTTTTTGATGTTTTTGGAAATTTGGGTGATGATGCCCTTTTCTATCAGGATATCGCAGGTATCATTGTGAAAATCGCTTCTAGGATCTACTATGGTAGCCGATTTTATGAGTACGTTCATTTAAGAAATTTTAAGATGAGCATTTCAATAATTAAAAAAGCTACCGCAAAAATAACAAACCATTTCCATAGCTCATTAACATTTGTAGTACTTTTTATAGTATCAATGGCAGTAGCTACAGAGGTGTTTATTTTGCTATTTAAGGTTTGTGAAAGATTCATATAAGTAAGTAAACTTTCATTTCTGTTATAATTATAACTGAGGTGTTTTACTATCTCATCCTTGTTTTTGACATCAAAGATGCCTGCAGAATTGGGATATTCGTCTGTTGTTAGTTGCACTTTGTGGCTGAAGGTTTGTTGCAAAGGTACGATGGAGGTCTCTGCGCGTTCGAGTTTTAAAATATCGTCCTGGAGTAAAGTGGTGGTGATATCGATGGTGTTTTTTGTGCCAACAGCATAATACAAGCGCGACACTTTTAAACTTTGCTTGCCAATATTATAAAGCACAGGAACGATCAACGGTGAATTTTGAAAATTGGAGTTCTCTTCATCCAAGGCCGCTGAAAATGCATAAGCATTATTAACTTGGGATAGAAATGCTGAATTGTCCTCAAAACTTAAGATGGACGCACCAGTTGGAGACGCTAAGTTGTAATACGTGTTCACCTTTGGATATTGAAAATTATCAACGCTCTTATCAAACACATTGTTTAATAACGGATGTGAAAAATTGATTTTGGTGATGCGTTTCTCTGCGGAAATTTTAGACGAATAATTCGGTAAACTATAATTATTAAATAACTGGTTATAAGAGTCTAGATCAGATGTGTTTGAAGGAATGATTAAAAGGCTACCACCATCTTCTGAAAATGAATTTAAGGCAGTGATCAGGGCATTGGGAATGCTTTTCAATTGATTAAGAATAATGAGGTTCTGGTTTACCAGACTATTGTAATTGAGCTCGTCAAAATTGACCATGGTCAAGTCAAATTCGTCATTTGTATAAAGTTTTTTTAAGAAATCAGCATCGGCTTCATTGATTGCCAGAACTTTGATTTGTTCGCTCTCGTCCAGGTTAAAGTAAAACGTGTTGTCATAATTTAAATGGGCATCATCAATTGTAATTGTTCCATTAAACGCTTTGTTGTTGGGAATTGTAAATATGGTTTCTGCATTATTGACGATGTTCACCGCACTTTTCGCCATTAACTGATCATCCTCGAAAAGGGATACCGGAAGTGTTTCAATAGGATCGCCTTGGTTGCCCAAACGAACGGTAAGTTCTAAGGTTTCCACATTCGTTTTGGAAATGTATAAAGAATCAATGCTGACGTTTGTTGTTTTTGTAGGGTTTAGTTGCACCAAATTATAATTGACAAGACTATCTTTTTTTAGCGTTAGAAGGTCTTTTTTTTGCTGAAAATCAGAAATGAGCACAAAGTTCTTAATGCTGCCTTTGTCTTTAGAAAATGCTTTTTTTCCTTTCAAAAAAATGGCGTCATAATCTAGTTGGTTGGCGGAATAGGAGAGCCCGATCAAATCATTTCTAACCGCTTTGATGCTGGTGTTGGTAAAGTTAAGGTCATTGGTGAATATGCTGATGCTTTCATTCTCATCCATATGTTCAATCAAATCTTGAACGGCAGTATTCAATAATGTTCCATTAGCACCCTTCGCCTGCATGCTAAATGAGTTATCTAGATAAATCACCGTTTCATTTTTGGTATTGAAGCTATTGGTATTGGCCTGATAAGGTTGGGCAAAAGCAATGATAATACAAGCCAAAAGCAGCATCCGGGTCAACAAAGTCAGCCATTTTTTAATCTGCGAACTTTTACGGGTTTGGATCGTAATACTTTTAAGGAGCTGCACGTTGGTAAATGCTACTTTTTCAAACCGACGCAATTGAAACAAATGGACAATAATAGGAATAATGAGCAGGAGTAGAGCGTAAAGAATTTCTGGATTTTTAAACTGCATCCCTTTTTTATTTTTTAGAGGTCGAACGAGCGTGTCAAATATAAAAATACAAGAGGATTAACCCCTTATGATTTTGAGAAATTTAACGCTAATAAACTGAGGCTGCTAACAAAAAAAGAAATAATCCTTGGCTTTAACCAGCGCTTGATTTTCTAAAACTGATGTAATTCTTTTTTGAGAGGTTTTATTGGCAACAGTTACAATCACTTGAGGTTGGTTTAATTCACTTAAAGAGGAAACAGGTTGCAGCTCCATTTTGTAGATCTGCTGACCTATTTTTTTCGGATTATTGCAAATCCATATAAACGGAACGTGATGCTTTTGCAATAGCTTAGCACATAATTTTCCTTTAAAACCAGCACCCCAAAGCACTAACGGTTGGTCTGGGTTTCTGTCAAGCTTTAAAAAATAATCCAATTTCAATTTTAAGAAATGATTGGCAGCATAATTTTCATGAGTTCTTGAGGTTCTTGTGCTGTAGTCTCGCCAGTGATGAAGCACAGCATGGCTAGGAATACATTTTAAGCCCTGTTTATAGAATCGAAATGCCAAATCATAATCTTCTGGATAGATAGTGCTTTCAAAAGAACCACACGCCATCAAATCGTCGCGATGTACCATCCAACATGGCGATGGGATGACACATTCCTTGTATAGATCAGTGTAGTTAGTCCCTGATCTTGTGAGTGCGTTGAGCCACTTTTCATAATTTTGATAGCCTTCTCCAAGCTCTCCTTCACAAAAATAGTTCACCAAGCCTAAAGCGACATGCCCTTTTCCGTGGGTTATTAAGTCATGGCCCATGAGTTGTAATTTGTTGGGCGCCATCACATCATCACTATCCATCCGAGTGATAAAATCGCCTGAGCTATTTTCAAACCCTAAATTCAAAGCATCAATAATGCCGTTCCCAGAATTTTTGGACACTTTAATCCGAGCGTCTTTATGTGCAAATGAGATTACCAAATTATAACTCTCATCAGTGGAATGGTCATCAACAATCAGTAATTCCCAATTGGTATATGTTTGGTCAATTATGGAATTGAGACAGTCTTCTAAAAACAGCTCACTGTTTTTGAAAGGCGTTAAAATACTTATTAAGGGTTGAAGCATGTGGCTAAAATACGATTTCTATTTTGGGCTTTTTTAACATAAACTTCACTAAAATAGTGGTCTGACATTGTAGTTTTGTTTCCTTAGAAATACTGATACTATTTCTAGAGTTTATAAAAAGTCTTTATCATATCAATTGTCCTAAAATTTTAAACTAAAACACAATAATGAAACATTTTCTAACATCCTTAGGTTTGGCTGTGCTTCTCACAGCTTGTGGACCTTCAAAAAACACAAGTAACGACTTAGCGGTAAGTAATCCAATTGCAACCACTATTAATCTAACCACGGTTAGCAATGATAAAGTTCCCGTAAGTATTGATCCAGGACGCTTTACTGAAGAAACCGTCACCTATTATTTACCAAAAGTTGTACAAGGCACTTACAGTGTGAGCGCTTTTGGACGCTTTATAGAAGATTTTAAAGCGCTGGATTATAACGGAAAGCCTCTGCAATTTACACATCCTGAAGAAAACACCTGGGTGATTACCAATGCCAAGCAACTTGATAAAATAGTGTATGATGTCAATGACACTTTTGATCAGGAAGAAATTGGTGGCATAGGTAAAGACATGCCTTTTTCTCCAGCAGGAACCAATATTGAAGAAAAAAATTATGTCTTGAACCTGCACGGATTTATCGGCTATTTTGATAACTTAAAAAACAATCAATACACTTTGGATGTGACTGCCCCTGCAACTTTCAAACACACTTCCGCTTTACAGGCGACGGCAAGCAAATCAAGTGCTGATGGTTCAGTAACAAATAGTTATTTTGCGCCGCGCTATTTTGATATTACAGACAATCCAATGATGTATGGCGATTTGAGTATTGAAGAATTTATGGTGGGTGATATTAAAGTGGTGTTAAGTGTATATTCTCCAAATTATGTGCATACTGCGGCAGATTTAAAACCATCTATGTACAAAATGATGGAAGGTCAAAAAGCGTATTTAGGTGATGTTAATTCTACCCCGCGCTATGATATATTCTTGTATTTGGCTGATGCTACTCCTGAGGCACCAAAAGGATTTGGCGCATTGGAACACCATACATCTACCGTGGTGGTATTGCAGGAGGCTATGCCCATTGATATTCTTGAAAAATCGATGATCGACATTGTCGCCCATGAGTTTTTTCATATTGTAACGCCACTTTCTGTGCATTCAGAAGATGTGCATTATTTTGATTACAACAACCCAACCTTTTCAAAGCATTTATGGATGTACGAAGGGGTGACCGAATATTTTGCGCAACATTTCCAAATTCATGAAGGTTTGATGACCAATGATGAATTTTACGCGCAAATAATGGATAAGATCAAGACGGCTACCTATTTTGATGATAGCATGAGTTTTACCTTGATGAGCGAAAATATTTTAAATGCTCCTTATGCTGATAACTATATCAACGTCTATTCAAAAGGGGCTTTGATAGGAATGTGCATTGATATTTTAATGCGTGAAGAAAGTAATGGACAACGCAGTATGCTGTCTTTAATGAAAGAACTTTCAGGACGTTATGGGATGAACAAACCTTTTAATGATGATGAGTTGATTGCCGAAATCTCTGCAATGACCTATCCGTCTGTGGCAAATTTCCTAAAAATGCATGTTGAAGGAACAACCCCAATTGATTACAACGTGTTTTTCAATAAAGTAGGGTTGACTCTGGGCGATAAAAAAGTTGAAACCTCTTTTATTCAAGATGGGAACGGATTTATTTTTGGAGGAGACCAAGAAAAAATGACCTTGTTCTTTTCAGAAAGTGTGGCCAATAATAGTTTTTGGACTGAAGAAGGCATCCTTCCTAATGATGTGATCAAAGAAGTTGGAGGTACCCTTTTAACGCTTCAAAATGCGCAAACGCTTATTGGGAATATGTACCAATGGCAACCTGAAGATGATTATGAAATTAAGATTGAGCGCGATGGTGAGGCCATGATTTTTAAAGGCAAGCTCAAGCAAGCTTATACGGTGAGTAAAAGTTTGATGGAAGATGAAAACGCCACAACGCCTCAAAAAGAACTTCGAAAAGCTTGGTTAAAAGGCTAAGTCGAAGAGATTATAGATATAAAAAATACTCGTAT
>NZ_LZRN01000060.1 GCF_001678675.1 Gelidibacter algens
TTTTTTTATATCACTATTTTAGATTATTTATCCTTGAAAATCCATATCCTCTCCACCGTTTTGACCATTTTCTCTGTCACGTTGCTGTTTTTTCTGTTGATTGAAACGGAACATTAAAGTAAGCGTAATTTGGCGTGGTCTCCACTGCATTTCGCTCTCACGATTAAAAAACTCAGTAGTGGTATATGAGTTTCTCTTTTGGGTATTTGTAAGATCCCGTACATTTAGAGATAACGTGGCTTTGTCTTTGAAGATTTCTTTACTGAAGGCTAGGTCCATTGAAAATATACCATCAGTTTTTGTTTGTGCATTTTCTTGTGCGCCTCTGTAGTAAGCGTTTGTTTGCCAATCAATCTTGTAAGGCAATGACACTTTTGAGCTAAAACGGGCAAAGTAACTCGTGTTTTTTGCACTATAATCGACGCCGTTAAATTCACCTGTAGTTTCAAATTGGAAGAAATTGATACTTGAGTTCAATCTCAGCCATTTGGCTGGACTATATAAAATGCCTAGTTCAGCACCAATTCTCTCATTACTGGAAAGGTTTACAGGAATCGTTCTGATAATATCAATACCATCTGTAGTTTGCTGTCCTGTATTTTCTTCCACACGTTCAAAAGAATCTGTTTCATGCTGATAGTAAATGGAAGAAGTAAGTGTCAATCCGTCCCAACGCTTAAGGTAACCTAAATCAAAAGCACTTGCGAATGCAGGTTGTAAGTTAGGATTGCCTTGAAATACATTTGTACGGCTAGAACGTGATGGAAATGGATTGATGTACCAACCACGAGGTCTGTTAATTCTTCTATTATAACCTAAGGTAACGCTTTCTTCCCGTTCATCTTCTTTTGCAAGATTGTAGATCAGGTTAACTGTTGGGAAGAGGCCTAGGTAATTGTTATCAAAATTAGTTTGTATTGGAAATTTGAAGTATTTCAGAAGTTCTTCATCTGTAAGTCTAGAATCAATGTCCCCTTTTAAACGTGTGTTTTCTAAACGTAAGCCCAAAAGAAATGAGAATTTACCTAGCTTAGTTCCGTATTGGCTATAAATGGCCGTAACATGCTCTGTATAATCAAAGATATTAGAAAGTGTATCATTAAGAACTAAATTACCTGTTTGATTATCTTCATCTTCTTGATTAAGATTATAATCTGTACGCTTATTTTCGAAATTATCACGGTATCCCAACTCAAATCGGCTGTCTTCACCTATTGGAAGCACATAATCGGCCTGGATTAGGTATTCGTTTTGCTTTTCCGTTGTAAATACTTCTTCTCTCGGAATAAGGTCTGGATCACTCTGCTGTGTTGAAATGTAATCTTCTGAAATCCCTGTTTCTTGGGTTTCTTTATCTTTTCCATATTGAACATCAACGGTTAATTGCTGTCCGTTGTCATCCAATCTATTGATATAATTTAGGGAGATTTGATAACTGTTGTCTTCTTCTGTTTGCTTCTCTTTACGAAGTGTTTGTTCAACTATTGAACCCCCAATAAAACGATCACTATTGTTGATGGACAAGTCAGCATCTTCACCATATCTATAAAACACACTTCCCGTAATGGAGGATGCGTCATTGATAAAATATTCCATACCAATATTGGCATTATAGTTACGGTTTAAACGATCAACGTTTTGATCTTCACGAATTCTCTGAAACTCTGGAGTTTTAAGCGCACCATCAATCAATCTGTCAAAATATTCCGTATCGCTAAAACTTGTTCTTGGCGCATCATAATATCTATAACCCAAATTGGTAAAAAGATTGTATTTCTCTTTTCTTAAATTTAAATTGGCAGAAACGCCAACATTGTCAGGATCTCCAACGGTCAAATTTAATCCTCCATTAAAACCTAAGGTTTCCTTTTGTCTCAAAATGATATTCAAAATTCCCGCGGTACCTTCAGCATCATAACGGGCAGATGGTGATGTGATCACCTCAACACGTTCTATCGCTTCAGCAGGCAGTTGACTCAATACGTTCGTATCACCAAATCCTGCCATAGCGGAAGGTTTTCCGTTGATAAGAATCTTTACGTTTTCATTACCGCGTAAGCTTATGCCGCCTTCAATATCCACAGATACAGAGGGAACATTATTGAGGGCATCACTTACCGTACCGCCTGATGTTGTCAAATCTTGACCAATATTATAAACTTTTTTGTCTAATTTTATTTCAACCGTGGTTCGTTCAGCAATAATAGAAACCTCCCCTAAAGCTTCCGCGTCAATGGCAATGCCGGTAACACCTAAATCTGTGTCTTTGTTCAATGTTTTATTCGGAATTGTTTGAGTAGTGTAAGAGATATATTCTATTGAAATATCATAGATACCTTTTGGGACTTTAATGTTGAATTTACCTTCCATATCAGTGATGCCACCTGTAATAATTTTGTTTTCCTTTTTACTGAAAAATGCAATGGTCGCATATTCTAAAGGTTGGTTAACATCTTTGTCCATCACAGTACCTGTAATACTGACTTCGTCTTGAGCGGAGACAAGATTTGAAGTGAATAAAAAAAGTAGTGTAAACAAGAAGGGAATCAGTTTCATCGGTTTAGTTGTTTTTCTTGTTTTTGGTCTTCTGTAATTTTTTTATTTCAGCTTTGTTATCTTCAACAAATCTTTGTACGGAAGCAATGGTTTCTTCTGAGTAGAGTTCTTTAACGTCAGAAAAATGGGAGATGCTCAGTTGTTCGACCATCGGCACTTTTTCATATTCTTGGTGCAGTTCAGAAAACATAATCTGATTTCTTTTCTTGTAGAAATCATCAATTTTTTGCTTGATGATCTCGCCTTTAAAATCGTCTATATTGAGGAGTTTAACATAAGTATCCACACGATCTCGATACTGATCCATTTGCTTTTCCATGTACTTTTCCCTTTCCTTTTCCATGGCATCTTTGCTTTGGGCATAGGAGGGAGCGGCGTTCAAAATAAGCATCAAACAAGAAATCTTAACTAGTTTTGCAAGCATAATAAAGTGGATTTATTAGTGAGAATGCAAAAATAGCCCTTGGTTTAATGGGGTTTGGTTAAAGTTGTGTTAAAGGTCCTTTATAGGATGTCGAGGATTTTTTGTGGTGGTCGGCCAATAACGGCTTTACTGCTATTGATAACTATAGGACGCTCAATCAATTGAGGATATTGTGCCATGGCGGCAATGATCTCTTTATCTGTAAGATCTAGATTTTTGAAGTTGTCTTTCCAGATGGACTCGTTTGTTCTGACAAGCGCAATGGGTTTGATTTTTAATAATTTGATGATGCTTTTCAGCGCTTTTTCACTCAACAATTCGTCAAAATACTTGATGACTTTGTAATCGGTATGATTTATTTCAAGGATATTCAAAGCTTCCCTGGATTTACTGCATCGTGGATTATGATAAACTGTAATCATTGCTTATGATTTAATGAAAAGAATAAGGTTGCTAAAATGAGTGAAGTCAATAATTATTACTTAGGTCATTAAAAATTGATGCCAAAGGATTTCAATTCTACTTCCAGATTTTCAGGACTTTCAAAATGAATGGTATTTATGCCCATCTCTTTGGCGGCTTTAATATTTCGAAGATTATCATCTATAAATAGAGCATGGTTTGCTTCAATATTAAAGCGGCTCAAGGTCATTTCATAGATGTCTTCAAAAGGTTTTCTAGTCTTTTCCTCACCAGACACTATTATACCTTCAAACCAATGTAAAAAATCGAAGGTTTTAAGTGCAATTGGAAACGTTTCATGGCTCCAATTGGTAAGCGCGACCACTTGAAATTGCTTACTATCTACTAAATTCTTTAAGATTTCAACAGTACCTTCAATGGCGCCGCCCAACATTTCTTCCCACCGACCATAAAACATCCGGATCAGTTCTTCATGCTCAGGAAAAAGTGCAATACGCTCTTCGGTAGCTTTAGCTAATGGATAGCCTGCATCTTGATTCTCATTCCAATCATGCGTACACACAATGTCAAAAAACCATTGCATTTTTTCTCTGTTGCCATTAAAGACTTCTAAATATACATATTCAGGGTTCCAGTCAATGAGAACGCCGCCAAGGTCGAAAATTATGGTTTTTATGGTTTTCATTTTTTTATTTTAAAAATTATTAATATTTGACAAAAATATAGTCGTTTTTCATTCTTACAACCAAAACATTTAGAGTTCATTTCGAAAATAAGTAACAAGTGATTTTCAATCTAAAGAATATGACAATGTCATTTATGAACTACATGACTAAGTTTGTTATATTTACTCACTATAAAAACATAGGCATGATCATTATAACCTAATCAGCTGCAATGTTATGGAATTGCATCGGTAATTTACAAAGGTAAAAATACGGCTCGAAACAGTTAAAAACATGATAAAATCAGCAAAAAAGGATAAAATTAATATGTTTTGGCATAAGATCCCTTTTGGAAAAAAAAACTTTGGTGATGTTTTAGGTCCCGTATATTGTAAAGAACTTGACTGGTAGAGAACCGATGTATACGCCACTACTACATAAAGGAGTAAATAAAAGTTTCATATTAACATACCTGAGGGCGATTTATAACAGAAAGTTGTCTCTTAGGGAAATGTACTATAATATTCAATTTTTAACAAGCAAAAAACAAAACCTTCTTATCACTATTGGTAGTGTGATTGATTGGTATACAAATCCTGATTGTGATATCTGGGGTTCAGGAATAATGTCCAGAAACAGTAAAGTAACGAATGCTAATTTTTATGCCGTTCGTGGTAAATATAGTCAATTAAGGCTTGGTGAATTAGGTTATAAGGTTCCCGAATACATTGGAGATCCGGCACTATTAACACCGTTGATATACACCCCTAGGTCAGAGAAAAAATACACCTTAGGTATTATTCCACATTATCTACATTATGACGAAACAATTAAGAAATTAAATAGTGATAACATCTTAATTATCAATCTTTTGGATGCTATTGAAAAAGTTATTGAAGACGTGAATTCCTGTGAAATAATAATTTCGAGTTCCTTGCACGGGATTATCATAGGTCATGCCTACGGTATTCCTTCCTTATGGGTTAGACTTTCTAATGGTAATATTGGCGGAGATGATATTAAGTTTGCAGACTACTTTTCTAGTGTTGAACTTATTGAATATGAATGTTTTGAAATAGCTCATACCAGTTATGACGAAAATTATTTGTCTAATGTAGCTTTACTATTCAATGAAAATAAACAACTGACCTTAGTAAAGCCTCAATTACTAAAAAAAATACAACTTGATTTAATTAAGTCAGCTCCATTTTCAATCCTACCTAAATATAAAGAACTTAACTAGAAACTATTTCGAAACAAAGCATTAGTGTCCAATAAAGAATAGGTTGTTACTGTTTCGGCAACATCATTAAAGCTCATTAGGGTGTTCATCCTTCTGTCCCATCATCATCAAATAGGCCTTCAAGAATTCGTCTATCTCACCATCCATCACATTATCAACATTTCCGGTTTCATGTCCAGTCCTAACGTCCTTAACCAATTTATAAGGATGCATCACGTAATTTCTAATTTGGCTGCCCCATTCAATCTTCATCTTACCTGCTTCTATATCTTCACGTTGTGCCAACTGCTTTTGCAATTCAATTTCATACAACTGCGATTTTAGCATTTGCATAGCTCTCGATCTGTTGTCATGTTGTGAGCGCGTTTCTGAACAAGAAATTTGAATACCCGTAGGTTTGTGGGTCAACTGTACCTTAGTTTCAACTTTATTGACATTCTGCCCGCCGGCACCACTGGAGCGTGCGGTCGTTATTTCAATATCAGCAGGGTTGATGTCAATTTCAATAGTATCATCAACAAGTGGATACACATACACAGATGCAAAGCTGGTGTGGCGTTTGGCATTACTATCAAAAGGAGAAATTCTGACCAATCTATGGACGCCGTTTTCACCCTTTAGCCAGCCAAAGGCAAAATCACCTTCAATCTCAAAAGTCACCGTTTTTATGCCCGCAACATCACCTTCCTGAAAGTTTAGCTCTTTAACTTTAAAGCCGCTTTTCTCAGCGTACATCAAATACATGCGCATGAGCATACTCGCCCAATCACAAGATTCTGTTCCACCAGCACCCGCAGTAATTTGAAGCACGGCGCTTAAGCTATCACCTTCTTCAGAAAGCATGTTTTTAAACTCTAGCTTTTCAATATGCTCTAGAGTTTTATTAAAATGCGCATCCAATTCCTGGGAAGAGAGTTCTTCGGCTTTATAGAATTCATAAAACACCTCCAAATCTTCAACAAGAGTTTTGGCAGCATCGTAATCTTGAACCCAACTTTTTTTCTCTCTAATAGATCTCATCACAAGCTCAGCAGCTTTAGAGTCATTCCAGAAATTGGGATCAAAAGTTTGTTCTTCTTCGTTTGTTATCTCAATAGTTTTGGCATCTACGTCAAAGATACCTCCTCAACGCCCCGAGGCGCTCTACAAGACCCTTAATTTGATCAGATGTAGTCATAATAGTGTGAATTTTTCACAAATATATCATTAAACCTAGGAGAGATAAAGAAATTGTAGGATAAATTTTTTCAGTTAATTTATGTAGTTTTATAAGCTAATTATCCACTATGAAAAAATACAGTCTCCTTCTTGTTTTGATTTTGGTTGCAATGCCTTCATTTTCACAAGTGTTAAAGGATAAAAAAGTAGAAGCCTATAAAGGGTTTTTTAATTTTTATTATGAAGAAAAACAGGATAAAGTTTATTTGGAGGTTGCTAATATTGACCAAGAGTTTCTTTATGTGAATAGTTTAGCGAGCGGTATTGGCTCCAATGACATTGGATTGGATAGAGGGCAATTGGGTTCAGAACGTCTTGTAAAGTTTATTAAAGCTGGCAATAAATTACTTCTGATTCAGCCCAACCAAAATTTTAGGGCCATTACTGATAATGCGCTTGAAAAGAAAAGTATTGAGCAGGCGTTTGCAAAATCGGTGCTTTTTGGTTTTAAGATAGAAGATACCATTGCTGGGAATTACGTCATTGATTTGACCCCATTTTTGTTGGAGGATGCACATGGCGTTGCCACTAAATTGAAATCTCAGAATGAAGGCACCTACAAATTGGATCTTTCCAAAAGCGCCTTGTCTTTAGAACGCACAAAAGCATTTCCAAAAAATGTAGAGTTTGAGGCACTGTTAACATTTGATGGAGAGGCCAAAGGCAGAAATATAAGTAGTGTCACGCCAACAGCGTCATTGGTGAGTGTGGTTCAACACCATTCATTTGTCGAGTTACCAGATGACAATTATCAAACACGCCCCTTCGATCCGCGAAGTGGCGCTATTTCCATTTCCTATATGGATTATGCCACACCAATTGAAGAGCCTATTATGAAGCGCTTCATTATTAGGCACAGATTGGAAAAGAAGAATCCAGAGTTGGCGATGAGCGACCCCAAAGAACCCATCATCTACTATCTTGATCCTGGAACCCCAGAACCTGTCCGTTCAGCTTTGTTGGAAGGTGCCAGCTGGTGGAATCAGGCCTACGAAACTATTGGTTTTAAGAATGCTTTTCAGGTAAAAATGTTGCCGGAAGATGCTGACCCAATGGATTGCCGTTACAATGTTATCCAATGGGTACACCGCTCCACAAGGGGTTGGAGTTATGGCGCCTCAGTGGTCGATCCGAGAACCGGAGAAATTATCAAAGGCCATGTGAGTTTGGGCAGCTTGCGCATCCGTCAGGATTTTATGATTGCCCAAGCCTTGTTGAACCAACCTTTTGCAATATCTGATTCCAATACTGAGCCAATGCTAAAAATGGCATTGGCGAGAATACGTCAATTGGGTGCACATGAAGTGGGCCATACGCTCGGGTTTGCGCATAATTTCGCAGCGAGTAGCACTGATGATGCTTCAGTGATGGATTATCCGCATCCTAAAATTACATTGGATAATGGGAATATCAGTTTAGAAAATGCGTATAACGACGGCATTGGCGTTTGGGATAAGATAACCGTAGCCTATAGTTATTCTGATTTTGATAAAACGACCGATGAAAAAGTAGCCTTGAATACCATTTTAAAGGACGCCCAAGATCAAGGCCTTCGGTTTATTTCAGATTCAGATGCACGCGCTTCAGGTGGCGCGCATGCCTTTGCCCATTTATGGGACAATGGCAAAAGTGCTTCTGAAGAATTGGAACGTGTCTTGAAGGTCCGTGCCCTAGCTATTTCAAATTTTTCAAAAGATAATATCAGAACGTATGAGCCTTATTCTGTTTTGGAAGATGTATTTGTCCCTCTTTATTTTTTCCACAGATACCAAACTGAAGCAACCTCTAAATTGATTGGCGGATTGGATTATAACTATGCTGTTAAGGGCGATGGACAAATGGTGACAGAAGTATTGGATGTAAAATTACAAAAAGAGGCCTTGCAAGCATTGATGACCTCTATTGCAGCAGAAACTTTGGCGATTCCGAAAGATAAACTGGCATTGTTCCCTCCTCGGGCTTTCGGTTATGGTAAAAGTCGAGAATCTTTTGCCGGAAAAACGGGCGTTGCATTTGACGCTCTAAGTGCCCCTTCAACAGCCAGTGATATGGTATTGGAGTTCCTGCTAAATCCGCAGCGCGCCAACAGACTGGTGCAGCAACAAAGTTTAGATAACAACCAATTGGGTTTAGAAGATGTTTTTGAGCAGCTTATTGAAAATTCATTTTCTAAAAACCAGAAAGACCCATATTTAGTAGAAGTGCAGCAAACCATTAATGTCAATGTTTTAAAATATTTAATGAATCTTGCCGTTTCTGATGACACCTATTTTCAGGTAAAGGCCAAGGCGAATGACGCCATAGGTCAAATTTCCAAAGGGTTATATGATAAAAAGCAAAGTAGGAAACCTTATGCGTCACAGTACGGACGTATGATTTCTGAGTTTCGTGAGCATCCTGAAAAATTCAGGTTGGAGCCTGCACCACGTATCCCTGATGGATCCCCAATAGGAACCGATGAGTGTGGGTATCTTTCAAATTGATCAGGGTATTGAGAGGTCAGGTTGCTTAATATGACGTTGTTTAGATCTGAATTGATTAGTTTGGAACAGCACAACTCAACAACGAGTAAATTTAAAAATTAAGTTGAAAACACATACAATGACTATAGATTTAAGAAGTGATACCGTGACCAAACCAACAAAAGGGATGTTGGAGGCCATGATGAATGCCAAAGTTGGTGATGATGTATATAAAGAAGACCCAACAGTGAACAAACTTGAAGAGCGCCTTGCAGCCATGTTCGGCAAACCGAGAGCCTTGTTTTTTCCAACAGGAACTATGGCTAACCAAACGGCTTTAAAATTGCACACCAATCCTGGAGATCAAGTGATATGTGATTCCAATGCCCATATTTATCATTATGAAGGTGGTGGTGCGTCATTTAACAGCGGCATCTCCTGCAAGTTACTGCAAGGCGAACGTGGTATGTTTACCGCAGAACACGTGATTGAAGCTATCAACCCTCCAGATTTTTACCACAGTCCGCTAACTGCCTTGGTGGAGGTAGAAAACACAGCCAATAGAGGCGGCGGTTCCTGTTGGGATTTTGAAGAATTAAAAAAAATAAGAACGGTTTGTAATGACCATAATTTGGGATACCATTTGGACGGGGCCCGAATTTGGAATGCTTTGGTTGCGAAACCTGAAACAGCAAAAGATTACGGTCAACTTTTTGATACCATGTCGGTTTGTTTGAGTAAAGGCTTGGGCTGCCCTGTTGGTTCTGTATTGATTGGTGATGAGGATATCATGCAAAATGCATTACGCATCCGTAAGATTCTTGGAGGAGGCATGCGTCAAGTAGGTTATTTGGCTGCTGCCGGATTGTATGCCTTAGATAATCATGTGGTCAGACTAGCAGAAGATCATCAAAAAGCCAAGGAAATTGAGCAGGTGTTATCCCGTTTGGAATTTATTAAAAAAGTGGAACCGGTTGAAACCAACATAATTATTTTTGAGCTTACAGATAAAAAAAATGACACTCAATTTTTGAAAATTATGGATGATAATAACATGCGCATAAGCAATATGGGTAACGGAAAACTTCGCGTCGTGACGCACTTGGATTACACAGATGACATGCACGACAAATTCCTCACATTCTTAAAAAATATATGATTGACAGAAATAAATATTATATTTTGTGCTTAATTCAAAAAACATCTCACATTATGATCTGCAAAAATTGATATCTTTTGATCTAAAATTTTGCATAAAGGATACATGAGGAATATGAGCAATCCAATAGATGAGTTTGTGATGATAATTAAATTGAGATGCCCCCATTACAAAAGTTTTTGCTATTATTGAAACCCCAAAAAGAAAGTATATCTCCTAATGAAATTAAGCATCGTAATTCCTGTTTATAATGTTGAAAAATACATTTCCAGTTGTTTGGATAGTGTGCTCGATCAAGATATAGACTCAAAAGATTATGAAATAATTGTAGTTAATGACGGCTCTACTGATAGCAGTCTTGAAATTGCTCAGGAGTATGCCAGAACAAATGACCATATTAGGGTGATTGATAAAGACAACGGCGGTGTGGGTAGCGCAAGAAATCTTGGTATGGATTGCGCTAGAGGGAACTATATGTATTTCATTGATCCTGATGATTATATCATAACTAATTGTTTAAAGGAATTGATTGAGACTTGTGAACGATGCAATTTAGATATTTTAACATTTTTGTCTACAACATTTACTTCGACAGCCTCAAACGTTAAAGCCGTTGAAAAAAAAGCAGATTTTAATGTTTCATTTGATGATGACATGTTATCGTCAATACTATCTGGTGAAGACTATGTGGCTACTTTAGAGTATAGGAGCGAGGTGTGGTGGTACCTAATAAACCGAGAGTTTTTGAAAAGTTTAGGAATTAGATTTGTAGAAGGGCAATATTTGGAAGATGCAGCTTTTACATTAGAACTATTCTTGGAAGCAAGAAGAATGGCACATCTGAGGTTAGATGCGTACAGACATAGGGTAACTTCCGGATCTGCAATGACAAGTAAAGAGCCAGCCCATTACCTCAAAATTATTAGAGACCTCCAATATGCGGCTTCTGCCTTTGGCCCTATTTTGAAGACATTGGAAAATAGAGCAGCTAATCCTCATTGTGTAGCGCGCGTTAAGGCGAGACAGGAGTCATTTGTGTTTTTTTCTATGGTAAGAATGTTAAAATCTGACATGAGCTATGATGAAGTAAAATATAGAATGCATGAAATGATCAGCATCGATGCTTATCCAATGACTTCATTTATTGGGAAAGATTATAATGGAATTGTTTATAAAACCTTGACTAAAATTTTTAACTCAAAACGCAGGTTTTATGTTGTCTTTCAACTCGTTAATCCTATTCTTAAAATCAGAAATAAATTTAGAATAGGATTTGAGTATTTAAGAAAAAGACAGACTATTTAAACATATCCAACCCAGGAATATCGGGCATCCCGTCTTTTGCTACCGCGGCCAATTCCGTTTCATTGACATTAGTTGCTTTTTCAATAGCTTTATTGATCGTCATGATCAAATAATCTTCAAGCATTTCTTTGTCTTGTAGCAATTCGTCATCAATAGTAATAGATTTAATGCTCCTGTTGGCCGTTAAGGTAATTTTTAATTTGCCGTCTGTGCTTTGCTCATCAACCAAAACGTAGTTTAAACGTTCTTTGGTTTCTTCAACTTTTTTTTGGGTCTCTTTGAGTTTATTCATCATTCCCATCATATCTCCAAACATATTCTTCAGTTTTTTAATTCGTCCAACAAAATTAAGAAAAGATTTAGACACGAATTTCACCAATCTCCAAAAACTATGAAAGTTTACCCAAAAATTTGGTGCTTTTCCTTTTGATCAATTCTATTTCCTTTCCTTTTCAGTCTCTTCTTTAAAACAGTACCTTTGCAATCTGTTAAAAAATAAACTAATGATAGATATTATTCAGCCACCAAAAGCAAAACAAGTTCTAAAAACTTTGAGTATGCATGATGATGACCGTCACGACGATTACTTTTGGTTGAATGACAAGGAAAATCAGGAGGTGATTGATTACTTGAATTCTGAGAATGATTATTATGATGCGGTAACTTCAAAGTATAAGGCCTTTGAAAATACACTATTTGAAGAAATGAAGGCTAGGATCAAGGAAGATGATGAATCGGTTCCCTACAAGTTTAACGGTTATTGGTATATTGTTAAATATAAAAAAGGAAAGGATTATCCCATTTATTTCAGAAAGAAAGATACGTTGGAAAATCCAGACGAATTGCTTTTTGACTGTAATGTGATGGCTGAAGGTCATGACTATTTTAAATTGGCTGGATTAAGCGTGAGTCCGGATAACACCATGATTGCCTTTGGGATAGATACCGTTGGAAGGCGGAATTACACACTGCAGATCAAAAGTTTGATTACAGATGAGATTTTTTTTGATGCCATTGAAAGTACGACAGGTTCCGCAACATGGGCTAATGATAACAAAACCATATTCTATACGGTTAAGGACGAAAAAACATTGCGCTCAGACAAGGTTTTCAAACATAAATTAGGTAGCTCTACAAGTGCTGATACGCTCGTTTTTCATGAAGAAGATGATACGTTTGGCGTAGCTATTTACAAATCGAAATCGAAAAAATATTTAATTATTGCCTGCTATAGCACATTAACCAATGAATATTACACGTTGAATGCAGACACACCTGATGGCGAGTTTTCTGTTTTTCAAGAGCGGGTAAGAGGGTTGGAGTATAGTATTTCTCATTATGATGATCAATTTTATATTGTTACCAATGCTGATGGTGCCGTCAATTTTAAGCTGATGAAAACACCAGAGAATACAACCAAATTCAATAATTGGACAGAAGTCATCCCGCATCGAGAAGAGGTTTTGATAGAAGATGTTGAAATTTTTAAGGATTTTTTGGTGATCAGTGAGCGTTCAAATGGACTCAATCATATTCGTATCAAAAGATGGGATGGCACTGAAGATTATTATTTGCCATTTGATAATGAAACCTATACGGCGTATACAGCAACCAATGTTGAGTTTGACACAAAAACGCTGCGTTATGGTTACAATTCAATGACCACGCCATCGTCAAGTATTGACTTTAATATGGTCACAAAGCAAAAAACTATTCTGAAGGAGCAGGAAGTTTTAGACTCCAATTTCAATAAGGACAACTATGTGTCAGAACGCGTTTGGGCTATTTCAACTGATGGCACCAAGGTGCCCATTTCAATGGTCTATAGAAAAGGCATCAAGAAGGACGGAACAAACCCGGTACTGCTCTATGCCTATGGTTCTTATGGGCATACCATTGATCCTTCCTTTTCCAGTATTCGATTAAGTTTATTGGATAGAGGTTTTGTGTACGCCATTGCCCATGTAAGGGGCGGAGAGTATTTAGGTAGGATGTGGTATGAAGGCGGTAAATTGCTTCAAAAGAAAAACACATTTACTGATTTTATAGCCTGTTCTAAGTTTTTAATCGCACAAAACTACACCTCTCCAGATCATTTATATGCATTGGGTGGCAGTGCTGGTGGACTTTTGGTAGGTGCTGTGATTAATGAAGCGCCAGAACTTTACAATGGCGTTATTGCGGCAGTTCCCTTTGTAGATGTTTTGACCACCATGTTGGATGATTCGATACCGTTGACTACAGGAGAATATGATGAATGGGGAAATCCAAATGATATGACTTATTACGAATATATGAAATCTTATTCGCCTTATGATAACGTAAAGAAACAGGATTACCCGCATATCCTCATTACTACAGGTTTGCATGATTCGCAAGTGCAATATTGGGAGCCCGCCAAATGGGTAGCGAAACTGAGAACCTATAAAACGGACAACAATAATCTGCTCCTGAAAACCAACATGAAGGCAGGACATGGTGGCGCATCTGGGCGGTTTGAAGCTTTAAGGGAAGATGCTGAAGAGTATGCGTTTTTACTCAACTTAGAGAACATTACAACCTAATTAGAAAAAAAAACCGTAGTTTTGCTAAGGTTTTAAGTTACATTTTTCTAAATTGTAAAAGGTAAATAGCGGTAATAAAATTGCGAACATTTCATCATTTTTATATAAAAAATAAAGGTTAAAATTTGCGATCCCTTACGTCCTATTGTAAAGAATAAGAAACACGTATGAAAAAAAATCTCCAGGTATTTGATAACGTATTACAGCTTATTGGTAATACCCCTCTTATCAGATTAAATAATATGACGGCCGACTATGACGGCGAGTTTTACGCCAAGGTAGAAGCTTTCAACCCAGGTCATTCTTCAAAAGATCGTATTGCTTTACATATTATAGAAGAAGCGGAAAGACAAGGACTTCTAAATCCAGGAGATACAATTATTGAAACCACTTCAGGCAACACCGGTTTTAGTATTGCCATGGTAAGCATCATTAAAGGATACAAATGCATTCTTGCGGTAAGTTCTAAATCTTCTCCAGATAAAATTGATATGCTAAAATCAATGGGAGCACAGGTTTATGTGTGCCCTGCGCATGTGAGTGCTGATGATTCGAGATCGTATTATGAAGTTGCCAAGCGCCTGCACAAAGAAACAAAAGGTTCCATCTATATCAACCAGTATTTCAATCAGCTCAATATTGATGCGCATTATAATAGTACAGGTCCAGAAATTTGGGAACAAACAGAAGGACAGATCACACATTTAATTGCCTGCAGTGGTACAGGAGGAACGATTTCTGGGACTGCAAAATATTTAAAAGAACAATCCCGACGCCTTGGGACCGATGTCAAAGTTATAGGCGTAGATGCTTATGGCTCTGTCTTAAAAAAATACCACGAAACACGCGAATTTGACCATAATGAAATTTATCCATACAGAATTGAAGGGTTGGGAAAGAATTTAATTCCTACAGCCACAGATTTTGATATGATTGATGAGTTTGTCAAAGTTACGGATGAAGAAAGTGCACATACCGCACGTGAAATATCCCGTACTGAAGGTTTATTTGTTGGGTATACAAGTGGTGCAGCAATGCAGGCCGTTAAACAATTGAATGAAACTGGCGAATTTAAGGCTGGAGATAAGATTGTAGTTATCTTTCCCGACCATGGATCACGTTATATGAGCAAGGTTTACAGTGATAAATGGATGGAAGAGCAAGGATTTTTTGATAGTAAAATGGTTTCTACTCTAGAAGCCATTCAATATATTAAATAATAAAATTACAACCATATAATCCTATGACATGGTTTTATGTTATAGGTTTTTTTGTGGATGAAAATCTTATAAACAGGAGTTTATAACTTAATTATGCTAAGAAAAGATATTTAGCTAATTTTGTCCAAACTAATTAGACTAATTGAAGATGATGACGCCAGCGCACAAGCCCTCGCAAGGGTTGAATGACATGGCTGCTTATGTCTGAATAATACTTATATTACATGAAAGACTTATTTGATAAAATTTACAGAGACAAAGGCCCCCTTGGTAAATGGGCTGCACAAGCTGAAGGCTATTTTGTATTTCCAAAGTTGGAAGGCCAAATCTCTAACCGCATGCAATTTCGTGGGAAAGATGTGATTACCTGGAGTATCAACGATTACTTAGGTTTGGCAAATCATCCGGAAGTTAGAAAGGTAGATGCAGAAGCTGCGGCAGAATATGGTTCAGCCTATCCAATGGGGGCGCGAATGATGTCAGGTCATACAACGTTACATGAAGAGTTGCAAAATGAATTGGCTGCTTTTGTTAATAAGGAAGCCGCATATTTACTGAATTTTGGCTACCAAGGAATTTTATCTACAATTGATGCGCTAGTTTCAAAAGATGATATTATCGTTTATGATGTTGATGCACACGCGTGTATTATTGATGGTGTTCGTCTTCACATGGGAAAACGTTTTACCTATAAACACAATGATATTGAAAGTCTTGAGAAAAACTTGGAAAGAGCCACCAAAATGGCAGAGCAAACAGGCGGCGGGATTTTAGTGATTTCTGAAGGTGTTTTTGGAATGCGTGGTGAACAAGGAAGGCTTAAGGAAATTGTGGAACTTAAGAAAAAATATAATTTCAGATTTTTAGTAGATGATGCCCATGGTTTTGGCACGCTTGGTGAAACAGGTGCTGGAGCTGGTGAGGAACAAGGTGTTCAGGATGATATTGATGTGTATTTTGCAACGTTTGCAAAGTCGTTGGCAAGTACGGGCGCTTTTATTGCGGCCGACCAAGAGATTATTGATTATTTGAAATATAACCTGCGTTCACAAATGTTTGCCAAATCATTACAAATGCAATTGGTAGTTGGTGCTCGCAAACGTTTACAAATGCTAAAAACAATGCCAGAATTGAAAGCAAAGCTTTGGGAAAACACCAATGCTCTGCAATCGGGACTTAAGGCGCGTGGTTTTGACATTGGTACGACACAAAGTTGTGTGACGCCAGTATACTTAAAAGGAAGCATTCCAGAAGCAATGGCTTTGGTGAAGGATTTGCGTGAAAATCATGGTATTTTCTGTTCTATTGTTGTATATCCGGTGATTCCAAAAGGATTGATCTTATTGCGAATGATTCCAACAGCAACACATACTTTGGATGACATCAATGAAACTTTAGATGCTTTTGAATCGATCAGAACCCGTTTAGAAAATGGAACTTATAAAAGATTATCAGCGTCTGTTGCAGCAGCAATGGGTGAGTAAGCTCCTAAATCCCCGAAGGGGAATTTAGAAGGTATAAGAAAACAAAAAATAATAGAACAAANAAA
>NZ_LZRN01000061.1 GCF_001678675.1 Gelidibacter algens
GAGTCGCTTTTTTTGTGTTTAATGGGCCGTAATTGCGATGCTGTTAAAAGAGTTCTATCAAAATTTCAGAACGGTTGAGTGGCTTGATCTGAGCTTCTACTAATTAGGGCTTTTGGGCGTATGTTATCTTATTTGAGTAGGCATCAATCTACGTCAAAAACCACTAAAAGGGAGTCGTGTTTTTCAGATTAAAATAATGACCATCAACTATTTACTTATTTGTTCTAGGTTGAAGGATAAAAGCATTATTAAAACTTTTTTTGACTTTCATAAGTGCTCTGTCAGCTTCTAACCGGGTTCTGAATTTTCCTACCCAAATCTTGTAATTGGGTTGCTCGTATTCAATGGTATTACTCCAGTCTGGAAATAAACTACTCACTTGGCTTTTAGCCGACTCAGCGCCACCACGGGGCCCGTTATACACTTGAATGATAAAAGCATTAACAGTACGTAAATCTTTCTTATACTCTAAAAGCTTATCAATGTCTTTGTTCTGCTCAATAGTTACGACACCTTGTTGGGCTTGTACTGCAAGATTTGAACAAGTTAAGGTAAGGGCAATTAGAGACAATTTTACTAAAGGTTTTATCATAGGATGGTCTTTTTTGGGTATGTGTAATTACAATTTATAGTGTAAATGATTTATTGTTAAATCATTCGTAGATTGCAAAAATATTAAAATTAATTTGCAATCTGCTCATGTCATTTTATTAAACTAAAATAAGGCTTATTTTATTATTTAGAACGTTTATAAATTATCAATTAACAGTTCTGTAACATTTATAAAATCGACTTTAAGTATTACTTTTGCCAGAGATTTTATAACTGTATTTTTTTCTTTTTAATGAAAAAATCATACCAAAGTTTGGAAGATAATTCAACTAACAATATGAAACAGGTGATACACCGTAAATTGGCCGCTAATATTCTACAATTAGGGTTTCTTATTTTACTTACGTTTTCAACATCGCTTCACGCTCAAGAGGGTGATCCTGCAAAGGGAAAAACAATATATAACGCCAATTGTGCTGCATGTCATAAATTGGATGCCCCAATGACAGGCCCAGCACTTCGTAATGTAGAGCAACGTTTGGCAGAGCAGGAAGGCCTTGATCGTAATTGGTTAACATCATGGATCCACAATAGTGCGGGTCTTATCAAGTCTGGTGATGCTTACGCCAATAAAGTCTACAACGAGTGGAACCAAATGCCTATGACTGCCTTCCCGCAGTTGTCTGATCAGGATATTAGTGATATTTTGGCTTACACTGCTGAAGAAAAAGCAGCGCCTCCTGTTCCTGTTGCCAGTGCAGATGGTGCAGCTACTGGTGGTGGTGATTCAGGTGTTTCAAACACGTTAATTCTTGGCGCCTTGGCTGTCTTATTTGCTTTATTGGCAATGGCTTTGGTTTTGGTAAGACGTACTTTAAATCGTTTCGCTGAAGCTAAGGGGGTTTATGTTGAAGAAAAAGATAAGGGTGTGTCCATCTGGAGAGCCTTTATTCAAAATCAATTCTTGATTTTTGTAACTGTCATCCTATTGTTGTTGTCCAGTACCTATTATGTTTATGGGTATTTTATGCAGGTGGGTGTAGACCAAGGTTATGAACCGGTTCAACCCATTCATTATTCTCACAGAATACATGCTGGAGATAACGCTATCGATTGTAAATATTGTCACTCTTCGGCTAGAGTGAGCAAACATTCAGGAATTCCATCATTGAACGTTTGTATGAACTGTCATAAATCAATCTCTGAAGTGGCACCAGAAACGCTTGCTGAAGGAAAAGAATATGGTGTAGACTACAATGCTGAAATTGAAAAATTATATGCAGCGACCGGTTGGAGTCCTGCTGAGCAAAAATATATAGGTGAACCACAACCAGTAAAATGGATTCGTATTCATAATCTTCCTGACTTTGCATATTTCAATCACGCACAACACGTGTCCGTAGGTGGTATTGAGTGTCAAACATGTCATGGTCCGGTACAAGAAATGGAAATTATGTACCAACATTCACCTTTGACCATGGGTTGGTGTATCAATTGCCATAGAGAAACGAATGTTAAAGTTGAGGATAACGCCTATTACACAAAAATTCACGAGCAGTTATCTAAAAAATATGGGGTTGAAAAACTTACTGTTGCACAAATGGGAGGTTTAGAGTGTGGTAAGTGTCATTACTAAACCATAACTTTTTGGTTAATCCCTCAAATATGGGAATCTCTTCACTGGGATTAAGTTCAATAAAATTAATAAGAAGTAATTCAATTATATAATATGTCATCAAACAAGAAATACTGGAAAAGTGTTGAAGAGCTAAATACAGACAGCTCTATTGTTGAGGCGCTCAGACAAAATGAATTTGTTGAAGAAATTCCAACTGACGAATTTTTAGGTAATAAATCCACTTTGGGGACGTCTGCAACAACACGTCGTGACTTCTTAAAATATGTTGGTTTTAGTACAGCTGCAGTATCACTTGCGGCTTGTGAAGGACCGATCATTAAGTCGATTCCATATGTGGTCCAACCAGAAAGTATCATTCCAGGAGTTGCCAATTTTTATGCTACTACAATAGCCAATGGCTATGATTTTGCGAGTATTCTTGTAAGAACTCGTGAAGGTCGTCCAATCAATATTCAAAATAATGATTTGGGGCAGACTGGCGCCAATGCGCGGGTAAATGCTTCTGTGTTGGGACTGTATGACAGTATGAGATTGCAGGCTCCCGTCAAAAATGGAAACAGTATATCGTGGGAAACATTCGATGCCGAAACGAACCAAAAATTAACTGACTTAACAAATTCAGGAAAAGAAATTGTCCTGTTAACACAAACATTTGCTAGTCCATCAGCATCAAAACTAATTTCTTCCTTCAAGGAAAAATACGGTAATGTGCGCCACGTGGTGTATGATGCCATTTCAGTTTCTGGAGCACTAGACGCCTATCAGGCAAAATATGGCGAACGTGCATTGCCAAATTACGATTTTTCAAAAGCAGCGACTATCGTGTCCGTTGGTGCGGACTTTTTAGGTGATTGGTGCGGCGGTGGATATGATGCAGGATATGCCTTAGGTAGAATCCCGAAAAATGGTAAGATGTCACGTCACATTCAGATTGAGGCCAATATGTCCTTAACTGGTGCCAATGCAGATAAACGAATTCCTGCCACACCCTCTCAGCAAAGGATGGTATTGGCGAAGATACACGGTTATATCACCGGCCAAAGTGTGTCAGCTGATTTACCTGCACACATAGAAAAAGAGGTTGAAAAAGTTGCCTCTGAGTTGAGAACAGCAGGAAGTAATGGGGTTCTGGTAACAGGTTTCAATGATGTCAATGCTCAAACGATTGTTTTAAACATCAATGCGGCACTTGGAAGTAAGGCCTTTGACACAAAATCACCTATAACTACAAGACAGGGAAGTGACCAGGCAGTGTCCTCTTTAGTAATGGACATGAACGCAGGAAAGGTTGGCGCCATTATTATGTGTGGGGTCAATCCGTTATACACTCTGCCTAATGCAAATGAATTTGCTGAAGGTTTGAAAAAAACTGAATTATCCATCGCTTTCTCCATGAAGGCTGATGAAACCGCTTTGGCGACACAATACATTGCTGCAACACCTCATTATCTAGAATCTTGGGGTGATGTTGAACTTAAAAAAGGACATTTTGCGCTGATGCAGCCTACCATTCGTCCGTTGTTTGATACTAGACAATTTGAGGAGGCCTTATTGAAGTGGACTGGAAGTGATGTATCCTATCATGATTTTATCAAGGAAACTTGGAACAATAGTATTTTGGGAGGTGGTTCATTCAACCAAGCATTGCATGATGGTGTCTTTTCGGCATCGTCTGCAGATACTATGGCTGCTATTTTCGGAGAGAATATGGCTTCTAATAGCACAGCTACACCTACTGAAACATCAGCTGGTACTGCCTTTGCATCAACAACCGCGATATCTGGAGGTGACGCCGCAAGAGCTTTGGTTTCCGCTCCAAAATCTGACGGATTTGAATTGACCTTATACAGCAAAGTAGGTATGGGCGATGGAAAACAGGCCAACAATCCATGGTTGCAGGAATTTCCAGATCCCATCTCAAGGGTTTCTTGGGACAACTATCTGTTGGTGTCCAAAACTGATGCCGCGAAATTGGGTATCAAAAATTGGCATGTTGCTGATGGTGGACTGAATAGTAGTTTGGTTGAATTGACATTAAATGGGGTGAGTGAAATCCTGCCTGTCATCATCCAACCAGGCCAAGCAGTCGGATCTATTGGAATGGCCTTTGGATATGGCCGTAGTAAAGGTTTGAAAGAAGAAATGCAAACCGGAAAAAATGCTTATAAGTTCTACGAAGATTTTAAAGAAACACAGTCAGGGGCTTCCATTAAGGTTGTTGCTGGTGAACATGAATTTGCTCTTATTCAATTGCATAATACCTTAATGGGTCGAAATGACATTATTAAGGAAACCACACTCGAAATATTCAATACCAAAGATAAAAGCTATTGGAATGCCGTTCCGATGGTGTCATTGAACCATATTGAGACCCCGGTAACATCACCCGAAGTAGACCTTTGGGACGAATTTGACCGTTCTATGGGGCATCATTTCAATTTGGCCATTGATTTAAACGCTTGTACGGGTTGTGGCGCATGCGTAGTTGCGTGTCAGGCTGAAAACAACGTTCCGGTGGTTGGGAAAAAAGAGGTAAGAAAAAGCCGAGATATGTACTGGTTGCGTATCGACAGATATTATTCTTCTGAAGAAACCTTTGCAGGAGATGTTGAAAAGAAAGAGAACATATCTGGTCTTTTAGGCGATAATGGATCAGTTGGCGTATTTGATGAAATGGAATCAGCTGCGATGAACAATCCTCAAGTAGCTTTTCAACCAATTATGTGTCAACATTGTAACCATGCCCCTTGTGAAACTGTTTGCCCTGTGGCTGCAACATCGCATGGACGTCAAGGTCAAAACCAAATGGTGTATAACCGTTGCGTGGGCACACGTTATTGTGCAAACAACTGTCCTTATAAAGTGCGTCGCTTCAACTGGTTCTCATATAACAAGAATGATGAATTTGATTACTACATGAACGATGATTTGGGACGCATGGTTTTAAATCCTGATGTGACTGTACGATCTCGTGGTGTGATGGAAAAATGTTCTTTCTGTATTCAAAAAACACAAAAAACAATTTTAGATGCCAAACTGGCTGGACGTGAAATAAAAGATGTAGAATTCCATACCGCTTGCTCTGCAGCTTGTGACAAAGGCGCTATGGTTTTTGGAGACATCAACGATAAAGAAAGTAAAGTTGCGAAACTTAAAGAAGATAAACGTATGTATCACTTATTGGAATACATTGGCACAAAACCAAATGTACAGTACCACACCATAGTGAGAAATACAACCGAAGCATAATAATTAATTAAGAAATAATTCTAAAAGCATTATGGCGTCTCATTACGAAGCACCTATTAGAAGACCTTTAGTTACAGGCCAAAAATCATATCACGATGTTTCCGTGGATATCGCTAGGCCTGTAGAAGGAAAAGCCAATAAATCATGGTGGATAGTTTTTTCTATCGCACTGGTAGCCTTTCTTTGGGGTATTGGATGTATCATTTATACCGTATCTACAGGAATTGGTGTTTGGGGTCTCAACAAAACCGTAGGTTGGGCTTGGGACATTACCAATTTCGTTTGGTGGGTTGGTATTGGTCACGCCGGTACTCTGATTTCAGCGGTATTATTATTGTTCCGTCAAAAATGGCGTATGGCAATTAACCGTTCTGCGGAAGCGATGACCATTTTTGCGGTCGTTCAGGCAGGATTGTTCCCTGTTATCCATATGGGCCGCCCGTGGTTAGCTTATTGGGTACTTCCAATACCAAACCAATTTGGATCTTTATGGGTCAACTTCAACTCGCCATTGCTTTGGGATGTATTCGCGATTTCAACGTATTTATCGGTTTCCTTAGTGTTCTGGTGGACCGGTTTATTGCCTGATTTCGCCATGTTGAGAGATAGAGCAGTCAAGCCTTTCCAAAAGAAGATTTATTCATTGTTAAGTTTTGGATGGTCAGGTAGAGCAAAAGATTGGCAGCGTTTTGAAGAAGTCTCTTTGGTTCTTGCTGGTTTAGCAACACCGTTGGTACTTTCTGTTCATACCATTGTATCTTTTGACTTTGCAACGTCTATTGTTCCGGGATGGCACACTACCATTTTTCCACCATATTTTGTTGCCGGTGCTGTTTTCTCAGGTTTTGCTATGGTGAACACGCTGTTGATCATTATGAGAAAAGTTTGTAGCCTTGAGGATTATATCACCATGCAACATATTGAGTTGATGAATATCGTTATTATGATTACGGGTTCTATCGTTGGGGTAGCTTACATTACGGAATTATTTGTCGCTTGGTATTCAGGAGTGGAGTATGAACAATACGCTTTCTTGAACAGAGCAACGGGACCTTATTGGTGGGCCTATCTCGCAATGATGAGCTGTAACGTGTTCTCTCCACAGTTTATGTGGTTCAAAAAATTGCGTACCAGTATCATGTTTTCGTTCTTTATTTCAATTGTGGTGAACGTGGGAATGTGGTTTGAACGTTTTGTAATTATCGTGACGTCATTGCACAGGGATTATTTACCATCTTCATGGACAATGTTCCAACCAACATTTGTAGATATCGGAATTTTTATTGGCACCATAGGATTCTTTTTTGTATTGTTCTTATTATATGCGCGTACGTTCCCAGTAATTGCACAAGCAGAGATTAAAACAATTTTGAAAACATCAGGTGAAAGTTATAAACGTATCAGAGAATCTGGTGGTAGTTTAGTTAATGCGGGTATTGATGCACGCACACATAAAGTCATTCCACATTCAGGAACGCCTTTAGTTGATAATAGGTCTACTGCCATCGCAAATGATCCTGAAGCTATCAGTAAGCTCCTAGAAAGTGTGGGTGCTTTTGATCCATTGACGCAAACTAAAGACGATTTGCAGCAAATCATCGGTATAGATTCAAGAATGGAAGAAGTCCTGAATGGTATTGGAATTTATTCTTACGTGCAGGTAAGCAATATTACAAAAAGAGAATACGACTTGTTAGACGAGATTACAGCATCTATCCAAGGAAGGGCAGAACGGGATGATTGGGCAGGACAGGCTAAAACACTAATTAATAACAACTAGTAGTATGGAAGATTCTTCAAAAGTAATTCACGCTATTTATACAGATGATGATCTCTTAATGGCTGCCGTTAAAAAAGTAAGGGCTGAAAGATATCACATTGAAGAAATATATACACCATTTCCGGTACACGGGTTAGATAAAGCTATGGGATTAGCCCCAACAAGGCTAGCAATTACCTCCTTTATTTATGGTACTATTGGATTAATAGTATCTGTGGTAATGATGAATTATATTATGATTGAAGATTGGCCACAAGATATTGGTGGTAAGCCTAGCTTCAGTTATATAGAAAACATGCCTGCATTTGTGCCAATCATGTTTGAATTAACGGTGTTTTTTGCAGCGCATTTAATGGTAATTACCTTTTATTTACGAAGTAAAATTTGGCCCTTTAAAAAAGCCGAAAATCCTGATACAAGAACCACAGATGATCATTTCTTAATGGAAATAAGCGCTGGGCAAAATGTTGATGCGCAGTTTGATATGTTAAGAAATACAGGCGCAGTAGAAGTTACATTAATTGATAAAGCACACTAATACACATGAAAAGCTTATTTAAATTAATAATATTGATGGTGGTTTTGATCTCTTTTGCATCATGTCAAAATAAATCAAGACCAAATTATCAGTATTTCCCAGATATGTATTATCCAGTAGGATATGAAACTTACTCTGAAGTGGAATTTTTACCTTATGACATGGAGGCCAAATTACCGGCTAAGGGTACGGTATCAAGAGGCCATATACCTTTTGATATTGATGGAACACTTGAAGGTTATGACTTGGCAAAAGCAACGTTAATAAGTCCGTTGGATTCTACTCAAATTGACTCACCAAGAGGCGGTCAGCTCTATGATATTTACTGTGCCGTTTGTCACGGTAAAAAAGGGGATGGTCAAGGTATTTTGGTGCAACGTGAAAAGATTTTAGGGGTGCCTGCCTTTAACGATGCAGGAAGAGCTTTAACCCCAGGGAGTATTTACCATACTATTTATTATGGAAAAAATGTCATGGGGTCTTACGCAAACCAATTAGATGAGGAAGAACGTTGGCAAGTTGTGGATTACGTGATGCAACTAAAAGCAGAATTAGGAGGAAGTCAGACTGTTAAAGATTAAATATAGATATGTATACAATTTCAAATAGATTAAAGACATTTTCCATCATCCTGATTGTTTTGGGTATTTTAGGAGTGGCTTATGGTTTTATGACATCACACAAATCTTTAGAAGAGGTCAAAACCATGCTCGCCGAAGATCATTCGGTCCACGGTGCAGATTTTGTACCCTTAACGCAGGAACATGTTGTGCGCGGTGTTGAGAATGATGACGATAATTTTCATAGATCGGGTGCTTACGACGCCACGGCAGATGTTGATGATATGGACCTCGAAACCGAAGGGATGATAATGGATTCCACAGCTATGGAATCTTCTGAGGTGCACAGTGATAATGAGTCAAGTGGAACTGATGTGCAAGAACATTCTCAAACTGAAGATGCACATGGTATGGTAGGAGAGCATGGAGAAGGCAACCAAGATACTCATGCAGTACACGTTCAAGAACAACTTGCTAAAAGACCTTGGTCTGCTCTTTATGTGGCAGCATTTTTCTTTATGATGATTGCCTTGGGGGCATTGGCTTTTTATGCTATTAACATTGCAGCTCAGGCTGGTTGGTCTCCTTTACTGATGAGGGTTATGGAAGGTATCACTGCCTATTTATTGCCAGGAGCAATTATTGTGGTTGTCATAGCATTAGGATCGCATTATATTGGACACCACAACGAAATTTTTATCTGGATGAATCCGGAGGTTGTGGCAGATGATGAATTGATTCAAAATAAATCGAGCTATTTAAACATTCCATGGTTCGTAATCAGAGCTGCCATCTTTATTGGAGGCTGGTGTACCTACAGATATTTTGCACGTAAATTTTCAATTGCTCAAGACAATGCTGAAGCTGGCGATATCAGAAACTTTAAGAAATCGTTCAGAATTGCTGCCGGATTTTTAGTGTTCTTCATATACACTGAATCTATTATGTCATGGGACTGGATCATGAGTGTTGATCCACATTGGTTCAGTACCTTATTTGGATGGTATGTGCTTGCAAGTATGCTGGTAAGTGGTATAACCGTTATTGCTATGGTCACCATTTACTTGAAATCAAAAGGGCTTTTACCTATGGTCAATGATAGCCACATCCATGATTTGGCCAAGTTTATGTTCGGATTTAGTATCTTCTGGGCCTATTTATGGTTCTCTCAATTCATGTTGATTTGGTATGCTAACATTCCTGAGGAAGTGGTTTACTTTATAACACGAATAGAAGATTATAATTTACTATTTTTTGGTATGTTGGTGCTTAACTTTGTCTTCCCATTTTTGATTTTAATGAACAGTGAATACAAACGTATTCCTTGGTTTGTAGTAATGTCTGGAGTCCTTATTTTGGTAGGCCATTATATTGATGTTTTCGTCATGATTATGCCAGCAACTGTAGGAGACCAATGGTTTATTGGAATTCCTGAAATTGGATCTGTATTATTGTTCGGCGGTTTATTCATGCTGGTTGTATTTACATCATTGACCAAAGCGCCTCTAACACCAAAGGGAAATCCATTCATCAAAGAAAGCGAACATTTCCATTATTAATAACAATATATAAAGAAGAGAAACGACAATGACTGCTTTATTAACAATTATCATAGTACTTTTTGTGGCGGTAGCTATTTGGCAAATGGTCAAAATTTTTGATCTGGCCCAGGTACGTACTGACACCTCAGATAGTGGAATTGCAACAGATCACGATAATAATATCAATGGCTATTTAATGCTTGGCTTTTTAGTCTTCATTTATGTCATAACGATTATTTGTTTTGTAAAATGGGGAGATCTGCCATTAGTATATAATGCCGCTTCAGAGCATGGCTCTAGAATTGATAATCTGATGATTATCTCCATGCTGGTGATATTTTCTGTACAGACCCTTACACAATTTTTATTGTATTATTTTGCATTCAAATACAGAGGAGAGAAAGGTAAAAAAGCCTTGTATTTTGCTGATAACAATACCTTGGAAGCCATTTGGACTATTATTCCGGTAATTGTATTGGCAGGATTGATTATATATGGGTTGTTTACATGGACTTCCATTATGAATATCGATGAAGATGCTGACCCAATGGTTGTGGAGCTTTATGCCCAACAATTTAATTGGACCGCCCGTTACGCTGGTCAGGATAATGTTTTGGGGATGGCCAACGTTAGGTTGATCGATATTGACAAAGCCAATGTTTTGGGAGTTGATGAGGCTGATCCTAATGCACAAGATGATATTGTAGTAAAGGAGTTACACTTAGTTGTTGGTAGGCCCGTCATGTTTGTAATGCGTTCTCAAGATGTATTGCACTCCGCTTATATGCCACACTTTAGAGCGCAGATGAACTGTGTTCCTGGAATGATTACCAAATTCGGATTCACACCAACGGTAACTACAAAGGAGATGCGTGAAAACCCAGACATGATTGATAAAATACAGCGCATCAATAATATACGTGCCGAAAAAAGTACTGCGTTAGTAGCTGAAGGTAAAGAAACCTTAGACCCTTACGAATTTCATTATTTATTGCTTTGCAACAAGATTTGTGGGAAATCTCACTATAACATGCAAATGAATATCATCGTTGAAACCCAAGAAGAATTTGATGCTTGGATAAAAGAGCAAAAAACCTTCAAATCTTCCATGACGCAATTTATCGGAGAGGATCCATTACCCTTGGCCGATAAGTCAATGGAACAAATAACTGAATAAAATTCTTAAATAAAGTATATATAGATTATGTCAACACACGCAGTAGATACTCACGCACACGACGACAATCATGGACATCATCACAAAGAGACCTTTGTAACCAAGTATATTTTTAGTCAAGATCATAAAATGATCGCAAAACAGTACCTTATTACTGGTACCATCATGGGGGTTATAGGTGTTATTATGTCGCTTATGATGCGTATCCAGATTGCATGGCCAGAAGAGCCAAACGTTCTGTTTGAGGCCTTGTTGGGTAAATGGGCGCCAGGTGGTGTTATGGATGCTGATATCTATTTGGCTTTGGTAACCATCCACGGTACAATTATGGTATTCTTCGTATTAACCGCTGGTTTGAGTGGGACATTTAGTAACCTATTGATTCCGTTACAAATTGGAGCCCGTGATATGGCTTCAGGATTTTTGAACATGGTATCGTATTGGTTATTTTTCCTATCAAGTGTCATCATGATAATTTCATTATTTGTTGAAGCAGGACCTGCTGCAGCGGGTTGGACCATATATCCTCCATTGAGTGCCTTACCAATGGCACAAGGTGGCTCAGGGATGGGTATGACCTTATGGTTGGTTTCTATGGCAATCTTTATCGCCTCCTCGTTATTGGGGTCTTTAAACTATATTGTTACGGTCATTAATATGCGTACCAAAGGGATGAGTATGACGCGTTTGCCATTAACTATCTGGGCATTTTTTGTAACCGCAATTATTGGTGTGGTTTCCTTCCCGGTACTTTTTGCTGCGGCTTTATTGTTGATCATGGATAGAAGTTTTGGAACCTCCTTCTTTTTATCTGATATCTTTATACAAGGTGAAGTGTTGCATTACCAAGGTGGATCACCCGTATTGTTTGAACATTTATTCTGGTTCTTAGGACACCCTGAAGTGTATATTGTCATCTTACCTGCCATGGGATTGGTCTCTGAAATTTTGGCCACCAATGCACGTAAACCTATTTTCGGTTACCGAGCGATGGTTGCTTCTATTTTAGCTATTGCTTTCCTATCCACCATTGTTTGGGGTCACCATATGTTTGTTTCTGGTATGAATCCATTCTTAGGTTCAGTATTTACTTTTACAACCTTACTAATTGCGATTCCTTCTGCGGTGAAGGCCTTTAACTGGATCACGACTATTTGGAAAGGAAATCTCCAGATGAATCCTGCCATGCTGTTTGCCATCGGCTTTGTATCTACTTTTATAACGGGAGGTCTAACAGGTATTATTCTTGGAGATAGTGCCTTAGATATTAATGTTCATGATACCTATTTCGTTATTGCCCACTTCCATTTAGTAATGGGAATCTCAGCGCTTTACGGGATGTTTGCGGGAATCTACCATTGGTATCCAAAAATGTTTGGAAGAATGATGGATAAAAACTTGGGGTACATCCACTTCTGGGTGACTGCTATTTGTGCTTACGGTGTGTTCTTCCCTATGCACTTTATTGGAATGGCAGGTTTACCAAGACGATATTATACCAACACTGCCTTTCCATTATTTGATGATTTGGCAGATGTCAATATCGTAATCACCGTTTTTGCACTTATTGGAGGAGTTGTTCAGATTATTTATCTATACAATTTCTTTGCTAGCATGTTTATCGGTAAAAAAGCTGTTCAAAATCCATGGAGATCTAATACCTTGGATTGGACAACACCTGTTGAACATATCCACGGAAACTGGCCAGGGGAAATCCCTCACGTTTACCGCTGGTCTTATGATTACAGTAAACCAGGTCATGATGAAGACTTTGTTCCTCAAAATGTACCTTTAAAAGAAGGCGAAGAGGAATTGCAACACTAAACGCATTCCTGCTTAGGCAGTCCCGACACATCGGGATCATAATAAACAAAAAGACCTTTGGATTGATGCAATCATTCTAAAGGTCTTTTTCATTATATTTGCTTTTGTCTCAATGATATTAGTGTAGTGATTAATCTATGCTTTTTTAAAACAAGATTCCCACTTTCGTGGGAAGTACCATGAATGAAAACCTAAACCCATCCAGCGAAAACCTTTCTCCTGATGAATTTGATGTCGAGAAAAAATTAAGACCCTTATCCTTCGATGATTTCTCAGGTCAGGACCAGGTTTTGGAGAATTTGCAGATTTTCGTTGAAGCTGCCAACCAAAGAAATGAAGCTTTGGATCATACCTTGTTCCATGGCCCTCCAGGACTTGGTAAAACTACTTTAGCACATATTTTAGCGAGTGAACTGGGAGTAGGCATTAAAGTGACCTCAGGCCCGGTGTTAGACAAACCAGGTGATCTTGCAGGCCTTTTGACCAATCTTGATGAACGTGATGTGTTGTTCATTGATGAAATCCATAGATTGAGTCCTATTGTTGAAGAATATTTGTATTCGGCCATGGAAGATTATAAAATTGATATCATGATTGAGTCTGGTCCAAATGCCAGAACCGTTCAAATCAATTTGAATCCCTTCACCTTAATTGGAGCTACCACACGGTCAGGATTGTTGACCTCACCAATGCGGGCACGTTTCGGCATCCAAAGCAGATTGCAGTATTACAATACCGAGTTATTGACCACTATTACCCAACGAAGTGCCTCTATTTTAAATGTTCCCATCTCTATGGAAGCTGCGGTTGAAATTGCAGGCCGAAGTAGAGGGACACCCCGTATATCCAATGCCTTGTTGCGTCGCGTGCGTGATTTTGCACAAATAAAAGGAAACGGCAGCATAGATATTGCGATTGCTAAATTTGCGCTTAAAGCGTTGAATGTGGATGCACACGGACTTGATGAAATGGACAATAAGATTTTGATGACCATAATTGATAAGTTTAAAGGAGGTCCTGTAGGTATTTCCACGTTGGCCACGGCAGTCAGTGAGAGTGCGGAAACTATTGAAGAAGTGTATGAACCTTTTTTGATCCAACAGGGTTTTATTATGCGTACGCCTCGTGGAAGGGAAGTGACAGAGTTGGCATACAAACATTTGGGGAAAATAAAGGGAAATGTTCAAGGTGGACTGTTTTAATCCATTCTTATATACAGAAGAAATGCCAACGGTAAGAATAATAAAAACTGTAATTTTCAAAGGCACGATATATTGAAATATCCTATTCAGAATGGCAAACATGAGCGAAGAAAGTAAAATACCAGAAGTCTCCATTTTTCGATTTATAAGAGATTCGATCAATATCCTCAAAAATCCATTGCCATTTCATTTAAAGAACTTTCAAGAAAAAGGCAACACGTTCAAGTTGAAGATTGGTTTTAATAATTATGTGATTTTTTCTCGTGATGCAGCATTTGCAGAGTACGTGCTTCAAAAGAATCATAAGAATTACACCAAATCCAAGATACAAACTGTGGATTTGGTCAAATACGTAGGCAGAGGTCTTTTGACCTCAGAAGGCGAGCTATGGAAAAAGCAGCGGCAGCTCATTCAACCTGCTTTTCATAAGAAACAACTGGCAAATTTACTGGACACATTGCTTGAAGCTATCCAGACGGAGTATAAGCGGATTTCAACTGGAAAAAAAATTGATGTCTTTCCAATTTTTAACGACTTGGCGTTTCAGACTGTGGTGAAATCATTATTTAGCGCTGCTGCAAACCCGCAGGACATCAAACATCTACAACATATCACCGAAGCAGGACAGCGGATGCTCGTTAAAGAATTGCGACAATCTTATTTGGTATGGTGGTTTAAAGCGAGTGGGATTTTAAAAAAACACTTAGATTTAGTCCAAGAAGCGCGACAGATTCTTAAAAATATAGTCGATACGCGAAGAGCTTTAGGAGAAAGACAGGATGATTTACTCGACATGCTTTTGGAAGCGAGGTATGAAGATGGGAACTTCATGGATGAAGAGCAGTTGATTGATGAAATCTTGATTCTCTTTACGGCTGGGCATGAAACCACGTCGAATGCGCTGACGTTTATCTTCCAATTGTTGGCATTGCATCCAGAATGGCAAGAAAAAATTTATCAGGAAATCGAATCCAATGAAGATGAGCGTCAAGACCTGATGGCTTTTGTGATGAAATCCAAAGTGTGCCAGCAGGTTATTGAAGAGGGCATGCGCTTGTATCCACCAGCTTATTTTATAGATCGTGTCAATGTTGAGGAAGACACTTTTGAAGGGAAAATCTTTGAAAAGGGATCAAATTTACTGTTTTCTGTTTATGAAATTCACCGTCACCCTGATTTGTGGGAGCGACCTTTAGAATTTCGTCCAGAGCGTTTTGAAGACGGGAGCCGTAAATTCTCATCCCAATACTTTCCGTTTGGCGCTGGACCCAGAAAATGCATTGGTAATAATTTTGCGATGTTTGAGATGATACTGGCAGTTACCGAATTGATTCGGAATTATAAAATTTATCCAGAATTTGAAACTATCGAGATTAAACCTCTGATTACTCTAAAACCGAAGAATGCCATTTTGCGATTTGAAAAGCGGAAGAATTGATTGAAAATAGAGCTAAATACAGCCAGTTGATTAAAACCGAAGCCAAACGCCTCGGTTTTCTCTTTTTCTTAAAATATAGACATAGACATGGATTAAAATTTTAAGAATTAAAGCTTCTATCTAAAAATTGACTAACTTTAATTCGTTTTATTTAATTGATATAGAGATGTTTATTAATGTGGGGCCACTTATAATTTTAGATATTCTAGGCAAATTTTTGCTGTAAGATATCGATATTCATCTTTTTGTTTCTTTCTCTCAGGAAGATTATAAAGTAGAGAAAAATAATAATATTCCCACAGGTTTCGAAATAACGGCATTAGGTAAAAGTCATGGCTTAAATTCATCTGATGTTTCTACTTTATATCAAGATAATGAAGGAGTATTTAGGTTGGGACTCGATAATATCTGTCCATTATTAATTGTTCATCTATAAGATGGGAATAATCATAAAAAAGATATGTATACACCTGAATGAATTTTACAAGCTCTGAAGCCATTTGTCGACATCTTTCAGATATAAGACAGATTGCTATACAAAGAAAATCAGCTATCTTAAATTAATGTAAATGATTACTAAAGCATTTTTTTTTGTAGAATAAAATTGAGTCATATTATTTTTTTTTCTACAGCTTATTGGTTGGTATTCTTCATATGCTCAAATAGAGGTTTCCAATTTTGACAACCAAATACATTATACTAAACAGAATGGTTTATCAGCAAAATTATGTTGGTGGTATAATAGAAGATAAACAAGGTTTTTTATGGATTGCAAATGGAAATGGAATTGCACGTTTTG
>NZ_LZRN01000062.1 GCF_001678675.1 Gelidibacter algens
ATTTTGAGTAATTAAAAAAAAACTATTTGGACAAAATTATACCATTTTTTATTTTTAGTAGGTTCAAATCCATAACCGTACCCATAGCCATAACCTTTTTTATCGAAATTTGTACCATTTAAAAGCATTTTCATTTTTGGTAATCTACCATCATCAAACAATGGTTTGGCAACCGCAACCAAGTGTCTTTTGTCAATATTATCTGCACTGACAACATAAATGAACATATCGGCAAATTTAGAAATAAGAAGGGTGTCACTTACTAAACCCACTGCTGAAGCATCTACAATTATATAATCGTATTTATCTTCAAAATAATTAAATAGCTCTTCAACTCTTTTGCTCATCAAGAGTTCAGATGGGTTAGGAGGGATGGTTCCCGCAGCTATGACATCTAAAAAAACGTTGTCCTTTAGTTGAGTAACAATATCATCAGGGGTTAAGTTTTTATCTGCCAGATAATCCGATAGACCAACCTTTGCAGAAGGTTTCTCCTTGAGGGCTTGCATAATTGTTGGCACTCTAATGTCCATTTCAATCAACAACACTGTTTTTTCAGAAAACGAAATAGATGAGGCTAAATTAGTGCTGGTGTGTGATTTCCCTTCTTGCGCGCGGGTAGATGTTACAAAAACCTTTTTTGTATGTGCTTTATGATCGCTCAATAAAAAGTCTATATTAGACCTTAGTATCCTAAAAGCCTCTGCCTTGGGAGAATAATCGACCTTGTTTATAAGCTTGGTTTTTTTGCTGGTCATAGGAATATCACCTATATATGGAATATTCAGCACCTGCATTAAGTCATCTTTATCATGGATTTTAGAATCCAACATATCTCTTGTGTAAATGAAACCAACAGGAATCATCAAACCTATCATAAAAGCTGCTAGATAGGTAATCATTCTATTTGGTGCCACTGGTCGATAATTCGAATAAGCCGAGTCAATAACCTTAGCATTTGGAGAAAACATACCCAAACTTATCGCTGATTCTTCACGCTTTTCTAACAAATACAAATAGAGCGACTCCTTGATGTTTTGCTGACGTTCGATATCTCTAAGTTGTCTTTGTTTGGTGGGGGCAGAATAAAGTTGGCCTCTAATTCTGGCATCCTCTCTATTGAGGCTATTGAGTGTAATTTCGCTTGACCTTTTCATAGTCACCAATGCACCTTCCAAGTTGTCTTTTAAAGCATTGATTTCATTAGTCAAGTTTATCACTGCTGGGTTTTTTTCAGTCGAATTTTTCAATAACTTATCACGTTGGGCAACCAAGTCATTATGGTTTTTTGTAACTTGGTTGACGTTGGAATCAGCAATCCCGAGGTTAGATGGCAGTAAATCAGAACTCTTATTCTTTTCTTTAATTTCTTGTTGCAAATAGTCTATTAACTGAATCGTATTTGCGGTGTTATTAATATCAAATTCATTTTGTTTTTCACTCTGCAAATAGATATCGGCTTGCGAGCCAAGAGCGGTGAGGTTGTTTCTTTTCTGAAGCTGTTCTGCAGTAAAATCTACCTCTTCCAATTCTTTAAAAACCAATTCCAACCGATTATTAATAAAATCTGACGTTACTTTAATCACATCTTCCTTATCTACAATCACATCATTATTATATTCTCTAATTATCTGATTGAGAATGTCGACAGCTTTACTAGGAATGTTGTCTTGAAGCGTTAATTTAACAATGCTCGATCCGTCATCTGTTGATGTCATAATAGCTGACTGGTAACTGTTTACGATTGATGTTACAGGTTTTATTGAAACTTTTAAATTACTTCCTGTTTTTGGTGCATATTTTCCAATATTTGGTACGATCACCATATCACCAAACCCTGTATTAATGCGTTTTCCAAAAGAAAATGATTTTCCTTCAGAGTCATCGCGGTCTATAATAGATTTTCCATCATCTTTGAATACTAAAAATTCTGATTGAGATTTTATCTTGATATAAAGTGTAGTATCAACCTTATGAATAATTGAATCACTGACAAAGAAGTTTAATTTGATCGGTGGGTTTTCATATAACTCTTGCTCCTTAATTTTACCTTGTTCAAAATATCTGACATTAAGCTCTAGGTTCTTTACAATATTAGCGATTATGGTTCTTGAGGTCATAACTGCAATCTCATCTTTTATTTTATTCGTGCCGTCAGCAAAAAGCCCCACTTTTCCCATTTCTTCGATACTCGGTAATTTTTGGGATTGCTTTTCATCTTTAATTTTAATAGTTGCAGATGCTTGATATTTATTGGTTGAATACCGAAGGTAAGTGTAGGCTATTGACAAAGCAAGGATAACGAAAATTGAAATTAATTTCCATCTCGAAAGATAAAGTGCTAAAGTTTTTTTGATTTCGTTAGTAGGTGAAGTTTTATTAGATTCCATGAAACTTTAGTATAAAAATATAAATTATTTAATTAAAAATACCGCTACAATGGTAGTTAAGGTGCCTATAGCTGAAATGAGCACCGCATTATTTTGATTATAACTTGAAGAGCGTACTCTTGCATTATTAGGCTCCACGTATATAACATCATTTTGCTGCAAGTAATAGAGCGGAGAACTTACGGCGCTTACTGAAGTCAGATCAATTTTTGCAAACCTTTTTCGACCATCTACTTCACGAATCAATAGTACATTTTTGCGTTTACCAAAAATAGTTAAATCATTGGCCAAACCTAATGCTTCAAGCAGAGTGATCCGTTCATCTTGTATAGTAAATGTGCCAGGTTCTGAAACTTCACCAATAATGGTGATCGTAAAATTCACTAGTCTTATGTTTATTATAGGGTCCTTAGCATATTGGCTAATTTTTTCTTTAAGCATTTCCGTAAGTTCTATTCTGGTCATCCCTGCAATATGTAGTGTGCCTAAAACTGGGAATTCGATATTGCCATTATAGTCAACTAAATAGGTCTGCATACGTTGATTGTTGGATGCATTGACAAGATCATCACCTACTGAAACCATCGCCAAATTAAATGGTTGGGCTGCTATCGGATCTGCAGCAGTTACATTGATTGTCAAAACATCATCTGGTTTATAGATGAGCTGTTCAGGCGTCGAATCTAAATAGCCGTCGCTCAAAGGTTCATCCTGAAAATATAGAAGGTCTTTACGAGAGGCACAGGAAGTAACGAGCGCTACTGCTAATAGTGAAATGATAACAATATGTATTTTCATTTTTATTGTATTTAGTTCTAAATTAAAAATAAGGTTATTTTTTATTATCTAATACTTCATAAGTGGAGTTATTAGATATATATTCTGGGATTAAAAGCTTTATTGAAGATACTATTTCTAAAGGTTGAGTTAAGGAATTTATAGCAGTGAGTCGATTAATTTCCTTTTCCACTTTAAGGATATCTAAAGGTCTTGATTTGGCGATCATTATCTTGTCATGATAGGTTTTTTTTGTGTTTTCTCCATCTGCTAAGAGCTCTTCATAAATTTTTTCACCTGGCCTTAACCCAGTGATCTTGATGTTTATGTCTTCTGGGTAACGCAAACCGGATAGGATGATCATGTTTGTTGCAAGATTAAAAATCTTAATAGGTTCTCCCATATCAAAAACAAATATCTCTCCACCGTTACCCATTGCAGCGGCTTCTAAAACAAGTTGGCAAGCTTCAGGAATCGTCATAAAGTAACGTGTAATATCCTTGTGTGTCACTGTTAAAGGGCCTCCTTTTTCTATTTGTTTTTTGAATAATGGTATCACTGAACCATTAGATCCCAATACATTACCAAACCTTGTAGTGATAAACTTTGTATGTCCTTTTTCTCTAAGGCACGTCACATAAAGTTCTGCAATACGCTTGGTGGCTCCCATGACGTTTGTTGGGTTAACGGCTTTATCTGTAGAGATCAGCACAAATTTATCAACACTGTGCTTTACCGCTATATCCGCTACATTTTTGGTGCCTCCAATATTGACACTAACCGCCTCAAATGGACTGCTTTCCATTAATGGCACATGTTTGTAGGCCGCCGCATGAAAGACTATTTTTGGCTTATATTGATTAAATATTTGGTCCATTCGCGTTCGGTTGCGAACATCTGCCACAATTGCCTCTACATTATCGAGGCCTTGTTGTCTGAATTCTTGTTGGATATCATAAAGTGCCGACTCTGCGTTATCTACAAGAATTATTTTTTTATAATTATATAAACTTACTTTTCTACAAATTTCACTACCAATTGATCCGGCGGCGCCTGTAATCAGTATAATTTTATTTTCATACTCATCAGTAAGGGTAGGGTTGATAATAGATATCGGATCTCTTCCCAACAAATCTTCAATATTGATTTTTTTAATCTGTCCAATACTCAAATCACCATCTATCCAGTTCTGAACTGGGGGCACAATTTTAACATGAAGGCCCAATTCAAACAAATACCCGGTAATTTGAAGTAAACGGCTGGGTTCAATATTTTGAATGGAGACGATAACCTCATCTATTTTGTTTTTCGAAATTAACTCAGAAGTTATTTTTTGAAGGCTGTAAACAGGCAGCAGGTTGATCTTTTTCCCCACCTTACTTTCATTGTCATCTATAAACCCTATTACTGTATAGCTGTTTTTAGGATCATTGCTAATAGCATCGTAAGTGATCATCCCAGAATTGCCAGCACCAAAAATCAGGACTTTTTTAGTAGCGCCAAAATCATTATTTATAGAATTAAATAACGATTTTATAGAGAGTTTAAAACCAATAAGTAACAATACATTAAGGAGCAGGTGTATATAAATTATAGACCCCGGAATGTCGAATAGTTCACTATAATTATATTTCCGGCTAAAGTAAGTGGAAATAATCAAGATGGTTGCCAACAAATTAGCGCCAATAATAATATTAATAATGTCCTTGTAGCCTGTAAAACGTACCACACCTTTATGTGACCCTACTGCCAAAAAGCTGATTAATGCTGCTAACAGCATATATGGAACTTGGCCAATCATTAAATTGAGATCAAAATCAATTTGGAAGTTGAATCTTATAAAATAGGCCAAAAAGAAAGTAAAAACTACAACCATTAAATCAAAAAGTAGCACTAGCCATTTGGAGGCGTACTTTTGAGATATTTTATGTAGAAATTTGTAAATCATGAATTGAAATAGGTGTTAACTGCTTTTACAATTCTATTGCGTTCAATATCAGTTAAATTTGAACCACTTGGCAAACATAGTCCTTTTTCGAATAATTCATCTGAAACCCCATTGAGATAATTTGGTGCATCCTTAAAAATTGGTTGTTGATGCATAGGTTTCCATAGCGGTCTGGATTCTATGTTCTCATTTTCTAAAGCCAGCCTTAAACCTTCTCTTGTGGATTTAGAGTCTAATAAAATACAAGATAACCAACGGTTTGAAAAACAACCCTCCGGTTCTTCTAGAAATATAATATTCTTATTGTCTTTAAAAGCATCAACGTAAAACTGATGGTTGGAGCGTCGTTTTGCAACATGGCTATCCAATATTGTCATTTGTCCGCGGCCTATGCCTGCAATGATATTGGACATTCTGTAATTGTATCCAATGTGCGAATGTAAGTAATGGGGGGCATGATCTCGTGCCTGAGTTGCCAAGAAAACTGCTTTTTCTTTTTGTGGCAACGTCTTGGTTACAAGAGCGCCACCTCCAGAGGTCGTGATGATTTTATTACCGTTAAAAGATAGGATTGAAAAATCGCCAAATGTTCCGCATTTTTGACCCTTATAATTACTTCCTAAGGCTTCTGCGCTGTCTTCAATAACTGGAATGTCATATTTTAGTGCGATTTGGTTAATCTCATCTACCTTATAGGGCATCCCGTATAAATGTACAGCAATAATGGCCTTAGGTGTCTTGCCTTTAGCAATTCTATCTTTAATTGCTATTTCAAGCTGCAAAGGGCACATATTCCAGGTCTCTCTCTCGCTATCCACAAAAATAGGTGTTGCACCTTGGTAAACTATCGGATATGCTGAGGCTGAAAAGGTCTTACTTTGACAAATAACTTCATCTCCGTTTGCAACCCCCAATAAAATAAGACTCAAGTGAAGGGCAGAAGTGCCAGATGCTAATGCAGCAACATAACGATCTTCTTTTAGATAGGACTGTAAATCGATTTCAAAGCCATTTACATTTGGGCCTAACGGGGCTACCCAGTTAGAGTCAAAAGCTTCTTTTATGTAAGCTTGTTCATTACCACTCATATGTGGTGATGACAGCCAAATTTTTGGTTTCATAAGTGAGAATTGTTGAGCAACTGTTGAGGTCGCATTCAATTTCATGTCATTATAGGTGTCTGGGACATGACCTTAATAATCATTAAATATGCGTCAATAAGGCCTCAATAGCCAAATTAAGACGACCAAAAGTAAAAATTTACGATATGAAATCTAATCCTCATTTAAAAGGGCTTTTAATGTTTTTGGTATTTTTACAATGACCGTATATTTCCAAATAGAATTTGCTCAAAGAACGTGATTTTCTTTAGAACTTCCGAGTTTGTTGCTCCGTTTAAACAAGCAAAAATGGTCTTGTCATGGCATATTAATAGTGTAGTTAAGGTATTATAAACTAAGTTTTTAAAAATTATGAGCAATTGGCAAAATTCTTTGCAATGGCAAACGTTGTCAAGTGATATGGAGATCATGGCTTACAGAAAGCAAGAGCGCTTCACTTCAGCTAACCTCGGCAACTTTGTTGGAGGTTATCTTTTGATCTATGTTTAAGATTCTTTTTTTCAGAAATATGTAAAGCACTAAGGCATCAAAGACCGTATTTGGGCTGATGGAGTAAAGTTGATCGAGAAAGCTTCAGCGGTGACATATAAAGCATATAAACCAACAAATGTTTTTTACATTCGACGCAGCATAGCTGGTTGAATGGCTCAGCTTATTGAGAACATTAAAAATTCATAAATTGTTACAAAAACAGTGTTAACAGCAAGGTCATCTGCTTTACTCACCATTCATCGCAATATTTATAGGTAATTTCTGTGAGAAGCCAATTGTTTTGTCTTCTTTTTTGTCAGAAAGCAATAATTAATTAAGTATTTTTAACAAAATAAACATTCCAATTGATGGGACTTGCGCGGTTTGAGAATTCAGAAAAGTATATCTTATGATTAAGGAGCGTATTTTGATTTTTGGTGCATCAGAACATGCGCGCTGCGTTATTGATATTATTGAACAGGTCAATAATTATCAAATTGTTGGGGTAATTGATCTTTTGATGACCAAAGGGTCATCTTACCAAGATTATGAGATTTTAGGAAATATCAACGATTTACCCGAGATTATAGAGATTTATAACGTCCATAAAGGAGTTATTGCTATTGGAGATAATTATTTAAGAAGTAGAAATGCTCAAATTATCAAAATGAGTTCAATTGATTTCTCTTTTGTCTCTGCAATACATCCTTCTGTCATCCTTGGAAAAAACGTCATTGTAGGTAATGGTACAGTCATGATGGCAGGGGTAATTGTTAACAATGACACAACTATTGGTGAACATTGCTATCTTTCAACAAAAGTATCGTTGGGGCATGATTCTGTGCTAGCTGATTTTTCAAGTTTGAGCCCTGGGGTTACCGCTGGAGGGCGCACTACAATTGGTATGTGTTCAGTAGTTGGTATTGGTACAAATATTCTCCACGGAAGAACAATTGGCGATCATTCCGTGATCGGTTCAGGTTCGCTGGTGGTCAAGGATATCGAAAATTATGTAGTGGCTTATGGTAGTCCTGCTAAAGTGGTGAAAACGCGTGAGATTGGTGAAAAATATCTTTAATTAAAAATCTTTAGAATCTGAGTTTTACGGATAAAAATGCATCACATTGCTTTTTGATATTTTTTACCTGCACGGCTTGTATCTTTTACCAAAGATAGGGCGTGATGTTTTGAAAGATCGATAGTAGGATTTGTTTTGGGAGATCTTTTATTTTTGTTTAAGACGACTGCAATGAGACCAGGATCCAATTTATTTTATGTTGGATGCTCTAAATTAGACTATTTATCTGTGTTATATTGATCTGCTTTAATTAATTTTACAAAATGACATTAAGAAATTAAAAAGATGAACATCTTAATAACCTCGGCAGGACGTAGAGTTTCTCTCGTTAAATCTTTTCAAAAAGAGTTGAAAAAAATAGATTCCTCAGGCAAGGTATTTGCTACTGATTCGGATCCATTTTTATCAGCTGCTTGCCAAGTTGCGGACGGTTTTTTTAAGGTTCCACAATTACACGTTGTCAATTACATTGATGTTTTAATCGATTTTTGTAAAATTCATAGTATTAGCTTGATAGTACCTACTATAGATACTGAATTGTTTGAACTTGCAAAAAATAAAGTGCGATTTGAAAAGCAGGGTATTGCTGTTGTCATTTCTTCGGTTGAATTTGTGTCTAAGTGTCGCAATAAAAGACAGATACATAATTTCTTTATACAGCACAATATAACCGTAGCTAAAGAATACGCTAAGGATAATTTTGAACTTCCGCTTTTTATTAAACCTAGTGATGGAAGTAGGAGCGTGGATACCTATTTGATAAGGTCTGAATCAGATTTGACACCGTATCATTTTGAAAATAAAAAATTAATGTTTTTGGAGTATTTGGATCATGATCACTATGATGAATTTACTTGCGATTTATACTTCAGTAAAGACCATAAACTAAAATGTGTAGTGCCTAGAAAAAGATTGGAAGTTAGGGATGGAGAAGTTTATAAAGCATTGACGGTTAACAATTCTTTAATTCCTTATATAAAGAAAAACTTGAAGTACATTGAAGGTGCCGTAGGTTGTCTCACAACCCAATTTTTTATGCACAAAACAGATGAGAAATTAATTTATGGGATAGAAATTAATCCGCGTTTTGGTGGAGGGTATCCATTAACCTATTTATCCGGTGCCAATTTCTCAAAATGGATTATTGAAGAGCACATGTTAGAAAAAACCATTGAAGAAAAATTTGATGTTTGGGAAAGTGATTTATTAATGATTCGTTATGACGATGAAATTTTGGTCCATGGATATAAAGGTTGACCAGAATACAGTCGTTGTTTTTGATTTGGATGACACCCTGTATAATGAATTAGACTATTTAAGGTCGGCTTACAAATCGATAGCGCAACATTTAGATCAGGACAATTGGAAATTGCTTTATTCAAAGATGTTTTCTTTATATCGAAGTAAAATCAACGTTTTTGAGTTTTTGTCCAGTAGTTATGAAATAGAGTTGCGCATGTTGATAGCGATGTATCGGGATCACCAACCAGATATTCAACTTTTTGATGGGGTTATAGAGATCTTACAGGATATACAAACAAGAAATGGAAAAATCGGAATTATAACTGACGGCAGAGCATCTACACAACGTGCAAAAATCCAGAGCCTTGGAATCTTGAATTATATTGATGAGATTATTATCTCTGAAGAATTGGGTTCAGAAAAACCAAGTTTGGCAAATTTTAAGGCAATAGAAAATTCTTTAACTGGTACTGTATTTTATTATATAGCTGATAATTTAAAGAAAGATTTTATTGCACCAAATACATTAGGTTGGAAAACCATAGGGTTGATCGATAATGGCAAGAACATACATTTCAATTCTCATTTATATATGGAGCGTCAAAACCTGCCTCAAGAATTTATTATTGGTTTTAACGATGTCAAAATTAACTGACACAAAAAATCTAATATTGATCCGTCCCCTTAAACTCCGGCATATCAAGATTTTCTGAGTTATTAATATCTGCCCTGTTAATAACTTTGTCTATCGTTTTTAGTACAATTTTGAAGTCTAGAGCGCATGACAGATGCTCCACATAATAAACATCATACTCAAACTTTTGTTCCCAGCTGATTGTGTTTCTTCCATTTACCTGAGCCCACCCTGTTATTCCTGGTAACACGTCGTGCCTTCTAAATTGTCTTTCATTATAATGTGGTATATATTTTGGTAAGAGCGGTCGGGGTCCAATTAAGCTCATATCACCTTTGAGTATATTAAGTAATTGAGGCAACTCGTCTAAGGAGAGCTTCCTGCAAAAATCACCAATTTTAGTAACGCGCTCTAAAGCAGGTAATAAATTACCATCCTTATCTGTGTTGTCATTCATTGTTTTGAACTTAATAATTGTAAAGAGCTTTCCATTTTTTCCAGTACGTTCTTGATAGAAAAAAGGGTGCCCATTATTAAGAATATACAGACAAATACTAAGAACCAAGAATAAAGGTGAAATAATTAGTAAGCCAACAAATGCGGCTAAAAAGTCTAAAATACGCTTTATGGATACTTTGTATAAGTTCATGTAGTCAATTAAATTTTTAAAACACTTTTGATCAATTTCACTAAATCGTTATTTATAATATTGACATCAAATCGTTCTTCGGCATAAGCTCTACTGTTAATTCCCATTTCTTTTATCTTGTGGGGATGGACAATAAAATATTCCATCGCTTTTACCAAAGCTTCTAAATTTTGAGGTTCTATTAAAAAACCATTTTCTCCTTCCTTAACGGCTTCCCGGCAACCTACAGAATCTGTAGTAATAATCGGGTTCCCACAAGCACATGCTTCTAATGCAGTTCGTGGTAAACCTTCCCTATAATAGCTAGGCAGAACAAAAATATCCCTTTTATGTAAGTGCTCATCAATATTTAATTGCTTACCATGAAAAACAATAACGCCTTCTTCATGTAATTGATTAACTTCATCTTCACTGATTGCAGATGGGGATGTTTCAAACGGGCCTATTAAATGGAACTCTGACGTAGGGTATTTTGCTTTTAATAGTTCTGCAGCTTCCATATATAAAGCAATACCTTTTTCTTCAATTAATCTAGCAATCAATAGAAAACTCACGTTATCGGAAGTGTTTTTTTCTTTAAATTTGAACTGGTCAAGATTTACCCCAGAGCCACTTACAAAATCTACTCTCTGCTGTTTTGAAATAACTTTACGATCTAAAAATAACTGATAGTCATCGTTGTTTTGAAATATGATGATTTTATTTTTTCTAATTGATAATTTGTAAAGCGTCTCATTAAACTTTTGCAACGTTCTGGACTTAGCAGATAGCCCTGTAAACGCATAGCCCAAACCAGTGATTAATGAAATTACGGGAACTTTACACATATTGGCAGCCAAAGACCCATAGATTACGGGTTTTACTGTATAGGGAAAAACTAAATCTATTTGGTTATCCTTAATTATGGATTTTAACTCCATAATTGATTTTAGATCATTTAATGGATTAAGGCCAGTACGCTGCAACTTAAATTCAATGTGAGAGGCTCCCATTTTTCTAAGTTCTATTAAGTTGTCATCTGTGTAAGCTGGGGCTGCAGTAAAAACTTGAAAACCATTACTGATTAAGCTTTTAATAAAATCACCTCTAAATCTTATAAGCGAGCCCGCAAAAGAGGCAATCAGTAGTATCTTTTTATTCTCCATCTCGTGTTAGTTTTGATTGAGAAAGGTAAACTTATACCATTTTTGGAAGCAGTAATAAGACCACACTCTAAACGTGCTATCTTTTTTACTTTCTAAGTGGTCCTTCACTAATTGTGTAATTACTCCCGCATTAAAAATTCCTTGAGATTTTAACAACTCTGGTTCAATATAGCTTTCAAGTTCTTTTCTTAGACTTTGTCTCAACCAATCACCCGTAGGGCTACCAAATCCACTTTTGCTTTTTTCTAAGAACTCTTCAGGAAATTGATCTCTGAACGCCTCTTTTAAAATATGTTTTTTGTTCCAGCCTTTCATTAAATAGCTTTCTGGTAAGGTATTGGCGAATTCCCATAAATCTCTGTTTAAAAAGGGAGCTCTACATTCCAAGGAGGTCATCATGCTTGTTCTATCAACCTTGGCCAGCATGCCACCTTCTAAGCTCAGCACTTTATCTACAAGCCTAAAGTCTGTCAGCGTCTCAATTTTTTGTTTTTGTAAAACGTCTTTGTATTCTTGATAAATATGCTCTTCAAAATAATCAGGAGACATAATTTCTTCCAATTGGCTTTTTGTATTTGCCAGAGAAATAATATCCCAATAAAAATCACCTTCGTAATCTATGGCATTCAATAATTTATTAATCCTAAATTTTCTACCACGCGTATCATCTGTATTGATCAGATATTTATTGCTCAACCCAGAAATAGTTTTATGAAGGCCTTTGGGAATAACCCCAGTATATTTTCTATTCATTTTGCCAATATAGTATTTATTATAACCTCCAAACACTTCATCGCCACCATCACCGGTTAATGCGACAGTAACATGTGCTCTTGTTTTTTCGGACAATAGGTGGGTGGGAAGCGCAGCGGTATCTGAAAAAGGTTCGTCAAAATTGAGCAAAATTTCATGAATATTATTTTTAAGATCGTCTTCATCAAGTATAAACTCATGATGATTACTATTTATCATTTTAGCGACCATTCGAGATTTATCAGATTCATCATAAGATGCTTTTTTAAATCCGATAGAGAAAGTATCGATCTTTTTATCAGTGGTTTGTGCTAAACAAAGTGAGATTATGGAAGAATCCACACCTCCCGATAAGAATGTACCTAAACCTACATCAGCAATAGACCTACTTTCTACACTTTTTTGAACGAGATCTTTTGTTTTTGCTTTTGCGTCTTCAAACGAAATAGATGTTGCTTTTGGTTTGGGTTCGCTATTAATTTTATGAAGTGTTGTGTGATGGGATGATAAATCATATTGAATATAATGATTGGCTTCCAATTTATAAATGTTATCGTAAATAGTATGTGGGGCAGGAATGTAAGTGAGTCTAAAATAGAGATTCAACCCTTTCTTTGAAATTTTCGGAGTAAAATCGATAGTGTTGATGATAGACTTTAATTCTGACGCCCAAATAAATGCGTTGTTTGTATGTGTATAGTAAAGTGGTTTTTCACCAAAAAAATCACGAGTAATAAACAGTTTATTGATCTTTTTATCATAAATGCTAAAAGCATACATACCATCCAGCCATTGAAAGGATTCAGTTCCATATTTTTCATAGGCTTTTAAGATGACTTCTGTATCACTGGAGGTATTGAAGGTAACACCTTCAGCCTCTAATTTAGATTTGATAACCTTGTAATTATAGATTTCCCCATTAAATACAATAACAATTTGCTGATCCTCTGAAAATATTGGTTGTTTACCAGAAGTTAAATCGATAATAGATAAACGTCGCATTCCCATACCAACCGTAAATTGGTCGGATTCTTCAGCAAATACACCGTCATCATCTGGTCCTCTGTGAATAATGAGATTATTCATAGCGTTGAGGATGGCCGTTATGTCGTCTTTATTTCTATTGGTTTTGGCTATGATGCCGTTAATTCCACACATGTAAATTCTAATTAATTAAAAAATTACTGAACTTTTCATAAATACTAGTTAGGTGATACTCCTTTGCTCTTTCTAAACTTAAAGCACTATATTTTTCTCTTTTATCAGGATTACTTCTATAATATTCGAGGGCTTTACTCAATCCAATGTGATCGTTGTTATTTACAAGTAGACCGTATATCCCTATATAGAATTCACCATTTTTAATAAGCGCTTCTTTATTTTCATTTAACAATTCTAATGGACCTGATAAGCAATTTGTTGATATGCAAGGCAACCCAATGGCCATGGCTTCTAGTAAAGCATTTGGAAATCCTTCAGTAAAAGAAGATAATACAAAGCAATTGCTAGTTAAAAAAAAATCGTTTACATTTTTTACGGACCCTTTAAGTGATACTTGCATTTCAAGTCCCAGTTTTTGTATTTCGTCATTCAAATACGTTTTCAAATGTCCATCGCCCAAAATTACAAGTTTATCACTGTTTATAACTTCTTTTAAAGCTCTTATAATCATTATTTGATTCTTCCTAGTATTTAAGGTGCCCGCAGTAATAATCTGTAGTGATTCAGTTTTTGTATTTAAATCTTTCGGAACTACACTTTTTTCCGGTATTTCAATAGGATTGTAAATTACTGCCATTGGAATTGTTACACCAAAATTATCCTTTAAATCTTTGTTGATATGGACTGAGTTTGAAAATAACTTGTCGCATCTGTTATAAAAAATCGGATAGAATATTTTAGATATGTATAGTGACAGTTTGCTCGTGACATTATCTGAAGGAAATCCACGTTCGCTGATAATTGTTTTTACTGAATTATTGACTGTTGAAATAATACCATTTATGAGGTTTGGAAATGCTAAAAAAAGAAATGGAAATATCGATTTTTTCACTTTTTATCAAACGATTGTATTTAATGATAAAGTTGATACTGTCGATAGTTTTGAGGTGAAACGGTCTATCAGACCCTGTTTTTGAGAGTATGACAACCCTTACGCCCTTAGGTATGGGGAAATGAATTTGATTATAAAAAAGAACCAATGTCACATTATAGTCATTTATTAATTCTTTTAAAAGAAGACTAATAACCTTTTGAGCACCCCCGTCTCCGAGTGTTATACACA
>NZ_LZRN01000063.1 GCF_001678675.1 Gelidibacter algens
AAACTTAAATTTTAAAGAAACTAAATTTACTACCAAATTAAAAAAATTTAGTATGAGTAAGTGGTCTTAGTTTGTTATCATTAACGTTGCGAAGAAACTATTCAAAGAAAATTAGAATAAAAATTAATACATAAATAGAAGAAATTAGATAAATTGTTTCTTTTAACGTTCAAACTCTGAAAGTTAAGTTTTTATTTAATAGAAGTCTTTTAGAAACATTGCTGTAATCTATTCTGTTCAAAGTTTTCTGCAATGCTCAGCAGAAATTGAGATCGTATCATCCTATTACATTTCAATCTGCACAGCCTGAGTGCAAACTCTTTCTGTTGTGAGTGGTTGATCGGATATCTTAGGTCTCAACTCAAAAAGGCAAGAACAAATTCCTAAAGTAACCACTATGGATTATGAACGGTCGTTAATGCCTATCGGCAGAAGGTGTATTGGCACTCATCATTCATTATAGAAAAACCCACAGAACAATACAATATCCCACGCTTAATGTGTTTAGGGTCATATTAAAGGGTAAAGTTATCTTAAGCTTCCAAAGATTAGAAGTTAACTATAAAATAAATTTTATCTATAACCAAGAGGACAAAGAGAGAGAATTATAATTCTGATTAATTTAGTAAGGATTCTTTGAGATTAAATACTTTCCCCATAATTACTTTATAAACCTTAATAGTCCAAGCTAGTTTAGGGTGACTTTTCTTTGCAGCAATATAGGTCTCATCCATAAAGAAATTCCAGTTGAATGAGTTTACATGGTCAATGGCATAGGTGAGGTTGAAATTATGTATATAAGTTGTATGCCACCAGCCAGCAGGTATAAATAGAGTTTCTCCAGGTTGCAGAGTAGTTTTTATAGCCACAGCATTTTTAAATAATGGAAACCTATCATAATCAGGATTTATGATGTTAACGGGGCTCTGGGTTGAACGAATCTTATCAGGATATAAATAGGGCGTTTGGTTGGGTGGGTATAGAATAAAATCCTTCTCTCCAATTATTTGTGTCAATTGCGTATGTACACCGAGATAATCAATATGCAATGTTGGGAATGAACATCCTTTTCCACCAAAAAACAATTCTTGTTGATTGGTTCGTTTGGCGATAAAATTAGGTAATAGGCGGCTGTGTAATCTATTGGATTTTCCGTAAAGCATTTTTGGAATATCATCAGGGTATTCAGGGAAATCGCGATCCACATTGTAAATATTTGGATATGGCGCTTTATTTTCTGGTGTTGACGATTTACATAAATCAATTATTTCTGACAAGGGATAGGTCTTTCCGTCTATAGTTCTGTTTAAGTGGTTATAATTAGATTTGAAATATACTGGTGTAAACTTTTCTAATGTTGTCCAATCACCTCTGTCAGTAATTACTACTGGCAATGAGTTTTTTACATACGTATTGTAAAATTCTTTTTCTGACAGACCACTACATCTGTCAATTTTGGTTATGTTAGTATGTGCCTCCATTTTTCTAATTTTTAATTTCATATGTAAATGAGTGAAACATTTTATATAATCAAAGCGTATCGACAAGATCACTAATAGGGCAGGACTTAGAATCTTACCGATAAGATCAATAGTGGGGAGGACTTAGAATAAATCGATGCTAAATTTGAATATTAAATTTAAATTTAATCAATTCTATTTAATTAGATGATAATTAACTAATTAATTATCTTGGAACACTTTATATTTCAATAATTTGAACCGTATTTCTTTTAAAACATTCTTTAATTTTAATTATTCCGTCAAGATAATTCTTACTAATTAAGGATTATAATTCTTGTGTTGGTTATAATATTCTCAAAAATTACAGCGGTTCAATAAGCTTAACTTTTTTTCAGTGGATATAGTAAATACATAAAGCCTAACATTGTAAGAAAATAAACAATAGAATAAGCTGTAAAAGTAGTTACACCTCCTGTGCTTGGTGAGATTGATAGTGCATTCAGACTAAGATTTAAAGTAAACTGCAATATTAATACACAAATACCACTTTTAGAAAGTCTATAAACTACAGTGCACATACCTGCAATTCCCAACATGAATATTCCTAAAGAAACTATCGGAATGCCAGGAAGAACACCTTCACCAAGTATAATGATCGGAATCCACCATAAGGTCCAAAACAAACCAATAATTTGACTTGCATAAAAAGGTTTTATGATTTTTGATAGTTCGCGAATGCAATAGCTAACCCAGACAACTTCGCCTAAGAAAGCCCAAACAAACAATGCCACAACACTCCTTAAGTTAAAAACCCCAAAATTTACTTTTACAAATTCAGTATAATCACCACCAGAATAAATGCCTTTCAATAACAAGGTTATAAGACCGACTGTGAAAGCGAAAAATAAACTAAATACATACCATTTAGGGTTGACCTTCCAATTCGTCATAGGTTTAAAGATATCTTTTACGCCCATAATGCCTCTTGTATATGCTACTATACAAATCAAGAGGAACAAAAGCAGCAAAAATCGACCATTATTATATATCGCCTTTGGAATAATATCTAAATATCGGGCGTACACATAAACGACATTAACCAATGGGCCAAGAACTAAAAAGATATAAAGCTCATATTTTTTTATAAAATCCCTCATAGTTGTTTAGATTAAAAGAATTATAAACCGTTTTTTATTTTTTAACAATACAATGCGACCAGCACACGCGTCATAATTTTATTTCTCTGAAAGAAGCTTTTTCAGCATTATCAAATTTATTTTATGCAATCATTACTTCAATTTTTAGCGCCAACAAACGTTTGCATGTCACTAGCGTTAAACCAGACTTTTTGTGAAAAATGCCAGATGTCAAAACCTGCATTTTTGAAAAGACCAGGGTAGTTATGTGAAAACGACGGCTCATGCCCATAAAGTTGAGAATTTGGGTTTGTTTCAAAATTGTGGTCAGCACCGTTTGGTTCTATGGCTACAAAGATCGTTTTGCCCAGTTGGTTTATGTTGTTGAAAAGCTCTTGCAGACGTGGCTCTATAAAATATTCTAAAACACCTCTTGAGGTGACAAAAATAGTATTCCTTTGGCCGTGTTTTTTAACCCAATCAAGAGCATCTGAGGCCACAAACTCAAGTTTTTTGTTGTTACTGAATTTTTTATTATTTAATTCAATCTGATCTTGACTAAGATCAATACCTACAAAACGATTAATATGGGGGAATTCTGAACTCAAATAATTTAGTACATCGCCATTTCCGGTTCCAATTTCGACCAGGGTATTAAATTCTTCTGGATGATTTGATAATTCAATTTTAAGTAGTTCGAATATAAAAGTACAGTTTGGCAGAAAATCAGTTTCAAATCCATCTTCAGTTTCTAAAAATAACTCCGTGGCATTTTTATTGGCCCAAAAATTGCGATTTAGATCCGCAATTGTATTGTAATCTTGTATTTTATCAAGTTTTTTTACAAGAGCAGCACGCATTAACCTTTCTGGGATACTCAGGTTTTTTTTATTCTTGTGTACGAGTGTAATTCTATTTTCCGACAGTTGTCGGGCCTTTTTTGGTCTAAGAAACACAAGTGCATTACCTAATGTTCCAGTAAGAACGGGATATAGAATGGCTTTTAATTTGTTTTTCATTAAGTAGTTACTTTGCTTGTTTTTAGTTGGTTGCAAAACATATTGAGTTATAAAGATAAACTTATTTGTTAAAAAACCATATTTCAGTTACATAATCTATACTCTGAACTATAAAATCCAAATTGAAGGATTTCAATTTGGATTGCGATGGACTCGGTTAAGCAACGAGTGTGAGGAAATAATGATACCAAAGCTGTTAGATTAGTAAAAAGATGAGATAGCCGGTATTTAATACCGTTGGAGGTGCTGTTTCAAATTTTGATGTATTTGCTTTGAATCCAGAGAGACGGTTTCAGTCTTGAGGTTCTTAGTCCTGAATGAATTAACAAAAGAGATAATTAGTGCCTCTTTCGTAGTTTAAAAAACAATTCCGTTCCATTTCTTGAGGGATGCGAATTAAGCGCAGGTTCCAATATCACAATTTCAAAATGAGGTATAAAATAGCCTATATATTCTTTTTTATTCGCCTCCAAAAGGGGGTTTGTCACTGTTTAAAGGAATGTCAAAAAGCAGTCCTACAATTAGCCCATTTTTATTGAGTAATTCAGAGGCTTTTGATGAGTATGCCGGTCTTAATGCTGGGTTAAGGGCACAAAAGAAGGTTTGTTCGATTAAGAAGTCAAAAGACATTTCTAAATCGAAAAAATTCTGCTGAATTAAATGTGCGGAAGGAAACGATGGCACACGGCGTTTGATATTATTTAATGCTGTTTTAGAGAGATCAACAACATATATATTTTTGAATCCTTGATGGTGCAAATATTCGGCTTCATAAGAATTGCCTCCACCCGGAATCAATATCTTCAGATCTTTATTGGTCAATTGATCAAAATACGCTTTTAAGGGTGCGGAGATCTCTCCCAAATCCCAGCCTATATCTTTGTTTTTATAACGATCGTCCCAAAAATCTTCTGACAAATTCACTAATTGGTGGTTTTTATGATGTTTATAATATCATCTTTTGACAACACACCAGATTGTCTCCAAACTTGTTTTCCGTTTTTAAACAGTAGCATAGTTGGTACACCTCTAACTTGATATTTAGCAGCTATAGCCTGATTTTTATCGACATCTATTTTTATAATGGACACGCCATCCCCTAAATTCTCCTTCACCTGTTTTAAAATTGGTGCTAAGGTTTTATATGGTCCGCACCATTCTGCAAAAAAATCGACAAGAACAGGTGTGTCTTGATTTATTAATTCTGAAAATTTACTCATATCTGAATTTATTTATTTATTAAAGGAAACACTCCAAATACCCCTAACTTCATTCTCAGCATAGCCAATGGCTTTATCCTCTGGATATAATAAGGCCAATTTAGTAAGTATAGGTGTTTCAATATTTTTATTAGGTTTTCCATGACATTGCAAGCACATGGCATTGGTAAGAATAGGATAATATACCCGCATCTTGGTATCTGAATCTTTAACTATTGGGTTTGGTGACTCTTGGTTTGAAATAATTTCTTTAAAGGTTTCAATATATTCCAACTCTTCAGCATTGGCTTGATTAGCTAGATTTCTTGGTTTGTCTGAAACACGCTTGATGCTTGCGTTTTGCACCACGGCCATACTATCAGTTAATGAATAGGCCTTTTCGTTACAAAATGATAAGGCTCCTGATGTTCCAGCTTTTTGAATGGCCTGCATTAAATTTTTTCCCAAGACAGCTTGAGTACTCAATGCGTATCTTAAGCCACGTCCTGCATATGCTAGAGTATCACCGTTTGTTACTGTATATTTTTTTTCCTGAACAGCTTCGATCTCAGCTTTTTTTTCTACTGAAATATACTCGGATTTTTTGTCCTTATTACAGCTAAAAAAAGAAATCAATACGATTAATACTAGAACTGATTTTTTCATTTTTTATGAAATTTTTACTTTGAAAGTTTGCCAGTGGCGCAACTCACAAAAGATTTTGCTTTGGATGTCAACGAATTTGAATCTTCTATTGACGGATATCCTAAATGCTTTAGTTTTTCTTTAACAGCAACCGCATCAGTGTCATTCACATAATTGAAAGACACCTTATTTTTCTCTACATCAACCTGTAAATTGGTGATGTTTTCAATAGTAGATAGTTTAGTGGTGATGGTATGTGCGCAACCGCCACATTTTATATTTTGTACTAGTATTGAAGTTTTTATCATCATGCTTATGGTCATTTAATTTGCTCGTGAATTTTCTTTAAAAAAAATTATAATGTTATTTATAGTTTAAGATGCCACCTTTTAGATCGTATATTTCTGTGAATCCCATTGTGGATAACTTGTTTGAAGACTGTCTGCTTCTGCTTCCGCTCCGGCAATAGATATAAACTGGTTTTTGTTTGTCTAATTTATTAAATTCAGCAGTAAATTTATCAGAATAGAAATCGATATTTTTTGCATCTTTAATGTGACCAAATTTAAATTCATTGGATGATCTTACGTCGATTAATTGAACTTTTTTATGTGATATGGAATCTTTAAATGTTTGTGCATCTAAAACTTTGATGGCCTCATTTTTATACTTTTTTATTCCAAAAATTGAACTGAACAGTGTCATAGTGAACTTTATTTTATTATTTCAAATGTTTTTGTTGGTACAGACATAGTTTGATGGTGTTATACCAGCTTCTTTCATGGATTTAAATCCGCCAGATACATCGATAAAATTGTGAATGCCTCTACTTTTTAAAATAGATGCGGATATCATACTTCGATAGCCACCTGCACAGAATAGGTAAAACGTTTTATTTCTCGGGAATTCTGGCAAATAATCATTCAGGTCATTCAGAGGCGTGTTTTGAGCATTCAATAGATGTTCTGATAAGTATTCGCTTTCTTTCCTGACATCAAAAACAGGAACACCATCCGTTAAAATGATCTCTCTAAAGGTTGTGGCTTGAATTGATGTTACCGTATCATATTCAAAAGCTGCTTTTTTCCAAGCTTCGAAACCGCCTTTTAGATAGCCCAGCGCATTGTCAAAACCTACACGTGACAATCGTGTCACGGTCTCTTCTTCTTTGCCTTCTGGCGTCACCAATAGAATAGGTTGCTTAACGTCCGCAATCAGCGCTCCAACCCACGGTGCAAAATCGCCATCCAAACCAATGAAAATTGATCTCGGAATGTGCCCTTTTGCATAATTTTGCTCATTTCTAACATCTAAAACAATAGCTCCGGTTTCATTTGCAGCTGCTTCAAAAGCGTCTGGCGACAAGGCTTTGGTGCCTCTTTTCAAAATAGCGTCAATATCATCATAGCCTTCTTTATTCATTTTAACGTTCATAGGGAAATAGTGGGGTGGAGGTAGTAAGCCCTCTATCACTTCTTCAATAAATTCGTCTTTGGTCATATCAGCCCTCAAGGCGTAATTCGTCTTTTTCTGATTGCCCAAGGTGTCAATTGTTTCTTTGCTCATATTCTTACCACAAGCAGAACCGGCACCGTGCGCAGGGTAAACAATAATATCATCAGCTAAAGGCATAATTTTAGTGCGTAAGCTTTCAAATAGAAACCCAGCCAAATCCCTTTCTGTCACAACACCCTTTTTTTGTGCTAGGTCCGGACGGCCTACATCGCCCAAAAATAAAGTGTCCCCACTAAAAAGAGCATGGTCTTTACCGTTTTCGTCCCTCAAAAGATAGCTGGTACTTTCCAAGGTGTGCCCTGGAGTGTGAAGTGCAATTATAGTTATTTTTCCAAGTTTAAACTCTTGACCATCTTTGGCAATAATGGCATCAAAAGAAGGGTTGGCAGTTGGACCATAAATAATTGGTGCTCCTGTTTGTTTCGAAAGTGTTACATGACCACTCACAAAATCAGCATGAAAATGAGTCTCAAAAATATATTTTACTTCGCCATTATCTTGCTTTGCTTTATTGAGGTATGGTTTTACTTCTCTTAAAGGGTCTATTATTGCAACTTCGCCATTGCTTTCAATATAATAGGCGGCTTGTGATAGGCAGCCTGTGTACATTTGTTCTATTTTCATGGATGCAAAGATTTAATTGTCAAAAATAGAACCTCTTAGCGATGTTTGCAGTAACATAAGTTACAAACTCTTATATCACTATAAATTCCATGACAAAAATGAAGGCGGCCATGACAAAAATGAAATATCCAAAAGCCTTTTTTAATTTTTTACTATCTATAAAATTGCCCAAATAGCTACCTATAAAGATGCCCACAAGAGACAATCCCGTAAAGACCATTAAAAAAGTCCAATCTATGGACATTGTTAAGGCATCTCCCAAAAAGAAACCAAGCAATGATTTGAATGCGATAATTATCAACGATGTGCCAACGGCAATTTTCATCTCAACATTAGCTAAGATCACCAAGGCTGGAATAATTAAAAAACCACCTCCAGCACCGATGATGCCGGTAATACCGCCAACCACCAAACCTTCAATTAGTATTAAAGGGTAATTATATTTGACTTTTTTGTTTTTATTTACGGAGGTTTCTTTTTTGTGATTAAGCATCGAAAATGCGGCGGGAATCATCAATAAGGCAAAAAAACCGAACATACCCATGCGACGGCTAAATTCAAAATCCCCAACCGTAAATAAAATATTCGGAAGTATCGGTATTAAAAAGTAGCGTACCAAAGTGACCCCAATAATTGCAGGGATGCCAAATACGATGGATGTTTTCCAATCTACATAGCCTTTAAAGTGTTGTTGTAGTCCACCAACCAATGCGCTAGATCCTACTATGAATAAGGAATATGCCGTTGCGGCCTTTTCATCAATTGAGAATAAATATGCCAAAACAGGTACTGCTAAGATAGAACCCCCACCGCCGATAATCCCCAATGAAATGCCAATTACCAATGCGCTGATATATCCAAAAACCTCAATTAATTCCATAAGTTTTAATTTGTAGATCAAAAGTAGCCTACTCAAACGCGATATGCAGTAACATGGGTTACACTGGTTATAATTTCAAAATTTTAATAAAATTTCTGTTTAGCTCAATTTTGCCAAGTTGTTCCAGCTTTTTTAAAAGTCTTGAAATGACTACTCTGGATGTATGAAGATCATAAGCAATTTCTTGGTGGGTGTTTTGTATGATGTTGCTATCATTGACCCTTACTTTTTCCTTTAGATATTTTAGCAATCTTTCATCCATTTGATAAAAGGCAATACTATCTACAGTGGTCAGCAATTCATTGATTCTATTGTGGTAACTCTCAAAAACAAAATTTCTCCAAGATTTATACTTGGCTGTCCATTCTTCCATTTTGCCTACGGGAATCATGATGAGTTTTGCATCTGTTTCTGCAACAGCGCGTATTTCACTCTTTTTCTGTCCTAAACAACAGGTCATGGTCATTGAACAAGTTTCTCCTCTTTCTAGATAATAAAGCAATAGCTCATCGCCATCATTGTCTTCCCTTAAAACTTTAATAACACCAGAAATAAGCAATGGCATAGATTTGACATAGTCTCCTATGTCCATCATTTTAAAACCTTCCGGGATTTCTTTGTACGTACCAACCTGGACAATTTCATCAAGTAAAGCATCCTCGAATATGTGTCCATAACTTTCCTTTAATTCATTTATCATTTTTATTCTATTAAATGAGCCGTTAATTTCTAGTAATTCCGGATATGCTGCCTTCAACTGTTGTGCGTCAATTCCTAAATAGTTACAGTAAAGTTAGCAATACTATCAAGAATGTGAAACATAAAAAGCGCGATTGTCCCTTTGGATAAATTGACAGACACAATTGACATCGAATCACAACCTTTTTTGAAGAGGAAGGGTGGGCTCCACATCAGAACTTGACTGAATTTGATCCTCTCATAAATTATATGTTCTCTCAAAAGACACGTTTATTCTGAATACTTTTTGAATGGTTTTAAAATATCTATAACCACTTATATAGGTGTAAGTCCATTTCTTTCAAGGCATAAATATTTCTTTTTGTGTCAAACTTATCGACTTATAATCATGAATTTGTGCATTAAATTCTGATTCAAAACACTTTGAAGTGTTTTCAGTGTACGTTAATATTTAATACAATTGTATATGGCCAATAAGAAAACTGACAACTCCAGTTCAAAAAAAATAGAAGATTTAAAAAAATTTGAAAAGGAAACGAAAGACACCGTCATGACCACAAACCAGGGTCTGAAAGTGAATGATACCAATAACTCTTTAAAATCTGGTGAACGAGGATCAACCCTTCTCGAAGATTTTTTATTAAGAGAGAAAATAACCCATTTTGACCATGAAAGAATTCCAGAGCGTATTGTACATGCTAGAGGTAGTGGAGCTCACGGTTATTTTGAGTTATATGAAAGTATAGCTGAGTATAGCAAGGCAGGGATTTTTACAGATACTTCTAGAAAAACACCAGTGTTTGCGAGATTTTCAACCGTGGCGGGCTCTAAAGGTTCAACCGATTTGGCCAGGGATGTACGCGGTTTTGCAGTAAAATTATATACTGAAGAAGGCACATGGGATTTGGTAGGTAACAATATGCCTATTTTTTTCATTCAGGATGCCATGAAATTTCCTGATTTAATCCATGCCGTTAAACCTGAGCCAAATAAAGAAATACCGCAAGCTGCTTCGGCACATGATACCTTTTACGACTTTATTTCCCGTACTACTGAAACACTTCACAACCAAATTTGGCTGATGAGTGATCGGGCCATTCCGAGGAGTTTGAGAATGATGGAAGGTTTCGGTATTCACACCTTCAGATTGATCAATGACAAAGGTGAATCTCATTTTGTGAAATTCCACTGGAAACCTAAATTAGGAGTCCATTCAGTAACGTGGGATGAAGCGGTGAAGATTAGTGGTGCAGATTCTGATTTTCATCGTCGGGATTTGTGGGACGCCATTGACTCAGGACATTTTCCGGAATGGGAACTGGGCATTCAAATTGTGGCACAGGAAGACGAGCATAAATTCGACTTTGACCTATTGGATCCTACCAAGTTGATTCCCGAAGACATGGTGCCAGTTAAGATAATTGGTAAAATGACCTTAAATAAAAACCCGGAAAACTTCTTTGCAGAAACCGAACAAGTGGCCTTTCTTCCCGGTCACATCGTTCCTGGCATTGATTTTTCAAACGATCCACTTTTACAGGGGCGTCTTTTTTCTTACAGAGACACACAGCTCTCACGATTAGGTTCGCCTAATTTCCATCAAATTCCTATTAATAGACCGATTGTCCCTACCCATAACAATCAGAGAGATGGGCATATGCAAATGGATATCCCAAAAGGACAAACGGCTTATTTTCCAAACAGTATCAGTGGTGGCTGTCCACATCTTGCTAAAATGTCAGAAGGTGCCTTTACGTCCTATGAAGAGCGCATTGATGCAAAGAAAATCAGAACACGAAGCGAGAGTTTTAGTGATCATTTTTCTCAACCTGCATTGTTTTATAGAAGTCTTGCCGATTGGGAACAACAGCATTTAACGGACGCCTATATTTTTGAATTGGGAAAATGCACGCACCAACACATCCAAGAACGGATGTTGTATATCATTGCGCAAATTGATCAAGACCTTTCTGAAAAAGTAGCTAAGGGATTAGGACTTAAAGTACCGAAATCAATTGATAAACCTTTAAACCAGGCTATTGGTGCAGATGCTGATGTCTCGAAATTTCAACCACCGAAAAAGAAAATCTATTTGGAAAAAGATCCTGCATTGAGTCAGGCAAACACAAAGTTTGAAACCATTGCAACACGGCAAGTGGCTGTATTGATAGGTGATGGGTTTTCCATGAAGGATTTCAAGAAGATGACCGATGCCTTGAAAAAAGAAGGTGCCATGGTTAAAATTGTTGCACCGCACGGAGGTACTGTTAAAGGTGATGACGGTTCTGAACAGAAAGTGGATGCGGCCGTTGCGACAACAGAAAGCGTACTTTATGATGCACTCTATATTCCGGGAGGAAAGGAGTCAGTCAACACTTTAAAAGAGACTGCAAAATTTATAAAATTTATAAATGAGGCTTTGAAACATTGTAAAGCCATTGCGGCAGACCATGAAGGGGTAGAACTCTTGGAGGCCTCGTATGTGTCCAAATTTAAAGACGATGCGGCAATTTGTCTCAATACTGAACCTGCAAAATTCATTAAAGCCATTTCACAGCATAGAAATTGGAAACGAATGAAACTTGCCGAAACCATTCCGGTGTAAGAAATTGTGGTAGATGCAGCAAAAATATGGATCAACTTTGGTGATTTGTACTTTATAATTGGGCATCATCATTGAAGTTTAATTTAGAAAACAGTTAAAACAAAATGGACCAAGTGTTGAGATATCTAAATCTTGAGGCTTGGTTCTTTTGATTGACAGGCTAAAACATCTCACTTGAAAGTCAGTTTTTATTAGAATTCGACTAGTTAAATATTTTACACCTGAATTTTGTGTAACAGAGAAAATCATTGAAACATTTCAGGCGTGCTCAATATTTTAGCAGTTCTTTCCTAAATTTTTATTGCGTTCACAATTTTGTCTATTGAATTAATGGGTTTACCTCATTCTATATAATTTTATCCCCATCCCAAAAACTGGTTCCAAACCTAAAAAAGATTAAGCGCCGCAATTTTGCAGCCGTTGTGTACCACATATTTTTTGATAGCTTGTTCATTCTATCATAACTGTTGAAAACGGCATGATTTATCAAGATACAAAACCCATAAAGATTATGAAAAAAATTTTAATGGTATTGACATCTCATCAACAGATGCTCAATACAGACAGTACAACAGGATTATGGATTGGTGAGTTTACCGATCCCTATTATGAATTTCGCGATAAAAACTACACGGTGGTTTTAGCCAGCCCAAAAGGAGGTAGTCCCCCTATAGATCCTATGAGTAAACTGACGGAAAATATAACCGCTTCCAATCGTCGATTTAAAGATGATGATTTTGCGAAACATGCGTTAAAGCATACGGTAGAAATTGATGGGGTCTCTGCTTCTGATTTTGATGCTGTATTTTATCCGGGAGGGCATGGACCAATGTTTGATTTGGCAAGCAATGACGCCAGTGGGAGGTTGATTGTGGACTTTATATCACAAAACAAACCCGTAGCAGCAGTATGCCATGGTCCGGCAGCATTAATAAAAGCGGCAGAACTGCAACCTTCAATTTTAAAGGGGAAACAAGTGACAGGATTCTCCAATGCAGAAGAAAAGTTAGTATTTAGATCCAATAATATCCCTTATACTTTAGAAGATAAGTTGAAAGCATTGGGAGCCGACTATCATAAGGCACTTATACCATTCACCTCTCATGTTGAGACAGATGGCCTTCTGATTACCGGACAAAATCCGGCATCAGCAGGTCCCACTGCCAAGGCCTTAATTGCTATGCTGGAAGCTAATAAAAACAATTGATCGCTGAGGTTCTTAACTATTTAAACTAATATCAGATGTCCTTCACAATCTTTATTTTGGCTTGGCTTATTTCAGTAGTGTGGATGACCCTCTTTAGTGCACTATGGAGTGCGCTATCAGGCAATCAGTTTATGGAATCTGCACTAATTTCAAGACTATTGAATGCAAACCTTGACAAGACCACTTCACAAAAACAGACTTACGTTTTAGGATGGGTGATTCATTTTGCACTCGGGATTGTTTTTCTGGGAATTTATGAAGTTTTATGGGAGATCACCAATTTAGAGCGCTCCTTAATTTGGGGTTTAGTTTTTGGTGGTATTTTAGGAGTTCTTGGAGTTTTGGGATGGAAATTTTTATTTAAAACGCTTAATTTCCCATCGGACTTTAATTACACTCAATATTATATTCACATATTTTTCGCTCATTTAGTGTTCAGTTTTACGGCGTTGTTCGTTTATCATTGGTTTTATTAAGGTCGAGAGCATGCCTCAATTTAACGATTGTTTTAGCAATATTTAATGGTAGTTTTCATATGAAAACTTGGGTAACAACGCCAGATGGTCGACTGAGCTATTTCTTTTTTGAACCATTTATTTCGTCATTTAAGTTATCTACTTTGCATAACTATAAGTAGCTTGTAAGCTCGAACGATAAAAAATTTATATTATGGGCCACTAGGCCGGCAGACGAAGCATTGATGAGATTAATGACGACATGGAAAAAAAATGGGCAATCATTCGTGAAGAGTATAGGCGAAAGTACCCCAGCATTACCGACAATGATGTCGATTATTTGATTGGAGAATTTGAAAATATGTTGGGAATTATTGCCTCACGCACAGCCCGAAGTCGTGCCGAAGTCAGCAATGAAATACGCTATTGGGAAATCCAATAATAAGATTCACATAGCATCTTTTTCTAATTTTCTTACATAATTTGTTTTTCGATAGCAACGGTCATTTTGAAGGCAAGTGGCGTATAATTATCAAATTAGGTTAATTATTGGATAAAAAAATACCG
>NZ_LZRN01000064.1 GCF_001678675.1 Gelidibacter algens
AAATTAAAGTACTAAAATCTATTTTTTCAGACAAACTATCTCTGGTAAAATCTAATGGCGCAATAAATTTTAAATTATTACTCGCTAATTCAAAGAACGCTTTTAATGATAGACCATTATTAATAACGTTTTCAACAGGATTACTCAAGTAATCAAATAATGTTGTGGTTGGACTATTTTCATTCTGGTGTTTGCAGATAAAATCAAAAATATCATTAGTAAGAGGTATGTCCATAACACCACCTTTCGGGCCGAAATTGAAATCAACTGTTAGTTTACCATGACCAATTGTATTTTTAATTCTACCGAACACAATACTATCCTCATTTCTAAGCCATATATTACCTTGATAATTACCTTCTGGTGTTAAATAAAAATTAACATTCCTATCGTTTTCAAGATTATAAATTTCAGTAATTTGATTAAAAACTGTTTTAATAATTTGCTCTGTTCTAGTAAAAAAGCGTTCTAATTGGTATAACTCAGTTTCAATCCCCTTAAAGCTGTTATTGTGAAAAAAATCATGAATACTTTCATCTAAATTGTAGGATAATATAGTTTTTTGGTACATCTAAATCCTTTTGTGGTATGAATGTATCAGAAAAATCATGAGTAATTAACTTAATATCATTTACTAATGTTCCTTTAGTTGAATTCCTTTTTAGGGCAAAGCTCGTCCCATTAAAGTCTTCGATAAGATGCCTTAATTTTATTCTAATCTCCTTTTGAAATTGTTTTATGTAGTTAGGATTTAAATAGTAAAATTCTTCCGTATTAATTAAATTTACGCATAGAGATTTTTTCTTATCCCTTCCTGCCCTTCCTGCTTCCTGGATATAACTTTCTGGTGATGAAGAATAATTGATATGATAAACAATTCTTACATCCTCCTTATCGATACCCATTCCAAATGCCTTAGTGCAAACCATGTAGCTAGTTTTACCAGCTAAAAAATCCGTGAAATGACTGTGAATTTCTTCATTTAATCGGCCTCCTTCATCATTTCCTATGAAATAGGATTTATTAGAATGATCAACTATTAGGTTTTCAAATATTTCTTTTGGTTTATTTCCATCATGAACTCTTCCTGTCACTCCAAGAATTCCCTGAGTATGCGGGCAAAAAATTATTGAAGATATGGTATCAAATGAATTATTAGGAATACTATTTATTGAATCTGATTCGACTTCAATAGTTATAGTATTCTTAAATTCATCAAATTCTTCTACCTCAAATTCTTTATAATGTTGCTCAAGAGATTCCGCAATGACTTTATTGTTAATACTTTTTAAATTATTGACACTGTTTTTGACATATTCGTTTAATTGTTCTCTTTTTATAAGACCTATTCTGTCTTTTATATCCCTATCTGTAATATGATGATCAGCAATCTGAGCATTGCATACTATGTAATCAAAAAACAATTCTTTCCTTATGGTGTTATCAATCGAAATTACAGCATTAGCAGCGTCATCATGTTTAATATCTAATTCTCTTTCGATATCTGCTAAAACATCATAAGATGCTGTGGCTGTCAAACCTACTAACGTGACTTTATTCGCTCTTGTTTTTATAAACTTTTGAGCATTTTTACCTAACATTAGGTAAGTAGAACGGAAATCGTGCCCCCATTCAGATAAACAATGCACTTCATCAATTATGCAATAGGAAAATGCTAGATGATATTTATTATTGTCAATGGCACTAATGATATTTCTGAAATCTTGCATTACAAATCTTTCTGGAGAGACAAATAAGAATTGAGTTTGTCCGAACTTAAAATCGATTAGTTTTTTTTGTTTTTCTACTCTTTCTAAATTTGAATTTATAAAATCACAGCAGTCTATCCAATTATTGTTCAGTACTCTAACCTGATCTTCCATTAATGATTTAATAGGATCCACCACCAAGCATAAACCTGGTTGTAAAAAAACTGGCAATTGATAAGTTAAAGATTTACCTCCTCCTGTTGGTAACAAACCAATAACAGGTTTTTGTTGCAAGGCTCTAGAAATTATGGGTAATTGCCCAGGTCTAAAGCTGGATTTTCTAAAAATATTTTGAATAAAAAAATTAATATTTTTTTCTAAACCTTCAATTGAACCATAGGAATCATCACTATTTCTAACCACCAACTCTTTATAGTTTAATAAATTGGCACAATACACTTTTCTGCTACTTTCAATACTGTTATCAATATAATGTGACGAACGAATTAAAATTGCATCACGAAGTGAATACTCCTTATCTCTATAGATTTGAGAACGTCTTAAAATAGAATGATCTATGATTATGTCGAAATCATTAGCACCAAAGTAAGATTCATTTTTTGGAATGTTATCACAATGCAAACTTTGATCTATCACCCATTTCTCATTTTCAAAAACACTCAATTCGATTTTTGGTAATGGTAATTTATCATTATCTGATAGCAAAGCATTTAAATTTGAAAATAAATCCTCCAAACTCTTGATTGCCAAAGCGCCACATGGCACATCTCTTTCAATAATTGCAATAAGCAATGTTTCATTATTTAAAATCTCCGGTTTTGCTATAAAATGCTCTAGCAGTGTTTTTTGAATTCTAGCAACTGCAAATGGCACAAAAATTAAACTGAATTCTTCTAAAAACTCAGCAGATTCTCTATAAAAATTTTTCTCAAAAAGCTTATACAAATCCTCATTAAATAAGCGTTCATACGAAATCGCATTTGCGTTAATCTCATTTTGAGTGAAACGAATAGTGTCAACATTCACCTTATCTGTAGCCAAATCTCTATTGGTATCATAGAAAACATATTCGGCTAACAAATGGTGTGGACCATCTATTTCAAAAATTCTAGTCTTATACTCTGTCCTATTTTGTAAATTATTCCATGATAAATAAGGAGATGTGAAGCTAAAATCAACGGTTTTCCCTCCAATCATATCAGGATTAATTGTAGCAAAATCTCTTTGTGTTTGAAAAAGTTGATGCACGAAATGATGGTTTCCTAAAAACTTTCGTTCTAGTTGGCTTCCTAATTCGCCTCCATAGGTTTCATCATCAAGTCTTAAACCTGGTTCAATAATATGAAGTAATTCAAATATGGTTTCAAAACTTAAATCTTTAATAGATTTCGAGTATTCTAAAATATATTCATTATCAGTTTTTTGAGTTAATCCTATTTTTGTAAAGATTTCCTCAATCACAATCGGCGCCTTTGTAGGTAAACCTCTTGATATGATGTTATTTATTGTAGCTAATATTGGTTGTATATTAGCATAGTCGATCGTATGCTCATATGGAAACTCCACATCAAAAGCACTAAGGTTCTGCAATAATCCTTTTGTTTTATTACTGCTTTCATTTAGAAAATCATTAAAATAATTTAATGGTTTGAAGTTGTCTGTAATGACATTACTAATGGCATCAACAATATATCCTGCTTTGAATTGTTTCATTTCCAAATATCAATTTAACAAACCTTTAAAAAAACCATACGCTTCATCTATCAATAATGAACGGTCTAAAAAAGAATTAAACTCCTCACAAGCATTTTCAGGGATTAAAGTACAACTATAGCAAGCTGCCATATTTAATCCGCCAACACCTTGCCCATCGTCTGTATTGTAACAAATAGGATCTGATGCGCAATCTGATGCTCTTCTTAATGCTGATTTCAATAAGCGTAATATTTGTGTCTCTGGCGCTTGAGATACTAAACCACCATAACTACCTTCTGCTCCTGCAATTGTATATAATAATACACCTTGCATCTGATCTCTATCAACAAAAAGTCTCTCGTTAAGTGAGGTTGAAGGATAGCCACATAGGAACTCTAACTCCTTAATTAATAAATGTGAAAGCGTATGCACTAATATAAAACGTATTAAATGCTCTCTATCTACTGGCATTCCAAACTTTTCTTTTACCGAACGATAGGCATGGCTTTCGATATTGAGGTATAGCTTATTTATTTTGTTTTTAAAGTGTTCATTTGTTTCTGCTTGTATGATCCAACTTTCAATTTTATCATGCGATAATGCTATAAAAATCCCTTCTCCAAAACTTTCAATTGCAGGTAGGTATTTTGTTTTGTCCGCCCATTTAGAAGTAAATTTTTTTTCTATCAGCATTTGCGTTTCGTCCATGTTAGAAAAGAAGTCATCATTAGTTAATGGTTCTTGACGCGTATAGCCTAATTGTGCGGTAGTCATTTTGATACGCCTTAAGCCTATAATTTGTTCAAAACCAAATGAATTTAGTTTCGAGAGAGATTCCTTTTTAAAGATTAAATTTTCATCTTCATCTGTAAAATCAATATTTGAATTTTTAACAAGGAAGTTATACTCATATAAACGGTATTCCAACTCTGGAATATATATCATATCATTATCGTTTTTGAGTATTTCCTGAATCTGTTCTAAAGGGTATTTTTCTTCTAAAGCTTCGTAGATAAATTCTGCATCTTTACCTTTAGATTTAAATCGATTTATCTTTTCTATATCCTTGTTTAGTAATCCTTTATCTATTGGTAAAAATATACTTGAAACAAGAATTGGATAATAAACGCTATTACTACTTCGGATAACTGGTTTGAAATAAACTTTTGATTCCATCTTGCGGTCGTGACGCCCCAAAAGTTCTTCTTCCGTGAAATATTTCCTTTCACGCAAACCAAATAAACCTGATAAATTCATCATTCTTCCCTTATGACTGCATCCATCATTCATGCATTTAATGCTAATACCTGCTAAATCAGAAAACTTTGTAGATTTTGAATAACGCAGATCTGGATTTTCACAACATAATGCTTCATAGTCTAATCTTACTGATCCATTCTCTGTGTCCTCATCCTGAACTGCTTTTTGTGCCTTATTCCATCTTTCCCAAGGAATATCTTTAATATCTCCATTAGGTGCTGTCATAACAAAACGTACTTGCTCTAATTCTGGCGCAAACTTACTCCCACGCTTTGCATAACAGACACCACACTTAGGTGGAGCAAATTCTTTCTTTGTAGCGTTTGATTTTGCCAAGCTCCATTCTCTCCACCAATCATTGATATGCTTGAATCGCTTGCAAGAATTACAGTAAAACCATTTAGGAAAAAATGATGCACTAATAGTATCATTTTGATGTTCGGGAACATCTGCTCTACTTGATGAGGATACATTGTCGGGAACATATACAAATGCCTCTAATTTCTCAAAACCATCTTTATGCGATAATCGTTGTAATAGTCTTTCATCGCTTATATGATATGATGCATCAATAACCGTTTGACCATCTTTTACATTAAAGCGAAAGAATGGCCATTGATCAAACTTATCAATCATTAATGCGCCAAATGGCGTTTCTATAATTGACCCCGAACCACCATAAGAACTGATGGCCTTACGTGTCTGCATTTTCACAAACTTATTATCAGCTATTCTACTATTTCTTCTTAACGCCATTCAAAATTCGATTTTATTCTTATAAATGTATCTGTATCTATTTCTCTCATTGACTGCATCACTGTCCAATCTATAGCGCTCTCATTTTTATCAGATGGCCTTTTCAGAAGTCGTTTGTACTTTAAGTCATTGGAAGCTTTTGCTTTGCTTTCCCAATCGTCAACAATATTTTGATATCTACGCTCGAAATAGGTCATCATTTCTCTATTTTGAACACCAAACCGTTGCTCAATAAAGAGTCTGTACTCTTCTGCTAACACTGGTTTGAAGTTTGTCGCGTCAGTATCTTTATTTAAGTTTGGATATTTATTACGTACAAAAGCTACTAATGATGTGGTCAGCATTTTATCAATAGTACTCTCTGTAAAAGGTGTGATACTTAATGGCTCTACAGATTTATAAAACGCTTGATGGAAATTTATAAAATGTTCAAAATAGGATTTCTCTCTAGCGCGATTGGGATCTAATAATGACACTACCAATCCATTTGTCTTACGTCCTATACGACTGGATGCCTGTATATATTCTGCAACATTCTTAGGCATTCCATTAATAAGCATTAAGTTTAATCTACTAATATCGATACCCACGGAAATCATATTTGTTGCTAATACAAAATCAACGACATCATTTAAGTAACGAAAACCTTTATCTGTGGTAACAATGTTTTTTTCTTCAAAAGGTAGTTCTAGTTCTTTAAGAACGGCTTTAATTCGTGAGCTTTCTACACGACTGGTTAATTCTTCAGTACGAGAGGATATTCCCATATAATTAAAGTTGAAATCATCAATAGGGTTGAATAAGTCTTCTAGACGGTATTGTAGTGTAGATGTAAAATTGGTTACTTCATCTCCTACTTTATTAAAAATCTTACCTACGTCCTTTAAGCTATTGTAATAGGATACTATTGTCCAGTAATTGTTTGCAAATTCCGTTGTTTCTTTATTTCTGTAAACCTCAAGCCGCGAAACAAAAAGATGCGCCAATAGTTGTAATTGTGTATCAATAGAGGTTTTGCCCGTGGCCATAAAACCGATATAGCGTCTTTTACTTTCTGTACTTTCTCTTGAAAAGAAACTATCGTTATGATTAATACCTGATGGAGGGAATATATTTACTTTTCTATTACCATAAAGCTTTTCAATTTGATATTGCGTATTTCTTGTTGTTGCAGTAGAAGATATAATTTTAGGTGCAATCCCATTTTTTGTGCACAAGAGCTCTATAGTCGATTCAAATAAAGCTGTAATTGAACCCAATGGTCCGTTCAGCAAGTGTAACTCATCTTGAATTATTAAATCTGGTGGCAAGCCATTAACGGTATTTGCTTTGAAGAAATTATGAGCTTCATCTTGCCAGGCTAACATTGCAAACTTATCCACTGTTCCAAATAATAACGTCGGTGGATTCTCATATAGGTTTTCATCAACTACTTGTATAGGTAAACCTTTATGAAAGTGGCATTGCTTATTGATGCAGGACACTTTTAACTCTCCTCTATTTACTTTGAATCCATAACGCCAGATCGTTTCTCCTTTTGAATTTTTTTCTTTTGATACTGACTTAGTACCACACCAAGGACAGCTACTTATTTGAAATACATTTTTACGTTCGGGGTTTCCTTTCTCTCCTTTTAAAGCCTCTTCGTCCATTTGAGAAACAAAAACACTTGCACCATTATCTCCTCCAATTTTATTCGGTGTAGAAGCTTGTCCAACCCATAAGCCGATGCTAATAGGTTCTACCTTTAATGCATCAGCAAATTCTGGTTGACAACGCATAAATTCCAAGGTTGCAATCAATCGTGACGCGCGTTCAAATTGTTGTGCTGTTAGTAAACGCAAAGTGTAACGCATGATTACACTTGTACCACCGTAGTTGGTCTCATTACTTATTCTGCGGAATGCAATTGTAAAGGCAGCTACTGCTAAATACGCTTCTGTTTTTCCACCACCTGTGGGAAACCATATAAGGTCAACGGTATTATTTGCTTTACGTTTTTCTGGAAATGCTATCTCATCCAAACTGAGTAATAAAAATGCTAATTGAAACGGTCTATATTTTGGAACAAATCCCAAATTTTTAAGAGTATCATAGTGTTCGAAATATTCAAGTCTATTAGCATTGATCGATTTATCAATCTCAAACAGATCCTTTTCTGTCTTACCTAAATTTTTATCATTGGATATTATTAACTGGATGAGCATTGCAGTATTGGCTAACTGAAAAGCCTTAAACACCTTTGCGTCGTCTAACAAATTGATATTTTCGTTAAGACGGTTATAGTTTTGTTGTTGTCTTTTGATGACCCGGTCTGCAACCTCTTTTTCTGTATTATTTAAGGAGTTTTTCTCTTGTACTTGTTTATTAATCCATGCGTCATAACTCAATACAAAATCTTTAAGATTTACTTTTATTTCGTCTTTTGATAATCCCCAAATAGAGAGATTACGCATATCTAACGCTTTGTCTAAACTACTATCTTCAAACTCGTTAATGACATCATTGATATTTTGTTCAGGCAAAAATGTAGACTGTACTGTTTTTCTCTTTACATCCCAAATGACAGAACAATTATGACCAATACCATAACTCTTTATATTGCGATAGATTAATTCTATTTCTTCTGCTTCAGAATCCCTGATTTCATCATCTTCTGCATAAGTGTTTAAACTATTATCCTTGTATTCAATCAATCCGTTTGTCTGAACTTTAATACTTCCTTGGAAGAGCGATTTGAAATTTAGATTTTCTGATCTATTAGAAAAACGATTTGCAGGATGATCTTCAGATTGATTAACTAATTGAATTTTTACAAATCTAGCTCTAGCATCTTCATAAACTTTGATATTATATCCTGCACCTGTCAATTTGTATATTTTATCTGGAAAATCAAAAGAAACAGGTGTTTTAAAGGATTTTTCTACTGAAATGGATTCTGTAAAAATGTATGGTGTTCTTTTCCAAGCTCTACCTAGAAGCTTTTCTAATTTACCAACGTGATAAAATGCAGAAAAATAACCACCTTCCTCTGTTTGTCTTATCAGATTCCTTCTGTTTTTGAATTCGTCAAACTCTCCATATTCTCCCTTTGCTCTTTCAGGGTTTTTCTGTTCTCCTTTAAGCTCTCGATTTAAAAACATATAGCCATCTTCGTACTTAAGTACATCACGGAATGGCAATGGATAGGGAATTCCCTCTTCAAAGAAGGAATCATATCCAGCTTTAGAAATCTTTATTTTTCTTTCCTCAGTTTTAGCCTGAGTGTATAGCCCAAAAGAAAACTCGACTTCTATGTCCTTGACTGATTTATCTACAGCTATCGTTATACCAATGTTAGTTGGAAAAAAACTATTCGTATCTAGATTAAAATCTTGACGCGCCACTTTAATTTTCTCCTGTTTTTCTCCTGTGTCCTTAGTTCCTTCAACATCTTTATTCTCCTCGTCCGAAGGATCTTCTTCTTCGTCATTACCATTAAATAATGATTCGCTTTCCAGCGCCGCATCGTCCTCACCAGACTGTGTTGCTGGTGTTTCAGATTTATTAGGAAACAGAACTCCGCTGAAATACCTTGGAAGAGGATAATCTGATATAATTTCCTCTTCATCAGGAAGTCCCCACATATCAGAGCCTGGACCTATCATACCTCGTTGAATGCGGTCTTGAAATATTTGTCTCGCTTTTTTATCTAAATCATCAGTTTGATTCTTCATCTTCTGTAATTGCTTTAGTGGCTATCGTTCTTACTGGTGCTGCGCTTTTCACGAAAGATAGAATTTCTTCATTTTCAAACTTTGAAAGCATTCTACCTTTAATTGTTCCTTCTGAAATAATGTAGTCCATCACGTCATCACTCAGGTCTCTACCTAAACTGATCATCAAACCACGATAAAATCCTTTTGCACGCAATAATGTCGCATAAGCATTATTCAATTCTTCATCATCTACCAATTGCTTTATTGCCTTCAATTCATTATTACTGTGTGGAAACTTTTCTTTATCACTTTCATTTAACCATTTTGAAATAGTTATAGAATTAGTGATTTTACTTCCATGCGCTTTTAGGGAACTGAGTAACCGGTCTCGATCGTAATACCTGTCTTTACCTGCTCGTTCTGAATAATATCTTAATAAGGTCTTCTTCCACAATCTTGACATAATTTCGACTTCGCCAAATCGATTGTTCTTGTCCTCTTGAGATGCAATATCAAATAGACGCTCCTTAGATAAATTGCTATAAATCCTTACAATATCTCCTGGTAACACATTATAGGTTTTTGATTTTACCCAACGCCCATCCTTATTAATGAGTATTGTTTTAGAACCATCATAAACTAAAGAATCTGGGTAACCTTCAAATCTAAACCGATAGTTAACCTGTTTGTTAGACTCATAGTCATACACATTTTCTGAGCGCTCATTTCTCTGATAAAACCCATCCATTATGTCATCCAATGATTTATTTTCAATGGTCTCTCTAAGCCCCATGTTAAAATCTAGCCCCGTGAGTTTCTTCCGATCCCTAGAACGATATTCCGTAATTAAGCTATTTTTATATTTATCTATATAGTTATTAATTACCTGTGCCTCTTCTGGGTATGCTAAGAAAGAAATCCGATGTGGTGCATTTATTGCTAGATGCAATACTTCATCGTAAAACATTCCATTATTGTATATACTAAGAAGATATACATTTTTATTTCCGTCTATTTTATTTTGTATTTTTTTAAATTCATTAAGACTAATTACTTTATGATGACTCCCTTCAAATTCATCTTTCCAGTTTTCAACTAATCGATCAGGAACTATCAGGAATTGAATATTCTTAATGCGGTCTAAATATTTCAGTTTATTATTATTGAAATTATTGAATATTTCATCAATTTTCAGTCTGATTTGCAACTGTATTTCTGAATCATCTATTCCCAAATCATAGAATTCCTGCTCAATAGTTTCAGAAGCTACTGTTTTAATTAAGTGTTGAATAAACTCCAATTGTGATAAATTGCGACTGTTTTCATGTTTGGCTAATACTAAAGCATAAAGGAACCTTCGTAATCTTTTTACGTTGACCAAAGAGATAGCATTATCTTTTTCTAAAGTTCGTAGATATTGCATAAAATCATCTATCTTATTTTGATAGTTAACATCTTCAATATTTCTTACTATTACTAAACCTGGTTCCTTTTTTTCCAAATACTCAAACTCTGATGCGGTCCATTTCCATTTTAAGAATTGGTTTTGTTGATCGTTAAAACCTTCACTACCTAAGATGATACAATTAAGGATCTCTTCATTTCTGAGCGCTAATCGGATTCTTGTACTTACTTCATCTTTGTATCTGTTCTTACCAATGACAATGAGTGTTTCAATAGCAATCCCCTTATCTAAAACATAGGTTTGTAATGTGTCATAATCCGGTACACAGTAAATCATAGGCTCAATTGGAATATGGTTCCAACTTTCCGATCCAGAACGTGCTATCCAACGCATAGGTATTGCTTTTTTTATATCAATATCTATATACTTTTGAGTCCTTAATTCTTCGTCAAACTCTTTTTTAGACATGATAATTGCCGCCTTATATTTAAACTGAGAAGGTAGATGAGATTCTTCATTGAAGATTTTTTTATAAAATTCCGCATAATGATTAAAGCCTACCTTGACACGTCTGCCAGTACGTTGCCCTGTAACTATTCTGTATTTCTCGATGTCTTTATGCCGTATAGTGCCTCTGAATTCTTCATCCTTTTTCCCTCCTATTACGGTATAAAATTCTTTACTAACCTGCAAAATCTTATAACGCCTTCTATCTCTTTGTAGAACATCACCCACTTCATATATAGTATGATTATCACAATAGTTTTTATAAAATAATGATATCGCGATAGAGAGTACGGCAGGAAATTGTGATAAGGCAGGTAACTCCTTATGAAAAGATTCAATAAATAAATTGTCTTCTTTATTAATGGCTACATCCATTAAGTAAAAGTTAATGGCTTGAAAATCCGAAACATTTAAAGCCTCTAAATTGTACTCTTTGGTTAAGTACTTCTTAGCTTTGGTTAATAGCTCTTGTGTATATGTTTTTATTTCTTGCATTAATAATTTTAAAAATTTTTTATAGGCTTGAGTTATTAAACTATTTTGAAAATATTATCCAATAAAAAACATAGGTCTTTTCAACTAAATAGATTGGCTAGGCATAATCATTATCCTCTCTTGAACAATGGCTTCCAATTTTCAGTTTCTTTCCAAAGTATAGGTAGTGTGTTATTAGGGCAAGTAGTAGGGAAAACAACTGTCGCTTGACAATTATGATAACCCAGCGGATGTCTTTTTTCGAGTTTATTTCCAATTTTTTCACAGATAATTTTAGCTTTCTCCCTATCAATAGGTTTTATGTAAATTAAAGAATCATCATCAAAACATTTATCAGAATTATTTAATGGATCAATTAATTTAACTTCTAATGTTACACCCTCTTTTTTTCCAAACTTGATTATTTTATGTTTCGCTTCTTCGAAACCTGTTATGACTCCTATAACGATAATTATATTATTCTTTTTTAGTGTTTCAAGGTTTGATAATATGATAGGCTTCAAATTTTCAATTACACTATCTCCACTTCCAATAAAATCATCTATAAAAACTAATGAATTAATATTTTTCAATTCTAAAAGCTTCCTATCTATCTTGTCTGGATTAGTAGAATTATCCTTATATATATTGTTTACCTCCACAAACATTTTAGCATATTCAGCTCCACTTTTTACTGGGTTTTTATCAAGATAACTAACTAAAATGTCGTCCCTCTTGAGCTTTCCCTGTTCTTTATATACTATTTTCTGACTCTTTGCTATCTCTTTTCTAACTTCTCGAAATATGTCCTCCATTTTGTCTCGTATTTCAGAGGTTTGGTAAAACTTCAGATTACTTAAAATATTAAACATAGCTCTCTGATCCTCAAAATCTCCAAATTGTTCTAACCAAGCTCTTATATCATCAGTTGATGTTCTTTTAGCTTTATACGATGGCCAACTTTGTGACAATATATTAATTTCTTCTGAGCTTATTTTTATATGATTTTCATATTGATTTCTTAAGAACAACATTTGTTCTTCTTGAAAAGTTGTTATTATTTTATTAAGCCCATTAGAAATTAACCAATCTTCAAAAAACTTTACAATAAATCTGTACTCATCGTTATTAACATTAATTATTTTTCTTTGAATAAATTCATCCAACGTTTTTTCTGCTTCCATAATATTTAAGCCGTTGGCCATAGATTTATCTATTACAGCTTCTTTAGTAGTTTTTATACTCGCTTGAAGCAGCTGTCCTATTGCTAAAAGAACTTTTCTACGATTTATGGATATTTCTTCTTCCTTTTCTTCTTTTTCTTTAATACCATCTTTCCAAAAATGAGAAAAGTCAGTGGCTCCGATATTACTGCTGCTTCTAGCAATTTTTGTGGCTTGTTTAGCTTCTTCTTCGGTAACATGCGTATCACGATTGCTTACCATCCACTGAAATAATTCAATGCATATTTTTTTTGTGAAATATGGATTTCCTGAAGTTTGCATATAAATATAATCTATAGCCTTATCCGTTATTTCAAGTATACCTTCAACTGGAATTTTGATTAAATTCTTAAAATCTTCCCATTCTGATTTTTTGTCAAAATAATCTACTCTAATTGGTTTAAATTTATTAAACTCTTGCCATTGACTTAAAATATATTCCATTTTTTCGCCACCTACAAGTACAAAACCGAATTGCACCCTATTACTAATAGAGCGAATTGTTAATACGAAAGATTTCGCTATTTCACTCTGATAGAGCAGATCATTAGAAATTCTATCAAATTCATCCAATATAATTAAAACCTTGTAGTTAGAATCAATTTCGGTTACATCATCTAAAAAATCTGTGATAGTATTGAATGAACCGTTGAATTGCGGAATAGCTAAGTTTTTGTATTTGATATTAGATTTAATAATCTTGTTACAGATTTTCCTGCCTAAATCATTCATGCTTTGTTCAGGACTTATTGCGTTACTCCAGTCCCCTGCTTCTAAATAAATAATTAAAGTATTTTCAAATTTAATGCTAGATTGCAAAGTTTTTACGATTGATGTTTTTCCAACCCGTCTTTGTCCAAATATGTAAGATGAATTTACTTTGTTTCCTATTTTCTTTAAGGAGTCAATAATCTTTTTTCTTCCAATAAATTCACTCTCGTTAGTTACTGGCTCTAAGTCATATGGTTCAGTATCTTCTATTTTTTCCCAATCTATTTTGGAATTTTGACTGTCTAATTCTAACAAAAAATCATTTTTACTATTTTTTTCCTATCAAAATTTAGTTCCATTCAACATAGCCGTCAATAATTAAACTAGTCTGACTCCTTTGTGCCTATGTAATCAAAATTTAATAAGGAAAACGTTTAGTACAAGACCAACAAATTGTATTCTTCTCAACTAATTTTATATTCGTTACTTCTCTAATACGAACTCGAGTATCGTTTGT
>NZ_LZRN01000065.1 GCF_001678675.1 Gelidibacter algens
AATTGAGTTACACACTTACGTGCTGTTTTATTACTTGTTGATATATCGGTTTTTTGGCGACCATTCTTTCAATGGTTTTGTGAAAAATGGTTTCTTTGAACTGTGACCTGTTTATCCTAAAACAGAACTCATCGAAATATCTCTGTACATGCCATTTGCTTACATGTGTTGGAATTGCCCTCAACCAAGATTTCAGCTGCATTATAACAATATGCATTTCCTTGAAGTTCTTGCCGCCTGCACTGTATTTCTGTTCAATATTATAGTCTTTCATCAACGGTGCATACCCTCGCCATTTATCTGTTACCACTTTGGCGGTCGTACTGATATGCTCTTCGAAGATTGGCGTCAGGGATCTCGCTGAATAATCCTCGATCGATCTTACGTAGACCCTTTTGATTTTGTGCTTTTTGTCTAGCTCCACCGCTATCACTGCCTTTTTCTTCTTGGAGTCATAGCTCCGGCCCTGTTTGCCCTCTTCTTTTCCACCAACCGTGAATTCATCCACATGGACAATTTCCGACAATGGATATTGCTGGCTGCTCTGCATGGCTATCCTCACCTTCTGCATAAAATACCAGGCAGTTCCCTGTCGGACATCGAAGCGCTTCCCCATCTGGACACTTGACACGCTCTTCGTGCTGGTGGCCATCTCGAACACGATGCAGAATGCCTTATGGAGCCCGAACTTAACTTTGTGGAACAATGTATTTGCCGTGGAGCTCTCCACATGCTGACAGTTATAACATTGATAGGTGTATCCCGCTTTTGCACATCCTTTGGTGTGTCCACATTTCATACATTTAAAACCATCCTGCCATTTTATTTTAGCCAAATAAGCCTTGCAGGAATCATCATCCGGCAATTCTTTTACAAAGTTCAGTATATTTTGACCCTTAAACACATCCATAATCATTATATTTATTGGGCGCAAGATACAGAACTTAAATGATTAACTCAAAAATTTGAAATTAACGTTTTTTATATTTATTGCATCTTCACGCTCAATCCAATCGGTACAATTATACCGAAGTAGTTCACTTTTTTAGTATGTTCATTATTCATGAACAGTCATTTATTGTGAACAAGTATACCGTACAATTCGTAATTGAAGACTAATCCTATTTTTAAAAACTATATCATAAACTCGGTATATGTCATAGTCGATCAAATGCTTTCTCTTTTTCTGTTAAATAATACTTCTGTTTATGACTGGTAGGTTTATCTGTTGAGCTGTATTGCTTTATAATGGATTTGACTAAGAAGCTTCTAAAACAGCCATCAACCGATGATTGAGATATAGTTTTTCTTTACCCACTTTTTCAGAAATAAGAAAACCTGCTTCTTCTAGTGCCATTAGGTAGTTACCAACTGTTTTTGGTGTACCTAGTTTTTCGTCAATTAAAAACTGTCTTTTGGTATAAGGCAATCTAAATAATATCTCTACAAGCTCTTTTGTGTACACATTAGGTAGGGTTTCTTTTATTTCAGCAGTCATTTGTTGCATTAAATCTGTTACATCTTTTAAGCGTTTTAACCCTTTTTTAGCTGTATATTCAACCATTTCGAGCATATAGAGTATCCAAGATTCCCAATCATCATTTTCTGTAACCTCACGCAATTTGCTGTAATAGTCTGCTTTATTTTTTATAATATACTCGCTTAAATAAATGGCAGGTGTATCTAACAGTTTTGAGAGTTTCAGATAAAGCAATAATAAAATGCGCCCTGTTCTGCCATTCCCATCGCTAAATGGATGTATGGCTTCAAATTGGTAGTGCATTAGTGCCATTTTGATTAATGGGTCTATGATGCCTTCGCTATTTATAAAAGTTTCTAAATTTGCCATTTTTTCCCTAATAACGGCTTCTCCAAATGGTGGTGTATAAATGGTTTCTCCTTTGGTGTTTTTCAATGCTGTTCCGGGAGTTGTTCTAATGCCTGCTGTATTATTTTTAATGCTTTGTACAATTTCAATACAAAGGTTGGTACTTATAAAAGGGCGTTTTTCTATATCTCGCAAACCATTCCATAAAGCTTTTTTATAGCTTATAACTTCTTTTGTGGCAGGGTTGTCAAATTTTTTGTCTGCAACCAACGCTTTGTATAAATCATCGTTGGTTGTTATAATATTCTCTATCTCAGAACTCGCCTTAGCTTCTTGTAAATGAATGGTATCTAAAAACAAGGTAGGGTTTGGCAAATTAGTGAGCATACCATTTAGTTGTGCCAATGCCCTACTCGCTTCAATAGTTTTACGCAATACTTTAGTTGTCTCCAGACTTGCCTTTGGTGGAAGTAGAGGAAGATTATTATAAGGTATGTTTTTATCGAATTTTTTCATTTTAAACACAAGTAATGATGACGTTCGTTTTGTCAACAAGGGTAAATATAGTGAAAAATTACCCTTGTTACACAATTATGTGTAATGACTACTTTCGTTTTATAGTTTGAAATCTACGATGGAATTAAAGTTCAAATTGCGAGTGGTTTTTAATAATAATTTTTAGGCCAATATTAATAATGGCACAGCTCCAAACCCAAACACCAAACTCCCAATAAAAATCACCACAGACCAATTGGGATAAATTTTAGCATGTTTTAATTTTTTTTGTCAAAATTGGTTTTTAAAACCGTTTTACCCCCCCTCTATATAATATTCCATTTTTTGCTGATGGATTTAGCTGTTCCGGTCCCTACATGCAAAAGACCGATCGAGGATTTATAGATCGCTTTGACCTTTATTTAGTTTTGTCTTCGGCTTAGGTTTGTTAGGTTCAATTATGGGATTAATCAGGCCTTATTATTTTGAATTTTTATAATAGAGGGTACTCCGTGTTTACTTCGTAGCACTGTAATGCCGCTAAAATATTCGTACTTTGGCTTCGCTAAGCGCAATGACGTACAATTGGGGCACTTGCAATGATATCTTAGAGAGCAAATATTTTTAAATCATAACTTCTTCAATGTTTGAATGAAATATTCCTGATCCAAACCCTTCTTTTCCATTTCAATGATCTTTAGCAAATTGTCAAGAAGCGGTTCATTTGCAATTTCAACATTAAAATTTCGGATTTGTTTGTTATACCGTTGACGATTGCCGAATTGATGTATCAATTCCTGAATATTGGAAGGGATAAAAAACTGGGATCGTTCCTGGAGATGAACCTTATATTCATTGAGATATATTCCAATTCCCGCCAGATCAAAATCTCCAAAATGCAGATACTGATTGGGAATTGTTTTTAACCAGGAAATCACATCCTTGTGTTGGCTTTGTGGATAGCGTGAAATAAATAACGGGTTGATATCTTTAAAGAGATAGCGCTGTTCTTGAATGTGTCGAAAATTTCGGGCATTTTCCACACCTACAATCGTGATATCCTCCGGAATGCGGAAGTTTTCATAATCATAGATAAATGCAAAACTGCCATTATGGGGAGAAATAGGATAATCCTTGGCGTTTAATGTGGCATTAATGTGGTCGTAGGCATTGATCAAAAAACCTTTAAAGGCTCTTTCCTTGGATGTTTTTGAGTCGGTTGCTACATTAACAAAGTCAGCACGGCTGGACTCCTTATTGTCAAGTGCAGTAATATAATCCTCCAAATTATAGATTTGCAATTGGTTAGAAAGAAATACTAAAAGCGCCTTTTCATTGCTGAGCGTTAGGGTTTTTCGGTGTTTTCCTTTTTGAAGGAGGATGTTTTCAGCAATCAATTCGCTAACGAGCGGGCTTTTGGCAGCACTGGCAGGTAGCGTTTCACCTTGAGTAAACCTTAAAAGGATTCGTGCTATTTTGGGAGTCAACTTCATTAATTCGAAATTTTTGTATTCACTTTTATCAATCGATTTATCTTGGTCAAATATCTTTTTGGATTGCTTTTCGATTGTTCCTTAGCCAATTTATAGGTGTATTTATAATCCGTCGCGTTTTGACTTGTTGGAGAACCATTGATGAGCAGGATATTTCGCTCGTTGGCGAATTTTAAAATTCCCCTCACATTATTGGGATGCAATCTCCCAATCTCATCCATCATACAATGCAATTTAAAGTCTTTTATTTTTCTCGAGGCACTATCTTTAAATACGTTAAGAAGTAGAATATTTATCATCGCTTTTACCAAAACGTCCGTTCCTTCACTACCAACGTTTGAAAGCTTCTCCACCCAGCCGGAATCGTTGTCATTTTCAACGATACGGAATTGCAGATCAAAGGATTCAGATAAGGTTAAAGTGGACGTCTTGGCCCGTTCCAGTTCTTTTATCAACTGTTTGACCAATTCCACGGCGCGATGGTTTTTCGAAGACGATTCTGAGGTGCTGAAAAGGTTTATCTGTCCCAATTGTAGACTGTGCTCCTCATTGAAATCCTTTATTTCCAAAAGAAGGGATACAATAGGATTGGAACTTTTCTGCGTACGCATTTCCATTTCCTTTATGGCTTCCACAAAGTTTTTATGTATAAAATCATCATTGATTTTTTTGATTGTTTTCTCAATTTCAGCTTCCTTAGAAGTCAGTTCCGTGGTCTCCCGTCCTATTTGATTAATGATAGTTCCAAAGCGTTCGTTCACGCGTTTCTGATACTCTTGGATTTTATCTTCCTCGATAAATTCTTTGAGGTTAAGGGCGAAATTGAGATACTCTTCATCATTGCCAAATTGTACTTTAAATTGAAACACATTCGCTTCATTAAAGTTGCTAACAAAGCCATTAATGGAACGCTGAAGTTCTTGAAACTTACCAATTCCTTTATAGTATTTGTCATTAATTTCAGAAATAAAAAGCGAAGCCTTTTTTGAAATATCCTGTTCTTCTTTGTCAGAAGAATCCTCCAAAACGGCTTCCATACCAGCAAAAGCTTCGGATTTTTTGAATTTTTCAAATTCTGAAATATCATTTTCGAAAATAGAAAACTTATCTTCAAGCGATTTCACCTTCTCTGTTTGATGGCTTAGCTTTTGATGGGACTTTGAAAGTTCAATTTTATGGGTGTCAGCACTATGAAGATGTTGTTTTTCTAGCGTAATTTTATCTGTTTTCCATTGCGGAAGAAAGTCAAATAACTCTCGTTTATCTTTTTGGTATTCGATGACAGTTTTTTCATTTTGCGCTATAAATTCCAAGGAACTTATTATAGTAGACAATTTCCCATCTATTTCTTCCAATCGTTTTCTGTCTGCACCTTTATCCTCCAATTCATCCATCTGATTTTTGCGGAGTACTTCAATGCGAAGGTCTGATTGCTCTTTGTGATTGTTAATAGAAGATTGCCAGGTTGAAACTTTTTCGTTTTTACTTGCCTCTAAATCAGCAGTCTTTTTATCCCGTTCCGTTTCCTTTAATGAAATCCTTCTCGAAATATTTTTCTTAACCGCCGTTAACTGATCTGTTGCTTTTGAAAGTTCATAAGAACTATTTTCTAACTTCTTTTCAATTTCGGTGGCTCTTATTTTCTTTTCAGTATCTGATTTTTCGACCCATTCTTTCAATTTGACGCTATTGATCTTTTGTTTTTCCTCATTCTGATTTAACTCATAGTCTTCTTTTGCAATTAAATCATTTAAACTTTTGATTTTTTTGGTAAAACCACTCTTCAATTTACTTTGTTCCGTTTCTTTTTCAGCCTCTATCCGAATACTGTTTTTTTGGATTTGCTCCAGCTGTTTTTTTAATATTTCTATGTCCTGCCGATATTCTTGAACACTTTTAATTTTATTCTCAAGAACTTCCAAATTGACGCGGACACCAAATAGAGATTCCGTTTCCTTTTCAAACTGTTCTGGTTCAAGATCCGAGTGAAAAAGAACATTTTCATTAATGACTTTCCCAATAGTATCTTCCCAGTTCGAAACATTTTTATTTAACCAGCCATAAAAGGAATCTTCACTTTGGAATAGTTTAGACTCAATTTCCTTTATTACATTTTCAGCTTCAGCTCTTTGATCGTTCGCCTTTGTCGTTTCAACTTCAAATCGGGTGCCTATTCTTTCAGTTTCAAGTTCCCATTCTTTTCTAGCGTTTTTGATTTGGTGCTTTGAATCCGTAATCGTGAAATAACCAGCAGAAATCTTGGCAATCAACTGCTCCTGATTTTGTTTGCCCGCTCCTATTTCACTTTCAAAAAAGATTTGATGTTTTAATTCTGATTTTTGATTATCGAGACGGTGTTTCTCATTTTTAAGTCTTTCGATCTCTTCTATCGCATTTGTTTTTTCTGCTTCAGAATTGATTTTAATGTCGTTAACTATTTTTAGATAGCTGGTAAAAAGTTCCATTTTGGAATTTCCAAACATCTGCTCCAGTTGATTGATTTCTGAAGTTTTGGTATTTAAGTAAGCTTGCTTTTCATTTTCGATTTGCCGAATCAAGTTTTCATATTTCGTCCTGATATCTGCAAATCTTGAAGTGAGCAGGTTTTTTTCTTCAGCCAATGCGCCCCTTTCCTGTTGCAAGGATTCTTTCTCCGCGACCTTAGAAATTAATATATCAATTTCGATTCTTTGATATTCCTGTTGTTTCCTCTGTGCTTCCGCAATCTGTTTCTTGAAATAATCTATTTCAGAAATTATTTTTTGCTCCCGCTTTTGATGTAACTCTTTGAGCTTTTCAAACTCTTTATAAAATCGATCCTTTGTTTGGCTTTCTTCTGTAATCTCGACCTGAAGTATTGGCTTTTGTTGTTCTACATAATCCATTCGCGACAACAAATTCCGAAATAACTCCGATTTCTCCCGATTCAAATAATTATGAATACGGTAATGGTCAATGATGCTATCCGCTTGTTTTCGGATAGGCACTTCTCCTTTCCTATTTGCTTTGGACCAAATAGCGATATCATTAATTTGACTCTCAAATTCACGGAGATGGTTTTTGGAATAATTCTCCAAATCGATGGTAAACTCTTCCTCATTAAGGGAATTAATGATGGTGTCCTTGATGAATTTAGCTTCCAGATTGGAGTTTAAAAACACATTTTGAATAGTACGTGGAATATTTTCATACTGCCTACTTTCTATAATCGCATATTTTCTGTATTCAGGATTCAGGGATTTATTATCGCCGTAAATAATCCTTCGGAATTCATCATAACTTGAAATGATAGGTGTATAATAAATTGATTTGCCAAAAGCCTGACGAATCTGCTCCCAATTCTCAAACGCCCGATTCTGATGGTCAATAAAGAGCTGTTGCTCATACCCAGAGTCAAAAAACCGAAACGCTACTTTGCCGTTCACTTTGTAACTAAGCACACAAAATGGAACGCCATCTTTCATTACTTCATAAATGACATAGGAGTTTTGATAAGGAAAATAATAATCGTCGTAGTTTTTTTTCTCACGTGGAATTCCAAGTTTGACCTTGTTGGCGTTGTAAAAAAACAAAATGGCACGTAAAAGTGTGCTCTTTCCGACACCCTGGGTACCAATCAGATGCACGTTGCCGTCAAGCTCAATCTCAGCATAGGCCACCGATGCGCTGTTTATAAAAATGATTTTATTAAGGTATCTCATTCTCTATTTCTTCAGGAATATTAATAGCGATAACCAATTCTTTTAAATAATTGAAAGAGGTAAGCACTTTGTAGGTTTCGGACATTTCATTTTCTAAGGCCACAAAATCGTCCTTAACCAATTGCTCGATTATTTTTTTAACTCTTTCGGAATAATTCTTTTTATCGGCGCCTAGCCTTTTTAGATTGTCCAATTTATTTTTTAAATCGGCATTGTTCTTTAGTTGATTGACAATTTCTGCAGGCGAAAACCTAAAACCCACGTCAAAAGAAGTGTCAAATGTTTTTAAAAAGTCCAGCAAGTCTATCCAGCCAAAGGCCTTATTAAGTTTCCTATCCAGATCCGTATTACTTTCCAAGCGACTAAAATAGAAATATTCGTTTCCGTGTTCTAAATTGTAATTGATATGGGCGAAATAATTTTGCAACTCGTAAAATGTTTCCTCCTCCTCAAGAATGTTGTAGAGCATTTTTATACGATCGTCGGGACTATTGGAGCATATAAACCGACCACGGCGAAGCACTTCAAAAATTTCGGAGGTGTATTTTGTTTTCATCTTTATTTATTTAGGATAAACCATAGCGTATTCCACACCATTAAAATTTTCAAATTCATTGGCAATCATAAATTCCTGATCATAAATGGACACAAGTTGACAATATACTGTAACCCGTTCCTCAAAACCGACGTCCTTGTTAAAGTTGTAGTTTGCGATAAAGTTGAACAGATTATCGCCTGTGGCCAAAAAATGATTTCGGACCTCCTCCAGATTGATCATGACTTCTTGCTCCACATTATTTTCAAGAAAATCGGTTGCAATAGTTTCTGCGAGCTCGGGAACGATGTGTGTTCTGGATTTATAATTTTTAGCAACTTTCTTAATGGATGCAAAAGCCCTTTCTTCATTGAGAATAAAATCCAATGAAAGATTAAGAGGTTCTCCCAATCTTCGTTCAAAAATTAAGGAATTGCTTTTTGCTAAGTGCTGTTTGATATCCGTTTCTGCTTCAATGGTAAAATGATCCTTTAGATATTTTAATTTACGAAGCTTCTCCAAAAACAAGCCTTGGTGCTTAATCTGATTCAGATAATCAATAATCTGTTTTTCAATTTCGATCAAGTTATGGGAACATTCATTCAGCTGAAGCTTCAACTCTGTAATGATCCGTTTCAATTCCTCATCCTGGGAGGTTTTAAAAAAGACGGGCTGGTTTTCATTGATAAGATCAAGAGCTTGACCACTCAGCTTTTTTACCATCACTCTTTTCTCATCAAGATGTTTTAATTTGAGTTGCTTGTTTTTAAAATTCGGCTCATTTTTAAAGGTATTGTCAACTTTACGTCTCAGGTCAATAACGCTACGGATCGTTACAACGCCTATTTTGCGAAAAGTTCTTTTTATCTCTCGTAGATAGGCATGTCTTCTATGCTCGCTATTTTCATTTAAAAAGTAAACAATGTTTTCCTGAATGGATTTGATATTTTCATCAATGGAGGCCAAATTAATTTCCTCATTCACTTCAAGGACTTGCTCAAAAAACTCCAAAAATAGACCATCGATTTCCAACAGTCCTCCGTTTTCCCGCAACACCGACTTTTTGACTAGATAATCTATGCGCGCTTCATCAAAATCGACCAGTTCCAGAGCATAAGAAAGTTTAAACTCCAACGACTTTCGCTTTCCAAACATTTCATAAAAAAGTCTGTCTTCTCTTTTTAGAGCAGTGAGCAATTCCTTGATATCATTGAAAGATTGAATGTCCATGGCGCTAAATTTAAGAATATTTTGGGAGAATCAAAATATGAATTTGGGCAGATTTACTAGCTCTTTCCAGAACAAAAATTTATCTCTGCTAGAAAGGACAATTCTCCTCAATACTCTTTAAAAAATTGGAAGACTTATTTCAACTAAAATCATCTTTACCTTTAACGTCAACCAAGTTTGTCCATATACGCCTTTATGAATTTAAACGAATGGCGTCTTTCTTTCAGCTATGGATGGTTTAATTTTTTCGTCCTATCCCGTCAAAGAAAAAAATCAAGGTAAGTTACCGTTTTAAACAGATAGAAAGAAATCGAATTTTTTATATTTTAAATAATTAAACACGAGGCTATTCATCTCCGTATTGCTCATAACTGCTGAAAACATGTTTTGGAGTCTTTTGACAACAATCGGACGTGATTTTAATCAGTGTAACTTTTTTGGGATAGTCTCTCTTCAATCAATCACGCGTTGAACGGCATCGATAAAAGCGTCTCTACCTTGAGTGAGTTCTTTAGAACCTGCTTTTGGCCAGGCTGCCATTTGGGCGATGACAAGGTTTTTATGAGGATTGATATAAATCATCTGACCAAAAATCCCGAAAGCACCATAGCTTCCATCTTTAAAACGCCACCATAAATAACCATAGCCATCACCTTGGTCATTGGTTTGATAAAGTAGTGACGTGGCATCCTTTAACCATTCCTCTGAAAGTATATTTTTATCACCAATTTCACCCCCGTCCAACATTAGCATTCCCAGTCGTGCGAAATCTCTTAAACTCGCCGAAAGCCCACTTCCACCCAAATTGAGATGACTACACTCATCCGCAAACCAATAGGCGTCAGACTCCATACCAAAGGGTTTCCAGATCTTTTCTGAGAGATATTCCGCTAAACTGATACCTGTGGCTTTCTGGACCAAAATACCCACTAAATCAGTTTCACCGGTACTGTAGTTCCAATGAGTTCCTTGCTTATGAGCGAATTTGAGCGGCTTTATATAGGTTAAAATATGAGACTCGTCGCCTTGACAGTGCGCCTTATACATTTGTCCTACATCTGAATTTGGATCTTCATAGTCCTCATTCCATTCAATTCCCGAAGTCATCGTTAACAGTTGACGGACGGTTACTTCACCGTAGTCATAACCATTAAATTCATCAATATATTTTTTTAAAGGATCTTCTAGACTCTCAAGAGCACCTTCTTTTAAAGCGACCCCCACCAACATCGAAGAAACAGATTTAGCGACGGAAAATGAAGTCCAAAGCGTCTCCTGATTACTGTTGTCCCCATATTTTTCTAGGCGAATTTGATTATCTTTTATTACGATAATGCCCTGAACACGATGCTCATTCATATACGCATCCAAGGTCGTGTCGTCCTCCCACTTTGGCGTAATATTCTTATACGCTTTCAACGGAGTACTGTGGGCAGCAGAAGGAATAAGAATACTCGGAAAAATAGCGTGCATGATCGGGAAGCGGCGTTCCTTTTCATCTTGCGACCAGAAAAGCAGACTTTCTAGCTTTTGCCCCATGGTTTCACCAGGAATATCTGCGAGTTCATTATGCGCTGATTTTACTTCAAGAGTTTGACCATCTTGAGCGCTCAGATTTAGTGATCCGAGTGTTAAAAATAAGAGTAGGAAAAATGTTTTTTTATTGATCATAACCTTTGTGGTTGAGTAAACGTTTCAACATAATTCCAGGATGGATGCCTTTTCATTTTTCTACTAACGTACTCATAATATAAATGTAAACAAATTTGTTTGCCTACTGAAGAATCCATGTTAATTTAGAGGTTCCTTTAATTAAGTCATCATGAGAAGAGCAATCATATTTGTTCACGGAAAAAGAGCTGGGGTCCTAACTGAACTGTCTGCAATAAATTATAGTTTTGAATATGATGATAATTATAAAGGTGCAGTTGTTTCATTGACCATGCCAACAAGACACAAAAAATACAGCTATACATCCTTCCCTCCCTTTTTTGAAGGTCTCTTACCAGAAGGCACCATGTTAGAGGGGTTATTGCGTATTACAAAAATTGATAAAAATGATTACTTCTCTCAACTAATTGCTAAAGGCAATAATTTGGTAGGAGCAGTAACGGTTAAATTAAGCGAGGATGAATAGATCTCCTAATCCATATAAAACAGGTGGCACCATCACTCCGAAATAGTCAAAACCTATCGTGTCAGACTATAAAAATACTTATACAAAGAAGTGATGAACATAACAAAACGCACGGATCGGCGAAGCTTACTCCAGTAATTACCTTTTCCTCATCTTTTGTTTCTTTAGAAGCATAGTGGAATTTTACTGACATCTTAAACTCATCCTTTGAATAAATTGACCGGACAAAAATCCTATTCATTAGATTTTAATTAGCAAAATTACTATTGCAATTATCACAAATGCTATTATACCAAAACTCAATTTCTTATTAAATTCTACTCTTTTATTCAATAAATTATTTTGGGAAATAATAGAATTTAACATGTCATCTGATTCTTTTAATTTATTCAACAGCTCTTTTGCGCTACTCTTTTGCTCTTCAGTTAGCGAATCAAACTTTTTAGTTATATCCTTTTGATTTTTGGAAAGAGTTTGTTCTATATCTCCAAAATTTTGAAATATTTTATTAATATTTTGAGATATTGATGCAATTACCCCATTTATACCATTAACTGATATGAAAACTTCCGACAATTTACCTTGATGATTATTGAAATGTGATTCCAAGTCAATATCAGATAAACGGGTGATTTCACTTCTAAAATCAATATTAATTTCTTGCAGTTGGCTAACGTTCTTTTTAATCTCGTTTATGTTTTTTACTAAAAGATCATTATTGCCATCAACGAATAATCTCACTGAACTTCCTAAACTTTCATTATACTGTGTTGCATGCTCTATTATCAACTGGAACTTCCTTTGAAATTCTTCTGGCAATTTTTCGTTGCTATCTTTTAAATCTTGAATTCTGTCTCTAAGGCCTGCGATTTGCTGTAATTCCAATTTTAATTTATCCAATTGCGTGTAATTATCAGATAAGATTGTATCAATATCATTCATGTTCTAATTCGTATAAGTTCAGATTAATTTTTTTACAAATTCGGTATTAATTTTAAGCATTAATTTGTGTTTTATTCTTTTGATAAATTCTTTGGAATTTTCGAATTTGACTTCTCCCGATAAGATTTTTTCAAATTGATATAATTTAGTTTCAAAATCCTGATAATTATCGCATGTGTAGTATAACCTTTCAAATCCTTCCATGAAATGTTTTTCGGCTTCTTCATAATAATAAGGATTATTTAATCCAAAGCTTGCGTAAGCGTATAGCAACTTTAAAACGTATTCTTCATTAGTTTCTATAGCAGCAATGGATCGCCATATTCGTTTACAAGAACCACGCATCATTTTGCACTCATTAATGAATGATGCTTTATTATTCAAAATTTGAGTGTATTTCTCAAAGACTTTCCAATTATCAAACTCATTGTTTTTAAAGTCGTCAATTAAGGAGCGATCCTCACCATCTTCTTTAAATTTACTTTTAGCATATTTTGCATTGAAGTAATAATACATAAGCTGTTTAAAATGGCTATTATATTTTGAGTTTTTGAAATTTAACCTTGTTGGTTCATTCTGGTCAATACTTTCTGTAATAAAATCTCTTATATCTTCAATTGCTCTTTTTCGTTTACCTACGATATCTGAGTAAGTGAATTCTAAAATGATC
>NZ_LZRN01000066.1 GCF_001678675.1 Gelidibacter algens
GAAAGTTGGAAGCTCATTGAGGAACATTTAATTAAATAAAGCTAAAAAATTTGAAGAGTTATTATATGTAAAAAATGCTAAAATGTATATATACAATGAAATTAAATCTAATCATAGTGGGATAATAAAGGCACATAAACTTTTTTTTAAAGAAGAAATCAAGCATTATTCTTTTCTAAATCGTTTAAAACGAAAATTATTTTGAAACGTATATTGATATTTGGACCTATTGGAGATTTAGGAGGAAGGGAGTTAGAGGTCGCTTTTATTGCAAAAACTCTTTCAACCAATTATTTCGTAGATATATGTACATCCGGTTCCTTCACTAAAAGTTCCCAAGTTTTCGAGTTTGATAAAAATCAAAATTTCTTTGGATTAAATAGCTTACTATATAGAAAAAGCAGAATTTTCAAAACGCTTTCCTATTTAAGTTATGTGAAGAATAAAAAAAAAGGTGCAAAATACGACTATGTTAATAATGCTGTTTTAAAGAAATATTTTAATTATGAAAGGGAAATAGAAGTTGTATTAGAATCATTAGTTTTAAATTATGATGCAGTTTTTATATGTGCTCAATTATGTTCGACATTCGTGGATAAAATCATAAAATTTGCTAAAAAACACAATCGCAAGATATTATTTAGAACAACAGGTTTTATTTCATCGAACGATTACAATTATATAAATGATGTGGATTGTTTTATTCACCATTCCTTTAATAATGCAAACAGAATTGAAAATAATAAACCACATACTTATGTCATAATTGATCAATGTGCTTTTAATGAAGAGCATTTTTTTAAAAAATTCCAATAGAAGGTAAAAAAATAACAACTTTCCTTACATATTCTAGAATGGTTAAGGAAAAAAATAATTGATATTGTCGTAAAAGCTTTTAAACAGGTAAGAAGACATAATGATTTTTTATTATGTTATAGGTGAAGGAGAAGAACTAAACAATTTAAAAAAATAAGGTGGAGATACGGATGGTTGTTTTTTTTAAAGGATTTATAAAGAACAATGAAATAGCTAATGTTTTATCAAAAATAGATTGTGTTATTCTATCCTATTTTGAATATGAAACAGGACCATTGACTGGAATAGAAGCAATGGCAGCGGGGAAAGTAATAATATCAGCTAAATCAGGTGCTATGCCAGAACGAATTCCATTTAATCCATTTTGGCACAATAATACAATTGATAATCTTGCTAGGCAAATAAGAAATGTTCAAGAATTAAATAGTAATGATTCGAAAAAGTACGCAACCCAAGTTCGATTGAAATATCAAAAGGAGTATTCCAAAAATTACATTGAAAAAAATATTTAGATATTGTAAAAAAATTATAGGTTAACCATACCTTCAATAATAAAATAATAGATGAGAGTAGGAATGAATCCTCAAAAAAAGGACAAAACAATTAGAAGTTGGTACACATCATCGTATTGTTGTGGTGGTATACATTCCTGAAGAAGAAAGTAATTTTTATAAAAATAGCTTTGAGGTGTTTAAAACGTGTTTAGAATCTTTACGGACTTCAATTAATTCATCAGCAAAGATAACAGTTGTCAATAATGGCAGTAATACTATGGTAACGGCATTTTTAAATACATCTTATTTAAATAAAGTAATTGATACCTTAATAAACCATAGCACAAATATTGGCAAAATTGATGCGTTGATAGGAGCTGCAAGAGGAGCTCGCGAACAATTAATAACATTGGCTGATGCTGATATTCTGTTTAAATCAGGTTGGCAAGAAGAAACCGAAAAAGTCTTTTCAAGTTTTAAAAAAGTAGGTTCTGTGTCCCCCATATCTGTAAGACACTCTGAATTGTACTGTACAAGTACGACCTTAAAACAAATATGGTTAAGACGGTTAAAATTTAAATACCAGAGTATTCCAGAAAACTTAACGGATTATAATATGTATATGGACAGTATTAACTGGGACAGAGAAACAGATCCACAGTTGAAATGGCCGGTAATAGAAGTTAATCATGTAAAAGCCTTAGTTGGGAGCGGACACCAGGTACTAACTATTGATAGAGATATACTATTTGAAAGCGTTCCCAAAGCTCCGTCTTATATATTGGTGGGTAATGATTCAGAATATAAATATGTAGATGAACCAATCAATACGTCTGGACGTTTAAGGCTTTCTACCTATCATAATTTCGCATACCATATGGGTAATAAGGTTGAACCTTGGATGCTCGATATTGTTTCGCAGAATGAAACTAATGAAGCCAATGCGGTACCAGTTTTTAAGAAAACGCCACTAAAAAAAACAGTTACTTCAAAAATTAGAAGAAAGATTTTCACAGGAAAACGCTTACTTTATAAGAAGATTTTTCTGATGTTTTACCAACGCTAGTAAATTGAAAATTAAATAGATGTCTTACAATCAGTTTACAATTCTAATAACGACTAAAAATCGTATTGATGATTTAAAATATACATTACATCAATTACAGGATATTTTCAGAGATGGTGTACATTTCATTATTTGTGACGATGCCTCTAATGATGGGACTTCAGAATTTTTGAAAAATAGTTATCCTGAAATAACTCTAATAAGTAATAGCGTTTCTAAGGGATATTTGTTTAACAGAAATATAATGCTAAATAGCGTCAGAACTTCCTATGCGATTAGTTTGGACGATGATGCTCATTTCGTTTCTAAAGAAGCGTTAAATACATTATTTAGTTACTTTAAATTAAATAGTACGTGCGGTCTAATAGCTCTACGTATTTTTTGGGGATTACAATTACCAGAGCATTTAAAAACTACAGAAAAGCCAAGACAAGTCAATGGCTTTGTCGGTTGTGGCCATGTATGGCGCATGGAAGCTTGGAATTCATTCTCTGATTACCCAGAATGGTTTGAATTTTATGGCGAAGAGCAGTTTGCAGCGTTTCAAATGTTTAAGCGTCATTGGGAAATTCATTATGTGCCAGAAACACTTATTCAGCATCGGGTAGATATGAAAGAACGAAAAAACCACAAGGATTATATTACAAGACAGCATTGTTCGTTACGTTCAGGTTGGTATCTTATGTTTTTATGCTATCCTTTACAAATAATACCCAAACGGTTTGTGGGGAGTTTGTGGAGTCAGTTAAAGCGAAAAGTGTTTAAAGGTAATTTACAAGCCTTGTGGGTCATTTTTTTAGCGCTTTTTGATGTGATAAGACATAGTCCAAAATTTTTCACTTCAAAATTCCGATTGAGTAGGCATGAGTTCACGCTTTTTAATAGCTTAGAAGAATCGAAAATATATTGGACACCAAAACATGAAAAATAATCTAACCATAGCCATCGTCCCCGCTCGCGGAGGTTCCAAACGATTGCCTTCAAAAAACACCATAATAGTGGGCGGTTTGCCCTTGCTCGTACATAGCATCCTCTATGCTCAAGCACAACCAGAAATTGATGCCGTGTATGTGAGTACAAATGATGCTCATATCAAAAAGATAGCTTTAGATTATGGTGCCTTAGTAATTGATAGACCTGATAGCTTGTCTGGTGATTTTGAGCCTACCTTGAGTGCGCTGCAGCATGTATTGGAAACTATAAAAGATTCCGTTGAAGACATCGTGCTCTTACAACCCACCAATCCTTTACGTCCAAAAACTCTGTTTAAAGAAGCCTTTACCATTTTTAAAGCTCAAGATTTGAACAGCTTATTTACAGTAAGTAGAAACCACGACAAATTGGGAGTTATAAAAAACAACGTATTTTTGCCTTTCAATTATAAGCCTGGTCAACGCAGTCAAGATTTAGAACCCTTGTATTACGAAAACGGACTGCTTTATATTACGAAAGCAAGTGCCATTCGTGCAGGACATATTTTGACAGCCGACGCTTTTCCGTTGGAGGTAACCCATCCTTTTGCCGAAATTGATATTGATACGCAAGAGGATCTAAATTATGCTGAATATCTATTCGATAGGTTTAGTCTCGGTGAGTAAGAATAAAAACAAAGATTAGAATATGCTTCAGAAACAACAGCCATTCATAGAAATCGCAGGTCGTAAAATAGGATTGGACTATCCCCCATTGGTCATTGCAGAAATCGGCATCAACCATGAAGGTTCTTTAAAAACAGCTAAGGAAATGGTCGATGCGGCGCATCGGGCAGGTGCGGAAGTTGTGAAACATCAAACTCATATTGTGAGCGATGAGATGAGTGGCGCTGCCAAAAAAGTGATTCCTGGAAATGCAGACATATCGATCTATGAGATCATGGAACGTTGCGCACTAGATGAAACTGATGAGCTCGCATTGAAAAATTATGTTGAAAGCAAAGGGATGATTTTTATTTCCACACCTTTTTCAAGGGCTGCTGCAGAGCGCTTGGAACGAATGGGTGTTGTGGCTTATAAAATTGGTTCCGGAGAATGTAATAATTATCCACTGTTGGAGCATATTGCTCAATTTGGGAAACCTGTGATATTGAGTACAGGAATGAACACTGTTGAAAGCGTTAAAAAGGCTGTTGCCATTTTCGATGCTCATCATGTGCCTGTGGCTTTGCTGCATACCACTAATTTATATCCAACGCCTGTCCATCTTGTTCGTTTTGGTGCCATGATTGAGCTTCACGAAGCGTTTCCTGAAAAAGTTTTTGGCTTGAGCGATCATACCTTGAATAACAATGCTTGTCTGGGAGCCGTGGCTTTGGGCGCCAGTATTTTAGAACGTCATTTTACGGACCATATGCAACGTACGGGACCAGATATTGTTTGTAGTATGGATGAACAGGCTTGTAAGGACTTAATTCATAACAGTGCCGAAATAGCGCAAATGCGGGGTGGCAGTAAAAATCCCGCCAAAGAAGAACAGGTAACCATCGACTTTGCTTTTGCAACGGTGTGCACCATAGCACCCATCAAAAAAGGAGAGTATTTTACAAAAGATAATATTTGGGTCAAACGTCCCGGCAATGGAGAATTCTTGGCAGCACATTTCAATACTATATTGGGAAAAACGGCAACGACTGATTTGGATAATGATGTACAGTTGCGATTAAAAGACGTCAATTAAAAAAGCACCACGATTTTAGGTCTCTGAAAGACAGCCCGTCTGTAAATACCGTCTTTATTACTCTCAGGTCTGAAATAAAAGTATTAAAATTGCTGTTGAATTTTTACAACAGATATTGATTAATTCAAATTTATAAAAGAGCAGCTATAGATGAAGAAGATTGTTTTCCTTACTGGAACACGAGCCGATTTTGGAAAATTAAAATCACTTCTCGCCATTTTACAGGATGCCCCTGATTTTGAGCCCCATATTTTTGTTACTGGAATGCATTTGCAAGAACTCTATGGCTATACCTTGATAGAGGTTCAAAAAAGTGGTTTTAAAAATATATATACGTTTGAAAACCACACCCACGAAACCACTATGGATTTGACCTTGGCAAAAACCATTTCCGGATTTTCAGAGTATGTTAAGGCAACTGCACCAGATTTGATTGTGATTCATGGCGATCGGGTTGAAGCATTGGCAGGAGCTATCGTGGGTAGTTTGAACAATGTCTTGGTCGCCCATATTGAAGGCGGTGAAGTCTCTGGCACAATTGACGAATTAATACGACATGCTACCAGTAAAATGAGCCATGTGCATTTTGTATCGAACGCCCAGGCTAAAAATCGTCTGATACAAATGGGGGAGCTAAAACAGTCCATCTACACCATTGGATCTCCTGACATAGACATTATGTTCTCGGATACACTCCCAAATTTAGAAACGGTAAAAGCGTATTATGACATTCCTTTTGAGGCTTATAGTATTGTAATGTTTCATCCTGTTACTACAGAGGCCGACGATATGGAAACTTATGCTGATGCTTTTGTGAAAGCGCTTTTGGCAAGTAGCGGTAACTATGTTGTAATTTACCCTAACAACGATTTGGGAAGTCAGCGGATCTTAAAAGCCTATCAATGTTTAATGGAGAATGTCCGTTTTAGAATTTTTCCATCCCTGCGTTTTGAATACTTTTTAACGCTTCTAAAACATGCACAATGCATTGTGGGAAATAGTAGTGCAGGGGTTCGTGAAGCACCATATTATGGCATTCCAGTCATAAATATAGGAACCCGACAGCAAAATCGAGTCACAAATTCAGAAATACTAAATATCGATTATAGCACCTCTTCCATCTTGAAGGCCTTAAATCGGATTTCAAAATTAGAAGTGGAAAAAGTCACACCTCATTTCGGGAGTGGCAATAGCGGCGCTTTATTTTTGAAGACTTTAAATCAAGAAGCGTTCTGGGAATTGAACCATCAAAAACAATTTAGAGATTTATGATGAAACGTTTAGGAATTGTCATTACAGATGGTGTCGGATTTAGAAACTATATTCTGAGTGATTTTATTAAAGAAGCAGAGTCCAAATTTGATCGAGTTATTATCTATTCTTTTTTACCGAAGGCTGTATATAAAGATTATGTTACACATTCTGAAATTGTAGAGCTTCAAACCTATCAAGAAACCTTCTATACTTGGTTTTTTATGAAATGTAAGGAAGTGTCTCATCTACAATTACACCGTAAGGGCAACTTCGGGATTCAGGATACTTATGACATCAACAAACAAAAAAGCAGCACTGTAAGAGGGTATGCCAAACGTTTTATATATGCCCTAACAAAGGTATTTCATTCCGAAAAATGGATACAACGTTTTAATGATTTGCAACAGCAGACCTTTAAATCAAACCGAATTACTGAAGGGTACGTTCGACAACTTCAATTAGATCAGGTAGACTTCCTTTATTTTACGCACCAACGCCCGCCATATATTGCGCCATTAATCTATGCAGCAGAGCAACTAAACATATCAACAGGAACATTTATTTTCAGTTGGGATAACTTGGCATCAAAAGGAAGGATGGCTGGGAATTTTGATCATTATTTTGTTTGGAGCCATTTGATGAAATCTGAATTATTGACTTTTTATAAAAGTGTAGATGCATCCCAAATCCATGTGGTTGGGACGCCACAATTTGAACCCTACGTTTTGGAGCGCTATAAAACGACACAACAAGATTTCAGTGCTAAATTCAATTTGGAACCACAAATGAAGACGATTTGCTTCAGTTGTGGTGACGTATCGACAAGCAAAAATGACCCAATCTATATTGAAGCTATTGCAAATGCTATTCAATCTCAAGAGATAAAACAACAGGTTAATTTTTTAGTGCGCACGTCTCCTGCTGAAACTCCTGAAAGGTTTCAGTACTTAAAAGAAAAGTTTCCTTTTATAGTATGGAATTATCCTGAATGGCCATTGCGTAGAGAAGGCCATCAAGAAACATGGTCACAACGAGTGCCAACATTTGAAGATATGGTAGATTTGAGAAGCATTTTGGAGAATTGTGATGTGTTTATTAATATGTGTTCTACCATGAGTTTAGATGCTATGTGTTTTGATAAACCTGTGATCAATCCTGTTTTTGGCAATAACGAAAATGGACTTTATAATGACCAGCGTTTTTTAAATTATACACATTATAAGCGCGTTGCAGAAAGTGGGGCTGTGGCCATTGTTAAGAACGGACCAGAATTAGTAGCCGCTGTCAATATAGCCATGTCAAATCCAAAGCTTCGTTTAGAGGCCCAGAAAGAATTATTACAACTTCAGATAAGTTGTGAGTTAAGGGGAACTTCAGAACGCATTTCTGAAACTATAAAAGCAAGTCTCCAATGACTTTAAAATCTATAGCTGTCATCTGCAATTACGAAATACGTGAGGATCGTATTGGCGGAATGGATCGGTTTTTTGAAGCTTTTGATACGAAGGCTAAAACACAAGGTTATACAATACACTGGTTTTTTAAGGGAGAAAAGGTTATTGACTTTTATAAAGGTTTAGATATTACACTGACGCAAACGGCATCCGTTGAATCTTTGTTTTTAAATGACCTAAAAAAAGATACCCGAAGCTATGACTATGTTATTACTCATTTTACGGAATTATGTGCACCCTTTTATAAAGCGGTTAAATTAAAAACAAATGCTTGTTGTATTGCTGTAGATCATAATCCAAGACCTTTGGAAGGTTTTCCTTTAAAAAAGCGTTTAAAATTAAGACTTAAAGGAATGCTTTACAGTCGTTATATCGTATTTTTTTATAGGAGTTTCCTCATATTGTCTTGACCATTTAGTAAAGGAATATGGCAATTCCATCAGAAGAAAGTGTTTAGTGATTTATAATGGTATTTTAGCAGATATATATATTAAGAAAAGTCGATTGACAAATACTCCGAAATTCATTATAGCATGTCATCTTCGAAAGGAAAAAGGAGTGCAAGATGTAATTAATGCCCTTGCATTAGTTGATAAGAATTTACTTCGAAAGTTTAAATTAGATGTTTATGGAGAAGGCCCATATGAACATTATCTAAAACTGTTAGTAGCAGATTTAAACTTGGAAGAGTACGTGAAGTTTAGAGGCAGTCGAAATGATTTACATTTATTATATCACAATTATGATTATTTAATTCATGCATCACATGGTGAGACGTTTTGTTTTACAGTTGTTGAAAGTTTGGTATCTAATCTTCGAGTAATAACAACTAAAGGAGCTGGTAATATTTTAGGATTAGTTAAGGACGGTGAGAACGGTTATACATTTAATATTATGGGAATTAATGAATTGTCAAATATAATTGTGGATATTTTGAAAAATGAGGAATCGATGAATGAATTAAAAACAAACCAGGAAATGATTGATAAATTCTCGACAGAAAGAATGGTAGATGGGTATCTCAACCTTTTATCATGACTATAGGTTTTCTTACACCAGAATATCCACATCCAAACTTCAGTCGTTCAGGAGGATTGGGAACGAGTATCAAAAACCTGGCAAAAGGCTTGGTTACACACGGAGTTAAAGTAACTGTGTTTGTTGTAGGCCAACAAAAAGATGCTGATTTTAATAAAGAAGGCATCCATTTGGTGAGTATTGCCAAACAGAAACATTTTGCTTTCAACTGGTATTTGGAACGTAAACGTCACCAACGGATTATCCAAAAACATATTGATAAACAAGGCATAAAACTTCTTGAGGCTCCAGATTGGACAGGGATTTCGGCTTTTATGAAATTTAATATTCCGCTAATTATAAGACTGAATGGGAGTGATGGCTATTTTTGTCATTTGGAGGGTAGGAAACAAAAATGGAAGCATCGGTTTTTAGAACGTACAGCCCTTAAAAATGCGGATGCTATAGTATCCGTGAGCACCTTCACAGGAGAGCTCACCAAAGAAATTTTTGGACTAAAAACAGTGATTCGTACCATTCACAATGGGATTGATATTGATGAGTTTAAGCCTCTCAATTTAAATATTAATCAGGGACAACTATTGTATTTTGGAACTATTATAAAGAAAAAAAGGGGTTTTGGAATTGGCTCAGATTTTTAATAGGGTCGTTGTGAAGTTACCTCAGTGTTCTCTTTTGTTAATTGGTAAGGACGTGGTGGACATCTTTAAAAACACGTCGAGTTTATCACTTTTTGAGGAGCTCTTGACTCCGGAAGCAAAGAAAAGATTAACCTATTTGGAAGAAGTGCCCTATGGAGAAATTAAAAACTATATTGCAAAAGCTGAGGTTGTTTTATTGCCGAGTTTTGCTGAAGCTTTTCCAATGACATGGTTAGAGACTCTGGCAATGGAAAAGCCTTTGATCAGTTCAAATATTGGTTGGGCCAATGAATTGATGTTGAATGGCGTTACAGGCTATACCATTGATCCAAAAGACCATAAATTATTTTCTGAAAAAGTAATTGAACTTTTGGAAAATAGAACATTGGCCAAGAGTTTTGGTAAATCAGGAAGGCAACATGTTATTGAAAATTTTTCAAAGAATAGTGTAGTTTTAAAAAGTATAGAATTTTATAAAAGTAAGATTAGCGTTGATGACAAAATTTAAAACATGGACAAGTGAAGAAGGGGAGATATTATTGTATGTTGGTGATCCTGATGTAGATAATTTTAAGAAATTGATTGATGGTCCCGGGGATTTATGGCATAGTAGTTTAGATCAAGGATTTAGGAATTGTTTTCCTGAACTCATTTATCAAACAGCTGTGTATTGGTGGTTTCTAAATGATTTTGAGAATGTCAACAGCGCTGTTAACTGGCGAGTGAACTCTAGAGCGTTTGTTATTCGAAAATCTGTTTGGGAGCAATTACCGGGTTTTGACAAAGCTTATTCTTGTGAAATCATGCAAGGTTTGGATTTTGGATTTAATTTTATTAGGTACAATCACGGCATTCCTATGTATGTGAAAGGTTTATTCCCGAAGGAACATCAGAACGTAAAAATCACTTCTGATAATCGTTATCTTTTCTTTAAAAAACATTTCAAGAAACGCCATAGTTATTATATGCTTTTGCGTCAAGGACTATTGAGATTTATTAATGAGTATAAATCTTTTAAAAAATCCAGTTCGATAAAAATGCATGAAACTACCGTTATTAAGGGTAGGCCATTAAAACCAATAATAGGGCACCCAAAAGTAAGTCTGATCATTCCAACAATGAAGAGACAAGGGTATACTGAATTACTTTTAAAGGATTATAATGCCCAAACTTACCCTATATGTGAAGCCATCATTGTGGATGCTACCCCCGAAGAGGAGCGGGACCCTAAATACTATAATGAAGACAATTTTAACTTTAAAATCAATTTAAAATGGCAAACATCTAAAGGTAGTTGTAAGGCAAGAAACGAGGCTATAGATATGTGTATTGGCGATTATATCATTTTTGCAGATGATGATATTCGCGTTTTGCCTGATTTTGTAGAAAATCACATTAAGTTATTGCAAACCTATAAAGCAGATGCCACGAATGGATTGGATATTATGGCTAGTCATGAGACTCAAGATTTAAATGATTTAAAAAACAGATTGGCAAAATTGGGTGATGCGCGATGGCATGTTGGTGTTTCATCTATATTTAGTAATGCAAACTCTTGTGTAAAGAAAGAAATGGTTGATCGGCTTAAGGGAAATGATATTAATTTTGATGGGGGTTATGGAGAAGATTCAGATTATGGTTTACGAATACTAAAAGCTGGAGGTGTTTTATTGCATAATCCTTATTCAGCAAACTTGCATCTTAAGCCGCAACAAGGCGGTTATCGCGTTTGGGGTTCTCAATCTAAGCTAATGGGAAAGAAAAGGAAGACACAACCATGGGAACTCGATAGACCTGTAAAATGGCCAAGACCTGTTCCTAGTCCTACCATCACCTATGGAATAATAAAGCATTTTACTCCAGAACAAGTGGAAGCATGGCGTCATAAACATTTTTTCCTTTATCTTTTTAAAGGTGGTAAAAAGGAATTTCTAGTTCGTTTATTGAAATTACCTTATAAACAATTACAGTTTCAAAAGTCTTTGCAATATGCTAAAAGGTTATTATATCTGGGAGAACGTCATTTTTAATTGATATGAAATTTTCACTTATCATATGCACCTATATGCGTCCAAAAGCGTTGCTGAACTTATTGAATTCAGTAAAAAAGCAATCGCTTTATCCAAATCAGATTTTAATTATTGATGGGTCAACTGATAGTGAGACGAAGCAAAGTTTAGAAATAAATAGTTTCAAGAATCTGACTTATTACCAAGTTAATGATCATCAAAGAGGTTTGACCAAACAACGTAATTTTGGGATATCTCAAGTCGAGGAAACTATAGATATCGTTTGTTTTTTAGATGATGATATCACTTTAGATAAATTATATTTTAAGAATCTATTAAGCACTTACGCTATCCATCATAAAGCGTTGGGTGTCGGCGGATATATTACTAATGAAGTGTTTTGGGAAATTTCTAGCTATACTAAAAATATAAATTATTTTTATTTTGATGGTTGGCGGAGAAAAGAGCCTTCTCGTTTTAAAATAAGACGAAGTTTAGGACTAGCTCCTGATATGCCGCCAGCCTTCTTACCTACATTTTCTCACATGAGAGCCATTGGTTTTTTACCGCCGAATAATAAAATATATCCTGTAGAACTCTTTATGGGTGGTGTGGCTTCGTACCGTAAATCTGTATTCAATTCGTTGTCATTTTCTACGTATTTTGAAGGTTATGGATTATATGAAGATGCAGATTATTGTTTACGATTATCAAAACTAGGTCCATTGTATGTAAACACCTCTGCAAGATGTGAGCACCATCACGAAATTCATGGTCGACCAAATGCTTTTAAATATGGAAAGATGGTTTTACGAAACGGATGGTATATTTGGCGTGTAAAATATAAAAACCCTAAATTGAAAGCCAGATTGAAATGGCATCTAACTGCTTTTTTACTGATGTTGTTAACACTATTGGGCGGTATAAAATCTATGAATAGAAATTCTGAAATTCAAGAGACGATAGGCCGTATTGTGGGATGGTGGGGTGTGGTTCTAAATAAACCGAAAATAAAAACATGAGGCCTTATGATTTA
>NZ_LZRN01000067.1 GCF_001678675.1 Gelidibacter algens
GTNTTNTTTTGTTTTAAACACTTAAATAATTACAAATTTTAGTAGTAGTAATTTATAGTCTTTAGTAAAATCTACTTTGTGTAACTCTGCGTAATAGCTTTGATATTTGTGATTTTAAATTTGGTATTTTGTTTATCGTATATCCTTCCTCACAGTCTTTCGCCTTTTAAAAACCTCAGGTTTGAAATGCTTCCAAATTTGATGAATGGCTAAATTATCTTCCAATTCAGGTGTCCTAATGCAGTTGAGGATGCCCTTTTCTGTAAATACATTATAATATTCATTGAAAATAACGGCAGTCACACCTTTGTTCTGATATTCAGGATGGATGCCAATCAAATAGAAAACAACATCTTTACTGTGTTTTTTAGCATGAAGAATATGTGTAAAACCAAAAGGAAATAGTTTTCCTTTTGTTTTCTGTAAAGCTTTCGCAAACGAAGGCATTACAATGGCAAAAGCGACTAGTTCGTCATTTTTATCCACTACAAATTTGATATATTCCGGATTGACAAAGCTGATAAATTTCTTTTTAAAATATTCCTTTTGAATATCTGTAATGGCGACAAATGAAGACAGAGATGCGTAGGACTGATTGAAAAGATCAAACATTTTATCCACATAAGGCATTACTTCTTCCGTTTTGGTAAAACCTAAAGCCTTAAGTTCATAGCGCTTTTTGATCAGTTCTTGAGCCTTAAGGAAAAATTCTGTTTTGACGTTTGCAAATGGAAAGCGACTTTCAGAATAAAGTTTTTCGTCTGCGTAGCCCAATTCCTTAAAGTGATCTACATAATAAGGGTAGTTGTACCAAGTAATCATATTGCCCAAATGTTCATAACCTTCGGTCATCAAACCTACTTTATCGAGATTTGAAAAGCCTACGGGACCCTCAACATAATCCAAATCATTTGCTTTGCCAATCTCATGGACTTTCTCTAAAAGTGCTTTAGTGACTTCTACATCATCTATCACATCAAACCATCCAAATCGCATTTTCTTTTGCATCTGCTGCTTTACTTCCAGCCAATTGATAATTGCGGCGACTCTACCTACAATTTCGTTATTTTTATAGGCCAAGAAAAAGGTTGCCTCAGCATCATTGAAGATTGGATTTTTCTTCTTATCAAAAGTTTCCATTTCTTGTTTGATAATTGGAGGCACCCACTTTGTTGAGTCTTTATAAAGGTTAAAGGGAAATGTCACAAATGCCTTTAAATCCTTTGGGGAGTTTACTTGTTTAATTATAATCATAAAGTGGTCTTATAAATTGCCGTCCTTGTCGAAATCGGTTTCTTTTTTCTTTTGGATTCTTCGTTCTTGGCGTCTCAATTCGTCTTTGGCAGAATTTCCATTGTCAATCTCTTTATCTTGATGAAAATCTAAACGGTAGGACATTCCGAAATTCACCCCAAAGACAGAGGGTGTGTCTTTTGTATTAAAAGTTAAAGCGGTATCCAGTTGGAAGTTTTTGCTCCACAGGTAAGCGCCTCCAAAACGAAACAAATTATCGGCATAAAAATCACTTTCAATTCCTTGTGCTTCTCCAAAAACTACCCACTTAGGATCGAAAGAGTGGGTTAGCGTTAAGATGTATTGAAAATCAGAATAATCTGTTCCAATTCTGTCCTTAATTAAATTGATGACAAACACCCAACCTCCTGTGAAGTTATTTTGCGATATAACGGCTACTTTTGGACTGAAACCTTCAATACCCGGTGCGGTATAAGAATTGTCTTTTGTGTCAAAATTGGCACCAGCATAAATGGCCACAGCCGGAATTAGAGATTTCCATTTAAACTGACGGTTAGCTTTCCAACTGTATAAGTTTGGTTTTTCTCCCGCTGCATTTCTGTAAGGATCATAAACCATATATTTAGCGCCAACAGTCAAGTTTTTAAAATTGGACCGATCTGTTTCTGAAGGAATGCTCGAGGAGTTTAGTGTTTTAGTGTCGTTTTGATAGGTGCCTTGTACGTTGAGCTCAAGTTCTTCAAAGAGTAAACCGTAACGTGCTGCAAAATCAACCCCAAAACCAGAAACATCATATTTTAAAAGCGAATGTTCTTCTTTCACTATATAAGGCCCTACTTCAAATTGAATAACGTTTGTTCCCACAGCAAATGCACTTTGAGAGACTCCTGGGCGGTTGGAATTGATGACTTCAGTATATTGACTAAATGCGAAATTTGTAAAGGTGAAAATTAAAAATAATACGGAAAATTTGATAGGTTTCATTTTCTTCTCGATTAGGCTCAAAACTACATATTTTTTTTGATTTTGAATTGATTTTAATCGATTGAAAAAAGTAGAGAAAGTAATGCCAGTGAATTGTTGTTGATGATTACAAGATTTCAAAAAAGGATATTTTATATTTTTTTTAAGTAATTAAAACAACTTTTAATTGTGAAGAATCGTACTTTTGGGAAAAATTCATTTTCATCATGCAAATGGCTTCCTTTACAGGTTTTTTAAGAACCATTTTGATTATTTTATTGGTCTATTATGGCGTAAAGATTCTTATGAGACTTTTCGCTCCCTATTTTGTGCGGTATATGTCCAAAAAAATGCAGGAACGCTTTGGTGGCCAATTTCAGCAACAGCAACAACAGCAACAGGATAAGAATCGTCCAAAGGATGGTGAAACAGTGATTGACAAAATACCACAGCAACGCCAAACTTCTGATAAAAAAGTAGGGGAGTACATCGATTACGAAGAAATTGATTAATTTCCCGCAATCAAACAATCGCAATACTTCATGGCTTTGTCACTAAAAAGGTTCCTTCCACATCTCCTAATTATTATTGGTTTTATAGCACTTTCACTGGCTTATTTTAGTCCGGTTTTGAGTGGTAAGCAAATTTTCCAAAGTGACATCATGCAGTATATTGGGATGTCTAAACAGCAAACTGATTTCAGAGCCGCAACAGGTGAGGAGACCTATTGGACAAATAGTGCTTTTGGAGGCATGCCAACCTATCAATTAGGAGCAAAGTATCCCCACAACTATATTAAAAAATTAGATTCTGTTTTGCGTTTTCTGCCAAGACCTGCAGATTATCTTTTTCTTTATTTTATAGGTTTCTACATTTTATTGCTAACACTAAAAGTCGATTTTAAATTGGCCGCTTTAGGCGCTTTAGCTTTCGGGTTTTCCACATATCTTATTATTATTTTAGGCGTTGGACATAATAGTAAGGCTCATGCCATTGCATATATGCCGCTGGTTTTGAGTGGAATTCTATTAGTTTTTCAGAAGAAATACGTTTTCGGATTTTTAGTGACCACAGTCGCAATGGCACTAGAGTTGAGTGCCAATCATTACCAGATGACTTATTATTTATTGTTGCTGGTTTTGATATTGGGAGGCGCCTATCTAGTTGATGCGTATAAAAAGAAAATCCTACCGCATTTTTTTAAATCGGTTGGCATTATGTTTTTTGCAGTCATTTTAGCTATAGGACTAAATGCGACCAATATCATGGCTACTCAAGAGTATGTCAAAGAAAGTACACGTGGTAAGAGCGAATTGACAATTAATACTGATGGGACTCCTAAGGATGTCACCACGGGTTTAGATAAAGAATATATCACCGAATATAGTTACGGCTTTTTGGAAACTTTCAACCTTTTTATTCCACGTCTGCTAGGTGGTGGTAATGGAGAAGATGTAGGTAAGGATTCAGAAATGTATAAATTTTATACCAGTGTTGGTGCCAGTCCTGTGGAGGCCTTGCGAGAAGTGAAACGCTCGCCCACTTATTGGGGAGATCAACCTATTGTGGAGGCTCCGGCTTACATTGGTGCCGTAGTGCTTTTCCTTTTTGTTTTTGCACTTTTTGTTGTTAAAGGCCGTTTGAAATGGTGGCTCGTGGGTGCTACTATCATGTCTTTACTATTATCTTACGGAAAGAATTTAGGTTTTTTAACCGATTTCTTTATCGATTACGTGCCCATGTACAATAAATTTCGGGCGGTAAGTTCCATTCAAGTGGTCTTGGAACTTTGTATTCCTGTGTTGGCTATTTTTGGTTTGGTACGCTTGTTCAACGATTTTGAAAAGAATGAGGAAAAACTGAAAGCATTAAAAATGGCTGTAGGCATATCAGGAGGGATTGCCATGTTATTTTTAATATTTAAGGGCTCTTTTGATTTTGTTGGTGCAAATGATGGTTATTACAGACAGGCCTATGGCGAATATGGACAAAGTTTTGTAGATGCTCTGAAGGCAGATAGAAAAGCAATGTTTACAACAGATACGTTGCGTACATTAATTCTCGTGATACTTTCTGCAGGCACTATTTGGCTGTTTTTAAAGAAGAAACTCTCTCAAAATGCTCTTGTAATTGTATTTGCGGTATTGATTCTTTTTGATTTGGTAAACGTGAACAGACGCTATGTCAACAGTGAAAACTTTGTGCCTTCACTACAGGTGAGCAAACCGTATCAGGCTAATGCTGCCGATTTGGAAATCATGAAAGACGATGGACACTTTAGGGTGTTTGATGTGGCCTCTAGTGCGGCAAGAGCTTCTTATTTCCACAATTCGCTGAGTGGTTATCATGCGGCAAAATTAGGTCGTTATAATGAGCTTTTTGATTTTCATATCGCCAAAAATAATATGAATGTATTGAACATGCTCAATACCAAATACATTATTGCGGATGATGAGAAAGGCGGTGTTTTCCCCTATGAAAATACAGACGCCAATGGCAATGCTTGGTTCATTTCAGAATTGGAAAAGCTGGATTCAACCAATGAGGAAATGATTGCCTTAGATAGTTTAAACACCAAAATAAAAGCAGTATCGACGCAAGACTTGTCTGCGGCAAGATTCAAGACTGATTCTACGGCAACAATCAATGTTTTAGAATATAGACCAAATTATATAAAATACAACTCCACTAACACTGATGATGGATTTGCAGTATTTTCTGAAATCTATTATGTGGATGGTTGGAATGCTTATATAGATGGCACTTTACAACCCCATTACCGTGTCAATTACGTATTGAGAGGTATGCCAATTCCGAAAGGCCAACATACTATCGAGTTTAAATTTGAGCCGCAGGTTATTGAAACCGGAAGCACCATTGCTCTGGCAAGCAGTATTTTACTTGGGTTATTGATTTTGGCTGGATTCCTCTATCAAATCAAAAGAAATGACACCAGAAGATGATACGCTCCCATTGGGAGAGACGTCCGAAGGACAAAGCGGGAAAAGCGTACTCATTATTACCTACTATTGGCCACCTGCAGGAGGCCCTGGGGTACAGCGCTGGTTAAAATTTGTAAAATACCTTCCTGATTACGGCATCCACCCGATAGTTTATATCCCTGAAAATCCGAGTTATCCTATTTTGGATCAAACACTCTTGGATGAGATTCCCAAAGAAGTCACCATTCTTAAGCAACCGATTACAGAGCCTTACAAACTAGCCGAATTCTTATCAAAAAAATCGTCCCAAACGATCAGCTCTGGGGTTATTCCAAAAGAAAAAAAGCAAAGTCTTATGCAGCAACTGATGTTGTATGTTCGCGGGAATTATTTTATTCCTGATGCTCGGAAAGCTTGGGTAAAACCGTCGGTCAACTATCTTTCTGAATTTATTCAAAAGGAGCATATAGACATTGTGATTACGACAGGACCGCCTCATAGTCTTCATTTAATTGGTTTGCAATTAAAGGCACAATTGGGAATACGATGGATTGCTGATTTCAGGGATCCATGGACCACGATAGGCTATCATAAAAAGTTAAAACTTAGTGCGAGTGCTGCCCAAGAGCATGAGCGTATGGAGAGACAAGTTCTCACCACCGCGGATCATATCATCGTGACCAGTGAAAATACCAAAAAAGAATTTGTGACCAAATCTGAGCAGCCCGTTACGGTAATTACAAACGGTTACGACTACCGGCAACTTCAAGATTTAAATAAAGACACCAACTTCTCTTTATCGCATATTGGATCTTTATTGTCTGAACGCAATCCTAAAGTATTATGGAAAGTTTTAGGTGAACTTATCAATGCACATGAAGATTTCAAGAAAGAGTTTGTGTTGATATTAGTTGGTGTGGTCAGTGACGATGTCCTTAATGTCATCCATCAGTTTATTCCCAAAAAAAATATAGATATCGTAGGCTATGTCAATCATAGTGAAGCGATGACCTATCAGAGAAAGTCGCAGCTCTTGTTGTTGATTGAAATTGATTCAGAAGATACCAAAGCTATTATCCCCGGAAAGTTATTTGAGTATATGGTTGCTGAAACACCTATCATTTCAGTAGGACCAAAAGATTCAGATGTAGAACGCATAATTAAATCCACAAATACCGGTCGTTATTTCTACTATGATGCTGAAGCGGAGTTAAAGGACTATCTTCTATCTTGTTTTAAAGCATTTCAAAATTCATCCTTAACTACAAATCCTATAGGTTTGCAGCAGTTCAGCAGAAAAGCATTAACGAAAAAATTAGCCGAACTGATCTGAGACTTGCCTTACAGCGCAAAATTCTTATCTTCGAGTTTTAAACCTCTATGGGAATAGTCACCAGCCAATCTTTTAAGAATACCATCACCACCTACTTCGGGTTTGCCATAGGCGCTTTGAATACGTTGTATTTGTACGTGTTCTTTATTTCTGACGTGCATTACGGTTTGATTTCCTTTATGTTGTCTACCGCCAGTATCATGATGCCTTTGATGGCTTTTGGCGCACACAATACTATGGTTAAGTTCTATTCCACGTTTAAAACCAAAAATTCCCTCAATAGCTTCTTGACGCTCATGTTATTTTTGCCCTTGCTACTCATCATTCCTACAGGATTGATTGGTGCGATCGTTTATGATAATATTGCAAATTTACTGTCACAAAAGAATCATATTATTGGTGATTATGTATGGTATATCTATTTGGCTGCCATTGTCATGGCGTATTTTGAGGTGTTTTTTGCGTGGTCAAAGACACAGATGCAGACCGTTTTTGGGAATTTCTTAAAAGAAGTTTTCCATCGTGTAGGTATTATGATCTTGTTATTTTGCGTCTATTTTGAATGGATTTCAGTAGATACCTTTATTGCGGGAGTAATTGGCGTATATGCGTTTCGGATGGTTATCATGATGTTCTATGCCTTTAGCGTCCGGTTGCCAGTTTTTAAATTCAGCAGGATTGACAAATTGAGCGCCATATTAAAATATACCTTCCTGATTATCATTGCAGGGTCTATCGCGACTGTGATTTTGGATATTGATAGTTTTATGTTAGGGATGTATATTCCTATCGAAAAAGTTGCCTATTACGGCGTTGCCATTTATATAGCAACAGTTATCGCGGTGCCTTCACGGGCTATGCAACAGATATTACAACCGTTAACAGCACAATACCTCAATGCGAAGAACAAAGTAGCCTTGGAAGATTTATATGTGAGGAGTTCACAAACCTTATTCATTATTGGCGGACTTATTTTTTTATTGATTGTGTTGAATATCAATTCACTTTATGATACGATTCCGCCACAATTTAGCGGCGGACTAATCGTAGTATTCTTGGTGAGTATGGCAAAGCTTTATGATTGTTTGATGGCCTGTAACAATGTAGTTTTGTTCAACAGCGATTATTATAGGGTCGTGCTGCTTTTTGGAGTTATTTTAACCCTTCTAACCGTGGTGTTGAATATGATCTTCATCCCGATGTTTGGAATAAACGGATCAGCATTTGCAACGTTTTTAGCGGTCGCGGTATATAACACAATTAAAATCTATTTTGTAAAACGCAAATTTAATATGATGCCTTTCACGATAGATACGGGAAAAGTTGGGCTACTGCTCTTGTTGATGGTTGTACTATTCTACTTTTGGGAGTTTCCATTTTATCCGGTGGTAAATATTGCTCTAAAATCGGCCTTGATTACGTTAATCTATGTACTTATCATATTTAAGATGAAGGTTTCAGAGGATATCAACGCGCTCATACGAAAATATTTGAGAGTAAAGTAGAAGGCGGTTTTTAGTTGCCAATTGATTTTTAGGTACTTTAGCAATCTTTGTTCTTTAGATGTGCTTTCAGAAAGTTTTTTAGCGACTCTATATTAAAAGGAAAATCCTACAAGGTGCTTTGGGGCATACTACTTAAGACCGTTGCAAAATTCAACAATTTACTTACATCCATTATTTAGATGGATTTCTGTTTAGTTTTTGTCTAAAAATGTAGTTTTTTGCTCTATTTATTGTCTTTGTTGGTCATTTCTTGATGTTTTTCTCTTAATTTTTACAATTGGACGCAATTATCCCAGGACTTCGATACAAATTATAGCATATTGCTTCCATCAGGTTTTGAGTATGCATTTTTGCCATCCCTCGATACCTTGCCAATCCTCCATTAAACCACCTTTTTATTCCTCCAAAAGTGCGCTCTACCTTGAATCTGGTTTTACCTATTAGTTTATTGAATTTCTTTTCCCAATTGGTCAACGGCTTGTTTTTGTAAGCTTTTTTTAGAATATGGTTCTTTAGATTCCGTTTTTTTAATATTTCCGCATTTTTCCTTGATTGATAGCCTTTATCGGCTTTTAATGGGATGTCCTTTGGTAGATCTATGTTCACTGTTTCCAGTACTTCTTCTAAATTGGCAATCTCATTTTTACTTCCAGTAGTAGTCAATACGCCCAACACAAGTCCTTCATCATCTGTAACGTGATGTTTTTTAAAACCAAAGTGATATTTTCCTCTTTTCTTTAGCCAAGTACCATCTTTATCCACACTTTGAGCATACTCCTTTTTTACTGCTATTTCTTCTTCGCTGCGATCTTCGGTCACCTCGTGATTTGTCTTTCCTTTTGGGCGGAGCGGTGTTTCTATAACACTTGCATCGACTATGATCCCTTTTTTGACAATTATCTTGTGGGCCTCCAATTGTGCATTGATAGAACCGAAGAGCTTCTCAAAGGTTTTGGTTTTTGTCAATGCCGTCCTAAATCTACTCAAGGTGCTATGGTCTGGGGCAACCTCATCTATGTGCATCCCGCAAAAATAGCTGAATGAGATACTGTCATTCAATCGATCTTCTACTTCATAATCACTCAATCCATACCAACTTTGCAAAAGACACATTTTAAATAATAACAGACCGCTATAGGAAGGCTTGCCCACAACACTTTTTCCTTTGGAATAATCGGCATCTATTAATTTTTCGATGCTATACCAATCGATTAGCTCGTTTATTTGAGTGAAAAACGTTGTCTTTATCTTTCTTGCTCGCAAATCACAAATTGTGTCTGCTAAAGTGGGCTGTTTCTGTAATTTCATGTAGTAAAAATAAGAATTAACTATCTGAATAACAAATAATTAACCTTGTTTTAATTGCTAATTTATAAAGTTTTTACCTTGCAACGGTCTTTACTTGCAGGACATTCCAAACTAACCAACCAAAAATTATAAATTTATTAATTTCCTCTACTTTGTGTAGATCTAGACCTTGATGCCGATGCTTCTCTGTTCCCTTGGGTGCTTGATCTCGTGTTGTTTCGCGTTGCACTAGCATTTCTATTGGTACTTCGCTCGCTGTTATATGTACGAGATGGGGTAGTATTCGGTTTTCGTTGAACCGAATTTTTATTGACGTTTCCAGAACGGGTAGTGTTGCTTGACGGCGCAGATTTTGTAATCTGACTTCTCGTGCTGCTGGTTATATTTCTACCTTGATCCTTAACGTTTCTATCTGATGATCTTGAAATATTCCCATTGGATGTACGCCTATTACCTCTCGTAGTTTGTACAGAACGTTCTGATGAATTCTGTCTTACCGTTCCTCCAGTAGCTTCTCTATTCACGTTTCTTGAGGAGCTACGGTTAACGCTTGAATGTTCAGCGCTTCTTTTTGTATCCGTACCTCGTGTTGCAGTACCCGTAGTTCTCGCATTACTTCGTGTACTTGTAGAAGTACTTCTGCGCGGAGAAGCTTCCTGACGGTAACGGTCACTGACGCGGGAGTTGGTTGCAACGGCATTTCTTCTGCCTGAACTGATTGCACTTTGACGTCGTGGCGTAAACCTTAAAGGTTCTCTATAATTACTATAATAAGGTCTATAGTAATGGTGTCTTACAGGATTGTAATATTGCCTGTAGGGTCTGGCATAAACCACACAATAGTCACGCGCTGGTATTGCGTAATAGCGGTGCCAAGGTCTGTTGACATACACACGGTTATACACGTTAATGTAACCAGAGTAGTGCGTGAATCTTTGGTGACGATCATAGTAAACATATAAACCGCCAACACGGTTCACACGGCCATAGCTATTGTAGTGTATGTTAACATTACCTGCTTGGATGATTCGTCCATAATAATCGTAATAAATTGGAATATTTTCAATCTGCACAATGGCACCATAATCGTCATATTGTACGTACGGGCTATAATCATAACCTGTGTTTAAACTGAATGAAACATTAGGAGTGTTAATTGAAACGTTGGCTTCTGGACCGTAGTTTGGAGCATAAAAGTCAAACTGCCCATCAGGGAATACAGAAAACTCAATACCACCTTCGGTGAAAATAAAGGAATTACCGTACCCCTTAGAGTAGCCCTTATTGTATGAACGGTCTTTAGCAATGTTGGTAATTTTTGCGTTTACCGAGGTCCCGATAAGGAACACTGCAGTAAGAAGTAGAGCTAATTTTTTCATGAGTGTTTGTTTTTTATATGTTTCTAGGAATACAAACAATGTGCCAAAAAACAAACGCACCTTTTAAGAGATTGATGCTGAAGTGATTATTTTTAAAAAGCTGATTGGCTTGATCGAAAAACAAATAATTCATCCCGTGATTTGTTAATACATTATCACAACTTTGGAGTTTGACATAAAAAAACTACCAGACCTATTCAGACTGGAGTTTAATTTTAATGGACAATAATTTTTATGCAACTTGATATTTAAATTTCTTAATGTAGTCATTTGGAGACAATTCATATTTTTCTTTAAAAATTTTGGAAAAATAACTTCTACTGGTGAGACCTATAGAATAGACAATTTGAGAAACATTCAACTCTGTAGTCCTCATTAATTCCTCAGCTTTTTGAAGTCGGAAGTTTTTGATATATGAATTCACCGTATTACCATAGAACTCTCTAAAGCCTGTTTGAAGTTTTTGAGGTGACAAAGAAGATTTTGAACATAACATATCTACATCAAGTTGTTGTGCATAATTTTCTTTAATAAACTGAATGCATTGGTGAATACGATCAATTTCGTCATTTCTTAAATCTACCTGTTTTTTAGGATCATTAATATAATGATTAAACTCCGCCAATTTTGAACCAATAATAATATTGGTATATCCTAAAAGAAGATGCTCATTTTCAGAAAAAGAGCTATTAAGATTCATCAGGTCATATATAAAGTCAGAAAGTTTGATATTGGGGATTCCTGTATACCAACAATGATCGCTGCTAGGTGACTGAAAATTAGCATGTAAAAAATCAGCTTTGAAATTTCCCAAATTTTCTAATTTAGCCACAGTGATGAGGCAAAAATGACAATTGCTTTCTTTTTGGAACATCAAATCAATATCTTGATTCTTGGTCACCATAATACTTTGGAAGCTTCCCAAAAGATGTTCTTTTCCAGTTGAAAGTGAACGGTAATTGATGCCATCCTTTAAATTGAAGATGATCAACAACCCATTTTTAGGTGATTTTAGTCTTTTATATTGTGATAAATTAGCGTGAAATTCTACTTCAGAAACCTCAATAGATTTTTCTGAGGTTGAATTGGCAATGGTAATGGGGCGAGGACCATATGTTGATGTCTTGATACTATTCAGTGTTGGTGTTGATTGGTACATACTGTTGTTTTTTATGAGGGTTGAACAAAAATATTTTTAATATATACGGCTTAAAACTCTTTAGCGGCCATCCAATGCCAGAAACGACCCTGTTAAAAATTACATAATATTTTATTGGTAAAAATTAATGTGTACGATTTTTACAGCTTTTCAATTCTTAAGTGATTGCTTCTCTTTAATCTGATAATAAGGCTATAATGCCACTAGTTTTTCTATTTTCAGATGTTGTGGTGTGTGTTTTATTTTATTTTGATTGACCTTCTTTTTTTCTGACAGGGTCTTCAATATTTGGAATAATTAAACAAGCACTAAGGTATGATACATGTGGAGCCCGCTTTTTACAAAGTAGACAGAAAAAGTTGCATATTTTACAGATACACATTTGTGATTAGGATAAAGAAAGTAGCATTTGTTACCGCTTTTCAACGCCCTCTAAATATTCATTTTAAATTTCACATAGTTTGATTTTACAAAAAATAAGATGTAAAACACAATTGTAATTTTGTGGAATGTAACTAAGGTTGGTGCATCTTACTATTACTCAAAAAAATAGTGTTTAAGATAAACTCACAGGT
>NZ_LZRN01000068.1 GCF_001678675.1 Gelidibacter algens
TTTTTATATTAAAATGTGTGTCTTAGTTAGTCTACCAATACAATAACATTATTATCATTCATTTCTACCGTACCGCTAGTGATCTTTAACACCCATTGGCCATCTTCTTGTGTAAAGTTCTTTTTGTGAGCCGCCGCAATTTTTGCATCACCCTTAAATTTCACTTTCCCTTCACCAAGCATAGAAACGATGGCGGCATGGTTATTCAACATTTGGAACTCTCCCTCTATACCCGGTACAGTAACACTTATGACGTTACCACTTACAAGTGATGCTTCTGGGGATACGATTTCTAAATACATAGTTCTAAAAATATCAATTATTAAATCCCAAATTCCAATGACTTAAATATTGGAATTTGGAGTTTACTGTTTTATAATTTATCAAGCTCTGCTTGATTAGGCTTCAGCCAACATTTTCTCTCCAGACTCAATCGCTTCTTCAATGGTTCCTTTAAGGTTGAAAGCTGCTTCTGGCAAGTGATCTAATTCACCATCCATAATCATATTGAATCCTTTGATGGTTTCTTTAATGTCCACTAATGTTCCAGGAATCCCGGTAAATTGCTCAGCAACATGGAATGGTTGTGACAGGAAACGTTGTACACGTCTTGCTCTATTCACCGCTAATTTATCATCTTCAGATAATTCCTCCATCCCTAAGATGGCAATAATATCTTGTAATTCTTTATAGCGTTGTAACAATTCTTTTACACTAGTAGCACAGTTGTAATGCTCATTGCCTAAAATATCTGCAGATAAAATCCGTGATGTAGAATCTAAAGGATCTACAGCAGGATAAATACCTAGCTCAGCAATTTTACGAGACAATACCGTTGTCGCATCTAAGTGGGCAAAGGTTGTAGCAGGTGCAGGATCTGTTAAATCATCCGCAGGTACGTAGACCGCTTGTACAGATGTAATGGAGCCTCTTTTTGTGGACGTGATACGTTCTTGCATGGCGCCCATCTCAGTAGCCAATGTTGGTTGGTAACCTACCGCGGAAGGCATACGCCCTAATAACGCAGATACCTCAGAACCAGCTTGTGTAAAACGGAAAATATTATCAACAAAGAATAATACGTCTTTACCTTGAGCTTCACCAGCACCATCACGGAAATATTCCGCAATAGTCAAACCAGATAATGCCACACGAGCACGAGCCCCAGGAGGTTCATTCATTTGTCCAAAAACGAAGGTTGCTTTTGATTCCTTCATTACAGACATATCAACTTTTGATAAATCCCAGCCGCCTTCTTCCATAGAGTGCATAAAGTCATCACCATACTTGATAATGCCTGACTCTAACATCTCTCTCAAAAGGTCATTTCCTTCACGAGTTCTTTCTCCAACTCCAGCAAATACTGAAAGTCCACCATGACCTTTTGCAATATTGTTGATCAACTCCTGAATCAATACTGTTTTACCGACACCGGCACCACCAAATAAACCAATTTTACCACCTTTTGCATAAGGCTCAATCAAATCGATTACTTTGATACCTGTGAATAAAACTTCTGTAGAAGTTGATAGATCTTCAAATTTTGGTGCTTGTCTGTGGATAGGTAAGCCAGCATCACCAGCCTTAGGCAAATTGCCCAATCCATCAATAGCATCTCCAATTACATTAAACAAACGTCCATAAACATCTTCGCCAATTGGCATTTGAATAGGGGAGCCCGTTGCCACAACTTCAGTACCTCTGCTGAGACCGTCAGAAGAATCCATGGCGATGGTACGTACCATGTCCTGACCAATGTGCGATTGGACTTCTAGTACCAATAAAGAACCGTCAGGTCTTTGAATTTCTAAAGAATCATAGATTTTTGGAAGGCTTGAACCCGCTTGAAAGGCTACGTCGATTACTGGACCAACGATTTGTGCAACTTTACCTGTAACTTTTGACATTACTTATATGTTTAATGTTGAATTGAAATTTAACACGAAATATACGCTTACCCAATCAAGTGGAATACTGCGTTTTTCGCGCTGCAAAGATATAGTTTTTTAACTAATTATAAAGTGCTTTTTATGCGCTTTTTTGAGTATAAAAAAACACCTTTTTTCGAAAGGTGTTTTAATAGTTAATTTTTAGTATCAATTATCTGAACTCTTTACCATAATTTGTTGGATAGTTTCCTGCGTCAGCAAAATTTCCTGAGGCTTCAAAGTTTGAACCGTAAGTCGTATCTATGGCGCGCATGAACATATTCGCGATAAGTGCATATCCTCTTGATGTAGGATGGACACCGTCCAACCCAAAAGCACCACCTTGCACTAAATTGGACCTTAAGATGAAATCTCCAGTTGAGACACCTCCATTTGACAATTGGTTCAATAATGCGTTGGCATCAACAAACGCTAAACCGGCTTGAGAAGCAGTGGTAGAAATCACGTTATTGAAGGCAGTTGTGGCAGTGGCTATCTCTGCCTGTTCACTTGGTAATAATACCCATTTGTCTGCCAATGGAATTTGAGTACCATAGCCTTGAGGAATTAATGATGACAACGGTAATACGAATAAATCGTCTTCAGTAGCTTGTCTATATTTCGGGATTCCAGCAAAAGCAGGATTAATAGCACCTAAATCTGTCAAGGTTTCATCAATAATAACGAGCGCATTTGCAGGTCCAGCAGAAAAGTTTATAGTTCTTTTTGCAACCTCTGCAGCCGTGAACAGACCAGTTCCATTTAAAGCGTTTAAGGCTAATTGAAGTCCGCCATTATATTGCGCATACCCTTGATTTAATGCAGTTGCTGTTGCAGCATCTAGAGGTACAGGATTGTACGGTACTGTCGTAAAATGTGGAATAGTAGTCACAGATGGGATGTTAGCAACCACACCCTGTGCGCCGGCAGAAGTCAATGTTGCTACAATAGCGCCATAAGTTTGTGCAAAACCAACACCTTGAGGTCCATCAAGAGGTGTTATAGGATTTGTACCATCACCGCCGGTAAGTGCATACCCTAAAACATCGTTGTTACCAATCCATAAAGAAAAAAATGTTGGGGATTGGGACATGGCGTCGCCTAATACGGTTGCAGATGGTGTTGAAGCCATTCTTATAAAATAAGGATTTGCAGTTGCAGTCGCTAAATTTATAGGGTTTCCATAACCATCAAAAAGTAAATGATAGCTTTTTGCACCCGGAATTCCCATATTGTTCTTAGGCCCTAAGGTTGGTCCAAAAACTTCTGTAGTAGACATTGCAGGTAATGGTGTAGGTGTAGGTCTTGGGGTTGTTGTAAGATCTAAATAAAGCCGTGGTCCAAAACTCGGATTTGCATTTCCTCCAAATAGAAAGCCTCCTACGTTATCATTCATTAAGGGTAATGTAAAATCACCTCCACCGACTAAAGCAAACTTTTGTGCCAAAATATTTGGAAAGGAGCTTTTTTGACCCGCAATAAAAAGTGCATTATCCGTAAAACCGGAGGTCAATGAATTTCCTACAGATACATAGGTTGTGAAATCTGCTGATCCAGCGGTCAGTTCAGGCAAAGGTTCAGGAGTGGGGTTGTAATCATACTCGTCCTCACTACACGCTGTAAAAACAACCAAAATTGAAGACAGCAATAAATATTTTATATTTTTCATCGTAAATTTTTATTTTATAAGTTATTGATTGTCCAAGATACGTAATACATTGAACCAATAGAACCTGTTCCAATAGCTGTAAAATACTCTTCACCTAAAAGATTGGTAGCGCCTGCTTTAAAGATTGATTTTAATGAAGGCACTGTATAGTTAATCTGTGCATCAAGCGTGTGATACGCTGGAATGTTACCATCACCAAACGTTGCTTGCCAAAAGTAGTTGTCATTCCATCTCCAAGCTGCATTGAAGCCGAAGTTTTTGAACAAATCAGTATTGCCAAAGTTTATTTTAGCCTTATGCGTAGGTGTGTTGAAACTTGTCCTGAAATCAGGGAATGCTGCCTGGTCAAAATCTTGTTTCGTGTAGGTATAACTTCCACCTAAATCAAAGTTTCCGAAAACTTTTGTAGATAAGCCTATTGAGCCTCCGTATGAGTTAACATCTGCTTCAGAATTGGTATAGGTTTGATAGGTCTTGAAATCGCCATTAGCTATTGCAGCTACAGATAGTCCGTTGTCACCAACGGTACCATATAAAGGAGCAAGTACCACTTCACCTGAAATAAAATCCTTGTATTTATTGTAGTAAACACTCATGTCAATAACTACCGTATTGAGCTTACCTCTATAGCCAACTTCTGCCGAGGTGATTTTTTCAGGAGTTACAAGGGCTGAATTTCCAATTACTAAATCGGCAGGATTTTCAGATTGGGCAAAAGCTTGAACAGAAGATGCCAAATAGGAGTTTGTATAAGCACTACCTCCTGCTTGAGAGATCTGGGCAGGTTGTCCAAAGCCAAGTTGGCCAGCAGCACTTACCGGATAATTTCTTACATACCTGTCTAAATTAGCTGGTGCTGATCCAACTAGAATTGCTCTACCAGCATCAAGCCCAATAAATAAATCTTGTGTGGTAGGGTTTCTAAAGCCTGTTTGTACAGAAGCTCTGATATTGTGGTTTTCATTGACGGTGAAACCTGCGGAAATTCTTGGAGAAACGAAGCCATCAAAAAATTCAGATTTGTCATAACGTGCAGATCCTGTCAATTTTAATTTCATTTCTGCACCAAGATCAAACTCCTTTTGTAACTGTGTGTAAACACCGTATTCTGAATAATCAATAGGTCCATCGTAATCTGTATAAATGGTACCAGAAGAATTTAAGCTGTATTGTCTGTAAGAACCACCAACTTGAACATCGACAACGTCCCATAAATGGCTAAAATTATAATTAGCATCTGCATGGTAGTATTTAGAGGCATCTTGGAATTTTGAACCTGAGGTAAAATCAGGATCGTTGGTGATTCTATCAAAAGCAGATTGAAAACCTGGAGTTCCTGGCTCCAATCGTCCAGTTTCTGCCACGGCTCTTGCTGCTGCGTGCGCTTGAGCGTCGGTTGCGCCACTAAGAGTGGCACCTGCATAGGTTTGAATGTATTGTCCAAACCATTGTTGATCTGGTTTCCATGCTCTATTAATATTGATTCCAGTAAACACCATATCATATGAGTCTCCAGCTTTATCTGCCACAACATAGCCTCTTACAAAAAAGTTGTCGTTTTTTATTTCAATTTTATGCTGTTGCTGTGTAAAACCATTTAAAGCATACCTGTTGGTGCCTTGGTAAATGGTAGAACCAGAACCTACTTTCCCCACATACTGTATTTCAAAATCATTGGCCCATGGACGGAAATACAGTCCCCAGTCAGCCTTAACACTTTCAGCATTATAGTTTGTTAGGTCACGTTCTTCATAACCTGTTCTACTTACTACAACATCAGGAATAATGCCTAAGCCACCAGATGCAGCTCTAATATTTGTAGCTACTTCATCTCCATATATATTGTACCCATCATAATTTATACTCGCTCGGGTATCGCCAGTTCCTGGTTTGCCTTGGTAGTTGTCTGCAACCCAATCCGTACCCTTTAACCACCCAAAATTTACTTTGGCAGCAAAATAGTCACTGAATTTATAAGCCATTCTCAAGCCTGAGTCTCTATAGGTGTTATCTCCACCAGCGTCTTGAGACGTAATGCCTTGTTTGTGGTAGCCACTAATACCTTGAAAATCAAAAGGATTTTTACTACGCATAAAAAGAATTCCGTTAAAGGCGTTGGCGCCATATAGTGCAGATGCTGCGCCTGGAAGAATTTCAACGCTCATGACATCAGTTTCATTCATACCTACTAAGTTTCCAATTGGAAAGTTTAGCGCAGGTGTTGAGTTGTCCATCCCGTCCACCAACTGCATAAAACGCGTATTGGCAAAGGTTGCAAATCCTCTGGTGTTAATAGATTTAAATGTTAAACTATTGGTGTTGACGTCAACCCCTTTTAAGTTTTCCAATCCGTCATAAAACCCAGCGGAAGCGGTATTTTTTATTTCCTTAAGACCAAATCTTTCAACGGTAACTGGCGATTCAAAAACACGCTCTGGCGTTCTTGACGCTGAAATTACCACTTCGTCCAATGAAGTGCCCTCACTTAGTTTGAAGTCAATAGTTTGATTTGTTGATGTCACTTCTTTTGTCGAAGTTTCAAAACCAACACTACTCGCTTGAAGTGAAAATGGTGGGGTTTGAGGGGTGTTCAAAGTGTAGTTTCCATCAAAGTCTGATATTGTCCCAGTACTTGTGCCTACAACAATGACATTAGCACCTGGTAGGGGTTGTCCACTTGCATCTGTCACTTTTCCGGTTACTGTTGTTTGCGAATATGTTAGCGCAACACTTAACAGCATCATAATCTTAAGAATTGTTTTCATTTTAGGGAATTAGTTAATTTGGTGAGCAATATAAATAATAAAATGATACTTTGAATTGTTTTTTTTATTAAAATTATGCATGCATAGTATAATTCAACAAGAAACTATTATTTAATTTGAGATATTCTTTTAAAAAAAAAGGCCAAAAACTATTATTTCATAGTTTTTGGTCCTTTAGGCACTTCATTTAATGTAAATGCAATATTTTTGAGAAAAAGCTTATTCCACAGTTACAGACTTTGCAAGATTACGCGGTTGGTCTACATTTTTGCCCAACATTACTGCGATATGGTAAGAGAGCAGTTGGAGTGGGATTGTGGTTAGTAAAGGCGACAGATTTTCTAAAGTTTCAGGAACTTCTATCACATGATCAGCAAGTTCTCTTACGCTCACATCACCTTGGGTTACAATACCAATTATTTTTCCTTTTCTTGACTTGATCTCCTGAATATTACTGACCACTTTTTCATAATGTCCTTTCTTAGTAGCGATGACAATTACAGGCATGTTTTCATCTATAAGGGCAATAGGTCCATGCTTCATCTCTGCAGCAGGGTAGCCTTCAGCGTGGATGTAAGAAATCTCCTTAAGTTTCAAGGCGCCTTCCAATGCTACCGGGAAATTGTAACCTCTTCCCAAATACAGCATATTTCGAGAATCTTTATATGTTTCTGCAATGGACTGGATGTGCTTATCGGCCTTTAGGGCCTCTTTCACTTTTTCTGGAATTAACTCTAACTCCTGTAACTGACGGCGATAGTCAGAACTGGATATGGTACCCTTTGCCCGTGCAAGACGTAAGGCCATCATGGTTAATAATGTAATTTGTGTTGTAAATGCTTTAGTAGATGCCACGCCAATTTCAGGACCTGCATGCGTGTAAGCACCGGCATCTGTCTCTCTAGCTATAGATGAGCCAACCACATTGCAGACGCCAAATACGAAAGCGCCTTTGGATTTTGCCAATTTAATAGCCGCTAAGGTATCAGCAGTTTCACCAGACTGTGAAATTGAAATGACCACATCTTTTTCTGTAATGACAGGATTTCTATATCTAAATTCGGAAGCATATTCAACTTCAACGGGAATTCTTGCCAAATCTTCAAAAATATATTCAGCAACCAATCCTGCATGCCATGAGGTGCCACATGCCACAATAATAATACGGTCGGCATTTAAAAAGCGTTTCATGTTATCTTCAACACCTGACAATTTTATAATTCCTTCTTCTACCAATAAACGACCTCTGTATGTGTCTTTGATGGCCAGAGGTTGCTCATAAATTTCCTTGAGCATGAAATGCTCATAACCGCCTTTTTCAATTTGCTCTAAATTGAGTTGCAATTTCTGGATGTATGGATTGACCAAAGAATCATCCTTGATCTTTCTGATTTTTATGTCTTTGTTTAGTCTGATAATCGCCATTTCCTCATCCTCAAGATAAATGGCATTGTCAGTAAATTCAATGAAAGGGGATGCGTCACTGGCAATAAAGTATTCATCTTCACCAATACCAATAGCTAAGGGGCTTCCTAATTTTGCAACGACAATCTCATTGGGTTTTGTTTTATCAAATACAGCTATAGCATAGGCCCCAACAACTTGGTTTAAGGCTATTTGAACAGCCTTTCCTAATTTAGCATGTTGATTGATCATGACATCTTCAATCAAATTGATCAACACTTCTGTATCAGTATCTGATTTAAATGTATAACCACGTTTGATCAATTCTTTTTTTAGCGCGTCATAATTTTCAATAATACCATTATGGATGATTGCCAAATTACCTGAGTTGGAATAATGGGGATGTGAATTGACATCATTTGGAACACCGTGGGTAGCCCAACGTGTGTGTCCAATGCCTAATTTTCCATTGGTTGATATTTCGCTTTCTAAAAGCTCTTGCAAATCGGCAACTTTGCCTTTAGTCTTGCACATATTAAGGTCCTTGCCATCATATAAAGCAATCCCGGCACTATCATAGCCCCTGTATTCCAAGCGCTTCAATCCTTTTAATATAATAGGGTAAGCCTCTCTATGGCCTATGTATCCAACAATTCCGCACATTTTGTATTAGTTCTTAGGTTCAGTATAAAATATCTCCAAATATAATTTTTGATCCGTTGCAATGTTGTTACCATATAAAACGGTGCCTCTTGGAGAGAGGATCGCGCTTACTGGCACTGTTGTAACAGCTTTGTTGTCCGTTGATAAAATGGCACCTTGCCCTGCCCCATCTTCAATATTGACGTTTGATGACACAGCCAAACCTAGACTGACATTTGTGGAATCTCTTAATAAAAGATTCTTGATATGTTCAGTAATTTTGATTTTGTACTTGACGCCTTGTGAGTTGCTAGCATCACTTACGCGTTCCAACTTTCCTAAATGGTTTGTTCTAGAGTTGTTTGGCGTTACCTGATCAGGAGCATCAAAAGAATAATCAGTTAAGGTTCTGTTATTTTTTGTGTCGTAAATATAAATTCTGTCTGGTTCCTGCCCAGCAGTAAGCGTTTTATCCACATAAAACACCAGGTTGGCTTCATTTATCAATCGTTTTGCTCTTACAAACTTACCATCAGCATCTGTTTCCACATAAGCGTTTTTGAACTCTTCAAAAGGTGTTATGGTGCCTAAGTCGTCATCAATGTCAGTGGCTCCAAATAAGTCAATAACAGCAATAGAACCTTGGCCGCCTTTAAGATATAATTTTTCATCACCAGTTTCTGGATTGCCCTGAGGGATGGTCAACGAAAAGTCGTTATCTAAAAAATTGATTCTATTTCCTGCAAAGTTTAATCTATACGTTGCATTAACACGCTCTGTTGCCGTCCCTACAGGAGGCGAGGAGTAATACATGATGATGTTAGCGTTAGTGGACCCGAAATTTAGGAGCATCATAGTGCCATCCTCATTTCTTGCTTCAGCTTCAAAGTAAAGCCCTCTAAAATAGTTTTGAAAATTATTTAAGTTACTCAGTTCTGTGCCACCTTCTTTAAGTATTATTTTATTCTGCCAAAAGTCGGTATCCATTTTAAGGCGCAATGCAGGCGCTGTTCTTGTAAGTTCTTCACCTACTTTCTGTTTGATTTCTGCATTACTTGGTTTAAATTCGGTGCGTGATTCTAATAGGTTGTTCTTCAGGGAAGTCAACGGAATTTGAGTTGACGGGGATAAAGATCGGTCAGAGAAATATTTTTGAGGCCTATTGAACTCCGAATTCGGGTCAAACGTTCTCAAAAAATAAGTATTCTCATAAATACTAAGGTTGATGGCGCCCGTGCCGTAAATAGAATCCAACTTATAAGCCGTAACACCATCTGTAATGCCTGTAGATTTACTAAAATAAGGCACCGTGAGAACTACAGAATCCAATCTGACATCGTCAGGAAAAGTTGGGTCAAATGTTGTAGGGGCCAATTGAGTCACAACATTTGCCGTGGTATTCCCGTACACAAGATCTTTATAAAAGCCTAATAAATTGGCTGGCAATCCATTGGTTTGAACTGGGTTGAGCTTGTTGTTGTAGGCTGTAACTTCATACTGCGTGTCAGACACGTCAAAATTGTTCTGACCAGAAATATCTGAATCAAGTGTTACAAAATCTTTGTCACACGCCACGAACAAAGTCAGGAGTGCACTAAGAAGAAATAGGTTTTTAAGGTCGAATTTTATCTTTTTCATTACTATCTTTAAATGGATTTGAAAGCGTATAGAAGGTTTTGCTAGTTATTAGTTGAGTACTTTAGTGTTGTAGAACTCAGTATAAGGCTCAGCAAAGTCTTCTTGGGAGTAATAGTCCAAAACTGGTTTTTCGGAAGCTTTTAAGTAATCTTCCAGTTCTTGTGGGAGTTCAGAAGACCCTTTTATTAGGGCATCTGAGTAATCAATTGCAATTTTCATAAGGTTGTTAAAATTAGGAGTTTCCAAAACCTTAATCGCAGCGTCATCAATATTATCGAATTTCACTTTATTTATCATACCCTTATCTAACGTGCCTTCAAAACTTTGATTGTATATGGAAGTCACAATTTTACTTTCAGTGAACAAAGGCTCGTTTTTGTAATACTCTTTTAAGTAGATAGGAAGCAGGGACGCCAACCATCCATTGACATGGATAATATCTGGTGCCCAATTGAGTTTTTTTACCGTTTCAATAACGCCTTTTGCGAAAAATATCGCACGCTCGTCATTGTCAGAATACAATTTTCCGTCTTCATCCGTCAATGTGGCTTTTCTCTTAAAGTATTCTTCGTTGTCAATAAAATAAACTTGAATTCTTTCTTTAGGAATTGAAGCTACTTTTATAATCAAGGGCATGTCTAAGTCATTAATGACCAAGTTGATGCCAGATAGGCGTATTACTTCGTGCAGTTGATGTCTACGTTCATTTATGTTTCCATACCTAGGCATGAATATTCGTATTTGTCCACCTTGTTTATTTACCATTCTTGGAGCCTCAAATGACATTGATGAAATTTCAGTCTCAGGCAAATAAGGAACAACCTCGGAAGACACATACAATATCCTCTTATCTTTCATAAATTACATAGTTTGAAAAAAGTTAAAATTTAAAACACGCAAAATTACAAAAATTTATGCAGATTGCGAGTAAAATCTTAAGTTTGCACGCTGTTAATTTTTTGTTACAACATGATAATTTGCCATAAAAAAGAAGAACTAAGACAGGAGCTAGACGGATTGGGACTCAAAAACCAAACCCTTGGTTTTGTGCCAACAATGGGTGCTTTGCATGAAGGTCACTTGTCATTAATTGGCATAGGTTTGAAGGAAAACGCTAAAATGGTGGTCAGCATTTTTGTCAATCCAACCCAGTTTGACAATACCTCAGATCTTAAAAAGTACCCTCGCACTTTGGAGCACGACTTGGAGATGTTGCAAGCACTCTCAAAGGATGTCATAGTTTATGCACCAACGGTTAAAGATATTTATGGAGACACCATAATATCTGAGCGCTTTGACTTTGATGGTCTGGAACACCAGATGGAAGGGAAATTCCGACATGGCCATTTTGACGGTGTGGGCACTATTGTAAAGCGCCTTTTTGAAATTGTAAGGCCAGATTTCGCCTATTTTGGAGAAAAGGATTATCAGCAACTGCGCATTATTGAAAAATTAGTAGAAAAACACCAACTGCCAGTTAAGGTGGTGGGGTGTGACATCTTTAGAGCTAAAGACGGGCTGGCCATGAGTTCCCGAAACCAACGCTTGACTAAAGAACATCGAAGTGCTGCACCTTTCATTTACGAAACACTAAAAACTGCCAAAAAACGTTTTGGCACAGAAAGTGCTCATGAGGTGGTGGAATGGGTTGAAACCCAGTTTGAAAAGCAAGCGTTGTTGAGGTTGGAATATTTTACCATTGCTGACGAAGAAACCTTGCAGCCCTTAGAAACAAAAATAAAAACAAAATCATACAGAGCTTTTATAGCAGTATTTGCTGGAGATATCCGGCTAATAGACAATATAAAGCTTAATTAATTATCTTTGCCGTATGCAAATACAAGTTGTAAAATCAAAAATACACCGTGTCAAATGTACCGGAGCTGAACTAAATTATATAGGCAGCATTACTATTGATGAAGATTTGATGGATGCCGCCAATATTATTCAAGGCGAGAAAGTTCAAATTGTCAATAATGATAACGGAGAACGTTTGGACACCTATGTTATTCCTGGTCCAAGAAATTCTGGTGAGATCACCCTTAATGGTGCTGCCGCGCGCAAAGTAGCGGTTGGAGATACCCTAATTTTAATCACCTATGCTTTTATGGAATTGGAAGAGGCTAAAACCTTTAAGCCATCGCTGGTGTTTCCTGATGAAGCTACCAATCTACTGAAATAACATTGAGGCCTAATACAAAAAAAATACA
>NZ_LZRN01000069.1 GCF_001678675.1 Gelidibacter algens
ATGACTTTTTCTTATTGATGGCTTTAGAGGTTTGATAACATCTGTTTAATACTAAATTTTGTTCCCGTTTAATGAGTCTTTAGAATATCTATAATTAGATATGGAATTTTTCAATATTCGCATAAGTTTTTGTGTTTATTCAATAAATTGTTTTTTGTTGGTGAAAAAACATTGGAAACCTTTTCTCCAAACCATCATCTTAAGTAAATTAGTTTATTCTTGTTTGACATTAGCGCCTATTTTTTTATTGCATTTCGAAGAAATTAATGATTGATAAGAACTAAACAGTTTAAAGGGCATCAGTATACAATTGCACTTATATTTTAGATTATGAATAGCAGTAAATTTAGGAGTTTTGGATGGACTGAAGTCGTATAGGATTATTCAAACAGTCTCCTAATTTGAGAGATATTAATTTAATTCCAACTATGCTTTTAACTAAACTTCATATACCTTCACTCGGAAAGAATTTAATTCCACGTTTAAATCTTTTTAATAAATTAAGCGAAGGTCTCAACCGTAAATTAATTCTTATTTCTGCTCCTGCCGGATTTGGCAAGACTACCCTTATAAGTGATTGGATCAATCAATACAAGATTCTAACTGCATGGGTTTCCTTGGACAAAGGGGATAGTGATCCAGTAGAATTCTTGCGCTATATCATCACAAGTATTCAAACTATTAGTTCAGAATTTGGACAAAGTGCGATGTTGCTTTTAAAATCTCCCGACAAACCTAATTATAAGTCTATTACCAATTTGCTTCTGAATGATATGCTGCAAATTAAGCAGAATGTTCTATTGGTACTTGACGATTTTCATTTGACCGATACAAGCGACATTACAAAGATAATAGCCGATTTGCTGGAACGCCTTCCAGATAATATTCATATCGTAATCTCCACCCGATCAGATCCAGCGCTTCTTTTAGCTAGGTTAAGAAGTCAACATCAACTTGTTGAATTGCGATCATCAGATCTTGGTTTTTCCGTAAATGATATTTACGTCTTATTTAATAAAAAACTAAAAATCGGCTTATCAATTGATGATGCCTATTCTCTTGAAAATAAGACGGAAGGTTGGATAGCCGGCCTGCAACTTACGGCATTATCAATACAAGGCCGTAAGGACGTTTCTGGATTTATTCAAAACTTAAAAGGAAATAACCGATATATAATGGATTATCTGATTGAGGAAGTACTTAAAATACAATTAGATGATATAAAAGAATTTTTGTTACAAACATCCATATTAGAGAGATTTTCTGCTTCCTTGTGTAATGCCATTTTGAATAGAGATGATAGTCAGATAATTATTGAGAAGCTAGAAAATAATAATCTATTTATTATCCCATTGGATTCAGACAGAAATTGGTACAGGTACCATCATCTCTTTGCTGATTTGTTAAAACAAAGACTCTTACTTAAAGATAAAACTTTAGTTGAAAATCTTCATAAAAAAGCCGCTAAAGGGTTTGAAGATAATGAAATGTATGATTTAGCCATAGAGCATAATTTGGTCATTAAAGATTACGTAGGAAGTATTCAATTACTTGAAAAGGTAGTTGAAAAAATGTGGAAAAATGGCCTTCATTCCGCTATTTCAAGTTATGGTGAATTGATTCCACAGGATGTGATAAAATACAATCCTGAATTCTGTTTATATTATTCATGGATATTAATTAATAATGGAGAAATTCAAAAGGCCGAACCACTTTTGACATTTGCTCAAAAAATAACCAATAATAAAATACGTGATAAAAAAACAGACAAGCAGGAAGTTGAAAATTATATAAAATTGCAGGGGAAAATTGCGGTTGCCTTTGCCCATTTAAATTCAAATCTACAGAAACCAGATATAACTTTGGATTATTGCCAAATAGCCTTTCAAAAACTTCCCAAGGAAGATACCTTATGGCAGGGTTGGACCTGGAATTCTAAAGGTATTGCAGAATTGAATAAAGGAAATACCAAAGAGGGTATAGATGCATTGATCATCGCTATAGAATTCGCAAAAAAATCAGGTAATCTATATCTTATTTCATCAGCTACTTCATCTCTATCCTTCCGCGAGTCAATCTTTGGTCAGTATAAATCTTCATATAAACGCTGCTCTGACCTTTTGGCTTTTATGAAGGAAAAAGGATATTTGGAGATTGCAAAGGCAGAATGGACGTATGCAGGGATATTTACTAGGATGTCTGTTACAGAATGTCTTTGGGCCGATTTTGATAAAGCTTTGGAAAGTGTAGAAACAGCATATAAACTATGTAAAAATGAAAATAATATTACTCAAAAAATAATAGCCTTACTAGCGTATTCATATATTTTGCATGCTCATGAAGATAAAACTGGAGCGGTGAATAAGTTAAATGAATTAGAGGGAGTACTCAAACAGTTTAAGATTTCACCTTATATTATTACAACTTATGTTGGATGGAAAATTTACTTACTAATTGAAGCATCTCAACTTGAGAAAGCAAATGATTTTGCAAAAGAATGCGGATTGGAAATTAATGGAACAATTTCCTATCAAAATGATCATTCATATCTAAATTTCGCTCGTTTGCTGATAGTACAATATCAATTTGATGAAGCAACAACCATTCTATCTAAAGTATTCACATTAGCAAGTGCTGGTGGTAGGACTGATATGCTGGTTCAAGTTGAAATTTTATATGCTATCCTAAATATAATGTCAGGCTTTCAGGAGAAAGCCATTAGTAACTTAATTGCCGCGATGGAATATGCAGCCGATGAGGATTTATTAAATTATTTTCTTTTTGACTTAATTACTACAAATAAAATATTGGAAGACGTTTATAAAATACATGCAACAACCAAAACAAAAATCCCAAAGACATTTATCGACAAACTTAAGTCAGCAATTAATAAAAAACAAAAACGTGTAAAAAATTATACAAATTTTGAATTAAGCGACCGTGAACTGGAAACACTAAAACTTATTGGCCAAAACTTAACGAATCTGGAAATTGCGAATAAACTGTTTGTTTCTGTCAACACTGTTAAAACACACTTAAAGAATATCTTCCTAAAACTCGATGTAAACTGCCGCTCTAAAGCTGTTACGAAAGCAAAACAAGCTCAATTGATGTAGTAGTCTTACTATACTCCCAATTTGGAGAACAGCTCAAATGTATCACTTAATCACGGGGTTAAAATTATAAAATATTCTACTGTCCTAAATTTGGGGGACACCATAATCTGCCAGTAATTGGCAATTCATACTAGATTGTCTTCACGAAATTATTTATTCAGAAAATCACCCACACGGGTGATTAATCTCAACTGGGTGCCTCCTACTTTTGTCCTGTAATTAATTCTTCAAAATATGAATAACATAACAAAAATAATGGTCAAAGGGCATCTTGATAAAAAATGGAAAAAATCCTTTGATGGGATGAATGTCTCTTATGATGGAGATAATACGATTCTTTCTGGAAAAATTAAAGATGACGCATTTATGCATGGAATTTTAAACCGGATAAGGGATTTAAACTTGAAACTTATTTCAGTTTTTACATCTGAAAATAAGTAATTATCATCTAAAAATAAATAAAAAAGGATATGCAAAACAAAATTTTATGGATTGGACTTGTATTAGTTTTAACAAGCAGTTTAAAGGTGAATGCCCAAAATGCCCAACAAGATAGTATTTACAAAAGGTTTTTTGTTGGGAGCTCACTCTTGATGTTAGGGAATTTTGACACAAAAAACAGCCCTGAGTATGTGCAATTAAATTTTGGATATAGGATAACCCCTAAAGATGTTGTCTCTTTAGATTTAAAAAGATCCGTTTATAATTTCCCAATAGGTCTCCCTTTCGGATCATCATCATATGATAAACCGGGAGAAGAATATCCCGGACATGGACGCATAGTTGCCCCTACAATAGGATATCAGCGTTTTATATGGAAAGGTGCCTTCGCATCTGTTCATGCATTGAATGCTTTTGAAAAATATTTGGATGAGAATGATAAAAAGATTGGAAATGGATACACGCTATATCTGAACTTCCATTTGGGTTACCAGTTTAAGTTTTTTAAAAACCGTATCTTTTTTGAACCAGCTATTGGATGCAGTTATTGGCCAATAAGAAATAATGTTCCTCAATCTTTTAAATCGGTAGAAGAAAAATGGCCTAACTACTTTATTCAACCGGGGCTTAATTTTGGGTATAATTTTTAAACCAACAATAATAAGATGAAGGCCGTTATTCCCACCAAGTATGGAACTCCTGAATGTTTACAAATTTAGGAAGCGATAAAAACACATTGGGAATGCTAAGTGCTAGTTGGGAAAATTAACAAAATACAGTTCATTTTAATTTCTGTATATGTGATAAGGATTCAAAAAAAACAGCACAACGTTCCTTGTAAGTTTAATAAATAAAAATGATGAATTCTTAAATACTTATGGAATACAGAATAATAAATATCAATATCCAATGGCATTCAAAAATAAAATAATATCAAAACTCTTCATTACAGAAGCTCCTTACTTATTCATTATAAAAAAAATGAATATGGCATACACATCAGAAACAAGAAATATTATAATTAACGAAGAAAAGTCTATTAAATATCAAAAATCAGGCTTGACCGAGGAAACGGCAAGAAAGTTACATTACAAGTTATCTCAGAAAATGGAGACGAGAAACTATTTGTTAAACCTGAACTAAAGTTATCTGAACTTGCACAATTGATGGATGTTCACCCTAACAATTTATCACAGGTAATAAATACTTTCGAAGAAAAAAATTTCTATGATTACATAAATTCTAAAAGAATAGATTTTTTTAAAAAAATACATTAAATCACCAGAGAGTAAAAAATAATACAATTCTTTCTTTGGCCTTTGACTGTGGCTTTAACTCAAAATCTTCATTCAACAAATACTTCAAAAAAGAAACCAATTTGACGCCTACAGAATATATCAAGTTGTTAACCTAAACTTGTTAATCTAAACTTAAGCCTTAACTAAATACTTCAAAGTAGCAACTTTCATACCCGTACGTTGTTTGACATTGATTTATGTGCTTGCCTGTAAGCTAGGACGTTTAATTGATTTTGATTAACAAATCTTTGCAAAAAAATCAACATTTATGAAATCAAAAAAAAAATTATTAATAGTTACTTTATCAATTCTTGTAGGCATTCAATTTTCCTGCTCGGATATTGACCCAAACGAGCCAGGGGCTCTGGTTCCTAAAACTGCCGAACAGGATGCAAATATCCCAGCCATCGATGTTAATGGTACACGACTTCATGCTGAAACCTTTGGCGATCCTAATAATTCAATGGTTATCTTTTTGCATGGTGGACCTGGCGCTGATTACAGAAACGGAATCAATGTTAAAGAGCTCGCAAACGACGGCTATTATGTGGTTTTCTATGACCAAAGAGGATCGGGTCTTTCAAAAAGACACGATAAAAACAGCTATACCATACAAATGATGATTGATGATTTAGGCGCTGTCATTGAGTATTATAAAACCTCTCCTACCCAAAAAGTATTTCTTATAGGTCATTCTTGGGGAGCCATGTTATCTACTGCCTATGTAAATCAAAATCCATCAAATATTACAGGACTCATTTTGGCCGAAGCTGGAGGATTAAATTATGATGATTTTACCACATATGGTGAGAGCAGCAAAAAATTGAATCTATTTTCTGAAACTACCAATAATGTCCTTTATATCGATCAATTTTTCACAGGCAAAGAAAACCAACATGAAATTCTCGACTACAAATTAAATATCAGATCGGCATTCTCATTTGCGCCAGGTAATGAAGAAGGTATCGAAGGTCCATCTCCTTTTTGGAGAAATGGCGCTATGGTATTGGCTGGATTGGCGGATATCGCTGAAAAAGATAAATTCGACTTTACGACCAATCTAGGACAATATAGCACCAAGGTATTATTGTTGTACGGCGAAAACAATAAATCATACGGTCTCTCATTTGCACAAAAAGAAGCCAATTATTTCCCCTCCAGTGACATAGCAAAAATTGAAAATACAGGACATGAAATGTTCTATTTCAATTGGAACAGTGTTCATCCAAAAGTACTGGCATATTTAAACACCTTAAACTAAAATAGCAATCCTAAAATAATGAAATCAAAATTTATAATACTTGTATTAATCTTGATGACCATAAATTCCTTCTCTCAAAACTTGAACTGGAGGAGCATGACATCAGAACAAAGGCATCTTTTTAATATAAACTTCGGATTTGACTATGGAACTACGGTAGGTATTGGATATGGCTATAAATTTAACACAAAACTCCCTATTGTTTTGAACACGGAATTTTCTGTACCGTTTGGCGAAAAGATAGTAGATGATTTGAAATCGAAAATAGGTGGACAAATCGAAATTCTGAATATAAATGAATTCTCAACGACCTTAAAAGCTTATGGGGTTTTTAGGCGCTATGAGAATAAATTCACGCGCCTTTTCAATATTGGAAGCGAATTTGCAATCGTTTCAGGATACTACAAGCCCAAATGGTATGTGGCCGGAGAATTGAGCTTTGATAAGGCGATTACTACCCATGTGAAACCTAGCGATTTGACTAGAACCTATTTTCCAGAAGCAATAGATGGTTGGTTTATTCCTTCTGGCGGAAATTTTTCATATGGAATTCAGACTGGATATTCCTTTGGAACAAATGAGATAAACTTAAAAGGTGGTAAGGTGATAGAAGAAGATTTTAAGTCCGATTCATTTGTTCCGTTCTATTTGAGTCTCGGATATACCAAAAGAATTTAAAAAGATATCATATCCGTGAATAGAAGTCTCATCATAATAGCATCATGCTTAGTGCTAACGATTGGTTTTTTACCATTTGGCTATTATCTTTTAAATGTTCCATTCGGCCTTTTTAATATGAAAAATAGAGAGATTACCACCAATGTGTTTTGGCAGCTGTTCTTTCATTTACATATTGTCTTTGCTGCCACAGCACTTTTAACAGGTTGGTTACAGTTTAGATTAAAACTTTCAAAGGGTCCACATTATCATTGGCATGGATTCATCGGTGAGATTTATGCCATTTCGTTTATCATTTCATCGCTATCTGCACTATACATCAGTCCTTACTCAAATGGTGGAACTCCTGCTTTTCTTGGATTTTTTACCCTGTCAATCCTTTGGTTTGTTATCACCTTATTGGGTTATATAAATATACAAAATGTAATCACCATAAGACATCAACAATTGATGATTTACAGTTATGCACTCTGCTTTTCTGGAGTCACATTAAGATTGTGGCTTCCGACGCTTTTATTATTTATAACAGAATTTGACTCAGCTTATAATATTGTGGCTTGGTTATGCTGGATACCGAATTTAATCGTCGCACATATCATCAATAAAAAAATCAACAAAACAAAAAATTCCAATCACATATTTCAACTTAAAAAAAACAAATAACAATTAATAAACAATGAAACAAGCAATGAAAATGAATTAAAAAAACAAAGATCTGTAGAAATTCCATCCCCATTATCTTGATACTATTTTTACTTTCTATTAAGACCTTCTCGCAAGACAATGCCACAATAAATGGTATCATACGAGACTCCGGTAGCACCGAAACCCTTATTGGGGTGAATATTTACATACCAGAACTAAATGTTGGGACCAGCACCAATGAATATGGATTTTACTCTATCACAATTCCGACAGGAACTTATGTTTTTCAATTTAGCTATATCGGCTTTCAGCCTTTCGAAGAGACCATTGCAATCAGTCAAAATATTAAAAAGGATTTTGCTCTAACGGAAGCCAATGAGACTTTAAATGAAATAACCATCACTGAAAATAAAAAGAGAGCGGATATCAAAAAGGCTGAAATGAGTGTGAACAAACTCACAATACAAACCATTAGGGAAATGCCAGTGGTGATGGGAGAAGTGGATTTAGTCAAATCAATCCTACAACTCCCTGGAGTCACAAACGCAGGTGAAGGACAATCTGGTTTCAATGTAAGGGGCGGATCTGCCGATCAGAATTTAGTTCTTCTGGATGAGGCAACCATCTATAATACGTCCCATCTTTTCGGTTTCTTTTCTGTGTTCAATTCTGATGCCATCAAAGACTTAAAACTCTACAAAGGAGGTATTCCGGCTAGGTTTGGAGGACGACTTTCATCAGTCTTGGATATTTATCAGAAAGAAGGTAATAAAGAGAACTATACATTCACTGGTGGAATTGGTGTTATATCAAGTAGACTTATGGCTGAAGGGCCTTTGTTAAAAGGAAAAGGATCGTTTCTTGTAGCAGGCAGAGGGTCTTACGGACATTTGCTATTGAAAGCGAGTGGCAATGAGAATTCGGCTTATTTTTATGACCTGAATACTAAAATAAGCTATGATTTAAATACGAAAAACAGTCTTTATCTGTCTGGATACTTTGGCAGAGATCTATTCGATTTGAATGGTGGGTTTATCAATACCTATGGTAATACAATTGCCAATTTACGCTGGAATCATCTCTTTACAGACAAACTTTTCTCAAATCTCTCATTGATCTATAGTGATTACTATTATGGTTTAGATATAGATTTCTATGGCTTCAGTTGGGACAGTGGTATAAAAAACTTCAATTTTAAGTATGATTTTAAACATTATTTGAACAGCGCAACAAAATTGACTTATGGAATCAATGCTCAATATTATGATTTCAATCCAGGAACAGTAAAGCCAAGTGGCGAAGATTCTGGTATCATCAGTGATCAACTGGATAAAAAATATGCTTGTGAGCAAGCCCTTTATTTTGAAGTAGATCAAAAATTGTCCGAAAAAATAAAAGTCAATTACGGCTTAAGATACAGTTTGTTCCAAAGATTGGGTGAGCAAACCATTAACGTATATGAAAACAATCAGGCTGTTCTATATAATGCTGATTTAGGTATCTACGAAAAAGCGATACCCATCGGAACCAAAGATTTTAATTCCGAAGAGATAATTGCAAATTTTGGAAATCTGGAACCTCGTTTTTCTATCGCATATGCTTTGTCAGACAGTAAATCTGTAAAGCTCAATTACAACAGAATGGCCCAATACATACATCTCATCTCAAACACCAGCTCACCCACTCCTTTGGACATTTGGTCACCAAGTGATGATTTTTTCAAGCCACAGATTTCCGACCAATTGGCGTTAGGGTATTTCCAAAATTTTGCAGAAGATTCCTACTCTATTGAAGTTGAAGGATACTTCAAGAAAACAAAAAACATCGTTAATTATATCGATGGGGCCCAATTAATTGCAAATAATGATCTTGAACAGGTTATCCTTAACGGTGAGGGTCGTTCCTATGGTTTAGAATTCATGTTGCGGAAAAATACAGGGAAGCTGAATGGATGGATTTCTTATACCATTTCAAGAAGTGAACAAAAAACCCCTGGCAGGACCGCAGGTGAACCAGGAATTAATGAAGGTGAATGGTATCGTTCTGGCTTTGACAAACTTCATAATCTGTCCATAACCAGTACTTATAAATGGAACGACAAATGGAACTTTGGGTCAATTTTCACCTTACAATCCGGACAACCTACAACATATCCTAAAGGACAGTATAATTATGGAGGCATCAATGTGCCGAGCTACGGTTTGAGAAATGGCAATTCATTACCTGTGTTCCACCATTTAGATCTATCGGCAACCTATGTGCCAAAACCGAAAAAAGTGGAAGGCTGGCAAGGTGAATGGGTGTTCAGCCTATACAATGTCTATAACAGACAAAATGCGGCTTCCATCAATTTTAGACAAAATGAAGATACCGCTCAAAACGAAGCTGTGAAGTTTTCGATTTTTGGGGTCGTACCAGCTATAACCTATAATTTTAAATTTTAATACCATGAAAAAGATACTTATTATTTTATCGTTAATTGCTTTTGTCAGTTGTGAGGACGTCATCACTGTCGATTTAGAAACAGAAGCACCTAGATTGGTGATTGATGCCAATATCAATTGGGAAAAAGGCACTTCAGGAGCTACCCAAACCATTCTTCTATCCCTTTCACATGGATACTATGACAACACGATTCCCAAGGTTTCGGGAGCAACGGTGTATGTTACAAATAGTGAAAATTCTGTTTTCGATTTTATAGAAGAACCAGCAACTGACCTTAATTCTGGCAGATATACCTGTGAGAACTTTGTTCCTGTATTGGGTGAGACATACACACTAACCGTTATTCACAAAGGTCAAACCTATAGGTCTACCGAAAAGCTGATGGCAACACCTGACATTACATCGGTTGAGCAACGTAGTGATTTAGGTTTGAACAATGACGAAATAGGGATAAAAGTGTTTTGGAATGATATTCCTAACGAGCGAAACTATTATTTAGTTCGATTTGAATCTGTCGCAAATGCATTTCCCGAATATACAATAATCGATGACCGATACAATCAAGGAAATGTAATGAATGAGTTATATGGTGATGAAGATTTGGAAGTAGGAAACACCGTCAATATAATACTTTATGGCATTTCTGAAAGATATTCCAATTATATGGGAATACTTATTGCTGCGTCCACTGGTGGAGGTGGTGGCCCATTTCAAGTCACACCTTCCGCAGTAAAAGGAAATATCGTGAATCAGACAAATACAAAGGATTATGCTTATGGGTATTTTCGTCTCGGCGAGACGGATACTTTACCGTATGAAATACAATAAATAAATAATAGGCTGCCTTAATCTTTAGACAGCCTATTATCTAATTTGTACTGGTATGAAAAAATTTTCTCAATTACAATATTTTAAAGCACTTATAAATCTTGTCTTAAACCTTCTCATTAAATAAAACAAAAAATTATACCAATTTAATTTTTCATGAAAATAATCCAATCCCATTCGCTTGGATTTCCTACGCCAACGCTCGGTGTGTAGCGAAATAATTTGACCGTTGCACTTGGATTCGACTTTAGATATTCCCGTACTTTAATTAATTTTTGTATCGAGGACCATATTTGCAAATAATCATATGATTGGTTTTCGAAATTGAAAATGTTTTGGAAACCATTTACTGGATAGACTGCATCCGTTGTATTTGCTACTTCAAATTCATCCTGATTGATAAAATTTTGAGGGAAATTTATTCCACCCAAACCATTCCAAATTATGGAACCATCAAATAGGGTTTCGGTTAATTCATTATAAATTAACTTTATACTTCCAAAATCCGAAGGAGTGCTGTATTCACTTGTAATGGTAAAATTATTTGATGAATCTGAAAACACTAATTCTTTACCAACCTTAAAAAGAATTTGTCAAATAGTCAACTTTTAATATTAGCACTTTATTTGTGAATAATATATCCTCCTCTGTGTCCTTATTATTTGGAGAACATGAATGTAGAAATATGATAACGG
>NZ_LZRN01000070.1 GCF_001678675.1 Gelidibacter algens
TTTATTTTTTATCGTCCTTACTCCTAGTAAAGTTAGTAAATAATAAAACGACCCAATCGTATAGTTGGGCTTTTTGATATATTATGAAGTGCTAATTATCCGTTCATGGATAACAAAAACTCCTCATTGTTTCTGGTCTTTTTGAATCGGTCATTGATAAATTCCATGGCCTCCACAGGATTCATATCTGCAAGGTACTTACGCATTACCCACATTCTTTGAATAGTGTTCTCATCCAGCAATAAATCATCTCTACGTGTGCTTGAAGAGGTTAAATCAATAGCAGGGAAAATACGACGGTTAGATATTTTTCTATCCAATTGCAATTCCATATTACCTGTTCCTTTAAATTCTTCAAAGATCACTTCATCCATTTTAGAGCCAGTTTCAGTTAAGGCTGTTGCAATAATGGTTAAAGATCCGCCATTTTCAATATTACGGGCCGCACCAAAGAAACGTTTTGGTTTGTGCAAGGCGTTGGCATCAACACCACCACTCAATATTTTACCAGAGGCAGGTTGAACGGTATTGTAAGCTCTAGCCAAACGTGTAATGGAGTCCAATAGGATCACAACATCATGACCACATTCTACCAAACGTTTTGCTTTTTCTAAAACAATGTTTGCAATTTTAACGTGTTCATGAGCTTCTTTATCAAATGTTGATGCAATAACTTCACCACGAACGTTACGTTGCATGTCAGTAACCTCTTCAGGACGTTCATCAATCAATAAGATCATTTGATACACTTCAGGATGGTTTGCTGCAATAGCATTTGCAACATCCTTTAATAACATCGTTTTGCCAGTTTTAGGTTGTGATACAATCATACCACGTTGTCCTTTACCAATTGGTGAGAACAAATCCATGATTCTTGTAGAGATGGTACTCTGTCTTTCAGCAAGGTTAAATTTTTCCTGAGGAAATAATGGCGTCAAGTGCTCAAAAGAGACGCGGTCTCTTACAACTTCCGGTTTTTGACCATTAATTCTGCTCACTTTGATTAAAGGAAAATACTTTTCACCTTCTTTTGGTGGTCTTACATGTCCTAGAACAGTATCTCCGGTTTTTAAACCAAACAATCTGATTTGCGATTGCGATACATAAATATCGTCAGGCGAGGAGAGGTAATTATAATCTGAAGACCGTAAAAATCCGTAGCCATCTTGCATGATGTCCAACACACCTTCACTTTCAATAATAGCATCAAATTCAAAATCAGGTTCTCTGTAACGATTTCTATTGTCTTTGTTGCCGTTGTTTACTTTTGAATGCGCATTACTGCTGTTATCACGATTGTTGTTGTCGCGATTATTGTTGTCTCTAGTATTGGTGTCTCGGGAGGTTGATTTATTCCCATTACTATCATTTGAACGTTGTGTTCTGTCCTCTTTAGTACGAGGTTTGTTGATAGTATCTTTTTCTTTTGGAGTATGTTGCTTTTTATCGCGATGCTCTGCTTTTTTAGGGCTCTGTGGTTCTTTCTTAGAAGTGTTAGAACTGTCATTTGATGCAGCTTTAGGAGCGGCGGCCTTAGGTTCCGGTTTTTTGATCTCTAATTTTGGAGCTTCCGGTTTATTTTCTTCGGCTTTATCTTCAGGCAACTCCATTTTTTGCTGTGACTTGTCTGAAGCTGGTTTTTTGTCAACACGCTCTCTTTTTTTCTTTGAAGGTGTTTTTGCTTCTTTGGGAGTTTCAGTGTTAGTGTCAGGGGGCGTCGCGATTTCTGCTTTCACTACGTCAGGATTTGCAGCCTGGACATCTAGAATTTGATAGACTAAGTCTAATTTTTTAAGCGTACGATACTTGGGTACATTTAATTTTTGAGCTATTTCTTGTAAATCAGAAAGCTTCTTTTCTTTTAATTGCGAAATTTCAAACATGTATGTTTATGGATATTATTATAAAATTGAAATTGGATTTGTTCCGACACTTATTTAGAATTAAGAAGAGGGAAAAATCGAATGTAATTTTTGAAGATTTAACAGCCTATCACTCTGCGAGTAACAAAACGTTGATGCAATAATACAATTTTATTTTAAAAATAACAGCATGTTTTAAAAAGAAACTACTAATTTTGAGCTTTAATTTTTTAGATCTATACATGTTACAGCGCATTCAAACCGTCTATTTACTTATAGCAGCCATATTTTCTTGCGGATTGATATTTGTGTTTCATTTATGGACCACAACAATTGATGTTGCTGTATATGCACAAGATGATATGCTGTATTTGGCTATGTTTTTCGGATCTGCGGCATTATCTTTGATTTCTATATTCAATTATAAAAACAGGAAGTTTCAATTTGTTTTGGGACGACTTAATATCATATTAAACTTTATTTTATTAGGATTATTTGTGTATCAATTGCTAATGGCGCCTGGAGAAAGTCAAATTTCAGAGAAAGGCGTTGGGATTTTTATTCCTATTTTCTCTATCGTGTTTTTGGTGTTAGCCAATAAGGCCATAAAAAAGGATGAAGATCTTGTAAAATACTGTGGATAGATTGCGATAAGCCTATTATCTTAATTTTTTTAGTTGCGTAAACCCGAGGTGAAGATCTCGGGTTTTTTTAGTGAAACCCAAATTCCAAAAGCCGAAGGCGCATTGGAATTTGCTGGTTGCCCCGAAGTATCGGGATAATCCCGATTTTGTGCAGGTTCTATGCCCAACTCTAACTTTTCCCGAACAGAGTGAATACTTAGTTATTACAATATAGGATATATGGAAACTTAAAAGTCAAATTAAGTTTTGGCGCCAACTTTGATCACATTTATTTCTTAAACTCAATCACCTCCAAATTATCAATCTTACTCCCATCAATAGTAAAACGCAACATTGTTCTTACATTTTGAAACCCATGTTTGCCAATAGCACCAGGATTCATGTGCAACAAGTTTAATTTTTTATCGGGCATAACTTTAAGAATGTGAGAGTGTCCGGAAATAAAGAGTTTTGGCGGATTTTGATAAAGTAATTCTCGCACCCGTTGATTGTACTTTCCAGGATATCCGCCAATGTGGGTTATGAAAACGTCGACACCCTCGCACATAAACCGATTATTTTCAGGGAATTCCATGCGTGCCTTGGTGTCGTCAATATTGCCATAAACAGCTCTAAGTGGTTTGATTTTTTTTATAGTATCTGTAACGTCTAACTTGCCTATATCGCCTGCATGCCAAACTTCATCGGCTTGTTTGACATATTTGAGAATATCGTCATCAATATAACTGTGGGTATCTGACAAGAGTAGGATTTTTTTCAAACGAAGAAATTTTATAAGAGTCAAAAGTTTTGGTAACCAAACCTCTCAGGTTTCCAAAACCGGAGAGGTTTTAATCATTTTTCTATTTATCTTTGCACATCACAAAAATAGTGATAAAGACATTATAGTATCAGTAAGTAATGCATTATCCTATATCAAATAGTAGTTGAGTAATCCAATGTAAGGAATATGCCTGTTTCTGATATTAAATTTTAAAATCCATTTGAATTGCCTTGAGATATTTTATCGAATTGTCATATAACGGAAAAGCCTATCATGGGTGGCAGAATCAACCCAATGCCATTTCAGTGCAGCAGGTTTTAGAACATGCATTGACAACCTTATTGAGAGTTCCGATAAAGATCATGGGTGCAGGACGCACAGATGCTGGCGTTCATGCCTCTCAAATGTACGCCCATTTTGATATGGAAGAACCATTTGATATTGAGGTGCTGATTTTTAAGATCAATTGGTTTTTACCAAATGACATCGCCATCCATCGTATTTTTAGGGTAAAAGATAAAGCACATGCCAGATTTAATGCGGTAAGCAGAACTTATAAGTACCGCATCTCTAATACTAAAAATGTTTTTACAACTGATTTTGCCTATAAAATCCATCTGCCTCTAGATTTGGATAAAATGAATGAGGCCTGCACTATTTTATTGGAGTATAAAGATTTTCAATGCTTTTCTAAAAGTAATCCTGACGCAAAAACGTATTATTGCGATATCAAAGAAGCGAATTGGGTATTGAATGATACAGAGTTGACCTTTACCATTACTGCCGATCGTTTTTTGAGAAATATGGTGCGTGCCATTGTGGGCACCATGGTCAATATTGGCTTGGGAAAACTTGAGGTGGAGCATTTACACAACATCATCAAATCTAAAAATAGGAGTGAAGCCGGTTTTTCCGTTCCTGCACATGGGTTATATTTAATGGATATTCAATATCCTGATACCATTTTTAACGCTATATAATATGAGTGCCAAAAAGAAAACCAAAGTTTATGACGTGAGCCTATACAAGCGCTTAATGCAATATATTAAACCCTACAAGGGTGTATTTACGCTTACTTTGATATTCGTTACAGGTTTGGCTATTTTTGGAGCTTTAAGGCCTTATGTCTTACAGCAAGCCATTGATAAGCACATTGAACTCCAAAAATATGATGGGTTCATGTACTATATCATTATAATGATTGTGCTGTTGGTGTTGGAGGTGGTGTGCCAATTGCTGTTTATTTACAATGCCAGTTGGCTGGGTCAGTCTGTAGTAAAAGACATTAGAGTAAAGCTATTTAAGCACATTATGAGTTTCAAGATGAAATATTTTGATAATTCTTCAGTAGGTGTTTTAATTACCAGAACGGTTACCGATATGGAGCGGATCTCCGATATTTTTGGAGAGGGGCTTTTTATGATCTTTAGTGATTTCCTTAAGATGTTAGTTGTAGGCGGCGTCATGGTTTTTATGAATTGGAAGCTTAGTATTTTAGTGTTTACAACCTTACCTATTGTTCTTTTTGCAACCACCATCTTCCAGAGGTATATGAAAATTGCTTTTGAAGATGTCCGTAATGAGGTTTCCAATCTCAACTCATTTGTACAGGAACGCGTTACGGGAATGAAAATATTGCAACTTTTTACGAGAGAAGAAACTGAATACAGAAAGTTTAAAGAAATCAATGCACGCCATAAAAAAGGTTGGTTAAAAACAGTATGGTACAACTCAGTATTCTTCCCAATTGCCGAATTTCTATCCTCGTTGACCCTAGGTCTTGTGGTTTGGTATGGTGGACTCAATATTATTTCAGATGAATTGGCCTCACAAGGCGATTTGTTTGCCTTTATCATGATGATCCCAATGTTGTTCAGACCTTTAAACCAAATTGCTAATAGATTCAATACCCTGCAAATGGGAATTGTTGCTGCCAATCGTGTTTTTGATGTTTTAGATACAACCTCACAAATTGATGATGCCGGAAAAATTGAAGCCGCGCAGTTTAAGGGCAATATCAAATTTGAAAAAGTGCATTTTTCTTACATTGACGATGAAGAAGTTTTAAAAGGCATTTCTTTTGATGTGAAGTCAGGACAAACTATTGCTATTGTAGGTGCAACTGGAGCAGGAAAATCCACCATAATCAACTTATTGAATCGTTTTTATGACATCCAAAAAGGCACCATTTACATTGATGAAGTCGATATAAAGGAAATGACCTTGGTGTCATTAAGAGCCCAAATAGCTGTCGTGCTCCAGGATGTTTTCCTTTTTGCAGATACCATCCTCAATAATATAACCCTCAACAATCCTAATATTACAGAGGAATACGTTAAGCAAGCCGCCAAAGATATTGGTATTGATGAATTTATTATGAGCTTACCAAATGGTTACCATTATAATGTAAAAGAACGAGGGGTGATGCTTTCGTCTGGGCAGAGACAGTTGATTTCATTTTTAAGAGCTTATGTGACCAACCCGAGAATTTTAATCCTGGATGAGGCTACCTCTTCTGTAGATTCTTATTCTGAGCAATTGATGCAAATTGCCACAGATAAAATAACAAAAGACAGAACCTCTATTGTCATTGCGCACCGTTTGGCAACAATTCAAAAAGCAGATAATATAATTGTTATGGATGCTGGAAAAATTGTGGAGCAAGGCACTCACAAGGAATTACTTCAAAATAAAGATGGCTATTATAGAAATTTATATGAGGTGCAGTTTATGAAGGAAGAAACGATGTAAGTATTTGGCATGTGTCTGTCAATAGTTAAAAGTAAATGCCGACAAAGAGTTAAAGTGTTTTCGACTTTACGCCAAATCTTTTTTGATCATTCCAATTAGCTCCGCATTATCTTTGAACATCACGAACTCCCCGTTCTTTAAATAGGAAATCTGCCCAGTCTCCTCACTTACAGCAATTGCTAAAGCATCGGTTTTTTCAGTAATGCCAACAGCTGCCCTATGGCGGAGTCCAAAACGTTGTGGAATGTTTCGTTCATTACTTACCGGTAGAATGACGCGTGTTGCTTTAACCGTATTGTTGGCAATAACAATGGCACCGTCATGCAACGGACTGTTCTTAAAAAATATACTTTCAATAATGGGTTGTGTTACTCCAATATTCATTTCATCACCAGAACTGGTCAAAAAGTCGAGATTGTTACTGCGTTCCAAAACAATTAAAGCGCCTGTTCTGGTAGACGCCATTTTTTGGCATGCCGAAATGATGACGTCAATATTGGTTTGTACTTGCTCTTCTGTTTTCAAAAAATTGAGATGTCTCAAAAACTTGCGTTTGTTTCCAAAATTTGTAGAACCTACCATTAATAGGAATTTTCGGATTTCTGGTTGAAACACAACAATCAGGGCAATAATACCAACGTCCATAAAGCCACTAAATATGGAGCTCAGCAGTCCCATTTTAAGAAACGCCGTTAGTTTCCAAACAAAATAAATAATGATGATACCAATAAAAATATTGATCGCAACAGTGCCCTTTATAAGCTTGTAAACATAATATAAAAGTATGGCAACGAGGAAAACATCTATAAAATCTATAATCCCGAAATCCCAAAATTTAAGCTGATCCAATACTGAAGTGTTTTTGTAAAATTAAAAAAATAAGCTTAATAAATGAATTCATTTTCATTGACGCTCATTTTAGACGAATTGATTTGAGAAAGTTTCGATTTAAAGGTAATATAATCCTGAAAGGTCAATTTGCTGTTGATGTTTAGAATGAACTCATATACCCCATCATTTGGTAAATTATCTAGATCCTGTTTCAAATTTTTCAGAGTTGATTTTTTGAGAATGGAGTCTTTTGAAAGCGTCACCAATTTAATATCCTGAACATTTCTAAAATCAACGATAATGCGGTTCTCTCTCGGATTCTCATAATCTGGAGCAACATTTGGGAACACATAACCGGTTTTGTAAATAATATCTGTAAACTCTATAAACCCAAGGCTTTTAATACTGGTATCATTGCACGTGTAATAATTTTTTGCGTTTTCGTTTTTATGAACTTCAGCATTCCGTTTTTTATTCTGTAAAAATATAATCTGCGGAATGACCTGCCCTAACGTAAGCCGTTTATCGACATTAACGAGCCAGTTTGTAGTGCCAATCAGGTTCTTTCTGTTCATTTCAATGCTGTCCTTTTTTGTTTCATCGTAAAAAAGATAGGCAGGAGAAACATCAAGAACTTCAGTAATGTCAGCATTCACTATTTCAGGAAGAAGAACTGTTTTTTCATGATTGCATGAAAAAGTTAAAAGCAGCAATAAGAAGGCTAAGTATTTCATGGATTATAATTTTAGTTGCTGAGTTAGTTCAATACATTCCTTAGCTTCTTTGACATCATGGACTCTTAAAATAGAGGCGTTTTTTTGCAAAGCAAGCGTGTTTAAAACCGTAGTACCATTTAATGCATCAGCCGCCGAAGATTTAAGAGTTTTATAAATCATTGATTTTCTTGAAAACCCAACCAACAGAGGTTTCTCCAATATTTTAAAGACCTCCAGATGCTTTAAAAGTTCAAAGTTTTGAGCGGTAGTTTTTGAAAACCCGAAACCAGGATCTATAATTATATCTACAATTCCCAAGGCTTTAGCAGCTTCAATGCGTTCAGAAAAATAAAAAAGAATATCCTTTAACAAATCCTCATAACTGGTATTTTGCTGCATATTTTGTGGTGTCCCCTTCATATGCATCATTACGTACGGTACTTTAAGTTTGGCAATGGTTGCCATCATGTTCTCGTCTATTTTTCCAGCGGAGATATCATTGATCATACATGCTCCCGCATTAATAGATGTTTCAGCCACATTGCTTCTGAAAGTGTCAATAGATATTAAAATATCAGGAAAAGCGTCTGTTAGCAACTTTAGAATGGGAAGCAAACGTTGCAACTCTTCAGTCTCACTTATATGTACAGCATTGGGTTTTGAACTGTAAGCGCCAATATCAATAAAAGTGGCTCCTTCATTCAGCATTTTATCTACATGCTCTAAAATATCAGAGTTGTTTTTGTAAATACCACCATCGTAAAAAGAATCTGGAGTGACATTTAAAATCCCCATGACTTTGGGAATGGTCAAATCAATAAGCTGTCCTTTACAGTTAATGGTCATTTTGGTGTTTTTACTGCTAATTAATTGCGAATGCCAATTTTTATCATTTTGATAAAACAAGGTTCTATCAAATTATGATATGTTTAACTCGAAACAATCACGTATTCGTGGCTATTAGTTTTGAACTTTAAACAATTTAAGCGAAATTTACGGAAAATTACCACTTTCTATGCAAGATACCTCAAAACAATATGATGACGTTATTGAAAAATGTAGAAATCTTTTTGTTAATAAAATGTCCGACTACGGCAGTGCATGGCGCATTTTGAGGCTTCCCTCATTAACAGATCAAATTTTTATAAAAGCACAACGCATTAGGGGTTTGCAGCAAAATGCTGAACGCAAAGTGGATGAAGATGAGGCGAGCGAATTTATTGGGATCATCAATTATTGCACCATGGCATTGATTCAGCTAGAAAAGGGCGTGGTTGAAAAACCCGATATGTCTGTAGACCAAGCCACCGAACTTTACGATGAAAAAATAGCGTTGAGTAAGCAACTGATGATGAATAAAAATCATGATTATGGTGAAGCATGGCGCGATATGAGGGTGAGTAGTTTAACCGATCTTATTTTGCAAAAATTACTGAGAGTAAAACAGATAGAAAATAACGCTGGTAAAACACTGGTTAGTGAAGGGATTGACGCCAATTATCAGGATATGATCAATTATGCGGTGTTTGCGTTAATTCATCTTAAGGAATAATAGAATTTTAATAGTAACAAATAGTTTAGTAGAATGAAGATAGTAGTTGGCATCAGTAGAATTTTTGTAGGCGTCCTGTTTATCATTTCGGGCTTTGTAAAACTGAATGATCCTTTAGGGTTTTCTTATAAACTTCAAGAGTATTTTAGTGCCGCTGTTTTGAATATTCCCTTTTTGGAACCTTACGCTTTAGGGATTGCTATTATGGTGGTGATTTTTGAAGTGGTTGTAGGGATATTTCTTTTGATAGGGTATAGGCCAAAATTCACCGTTTGGAGTTTGCTGCTCATGATTATCTTCTTTACTTTTTTGACCTTTTATGCGGCGTATTTTGATAAAGTAAAAGATTGTGGTTGCTTTGGAGATGCAATGCCTATGACCCCGTGGCAAAGTTTTACCAAAGATGTGGTTCTATTAGTTTTGATTCTCATTCTGTTTTTAGGCGTCAAATATATTAAGCCTGTTTTTAGTAAATTAGGAACAACCGTTGTAGCGCTCTTGGGCTTTTTGGCATCACTTTCATTTGCTTATTATGTGATTATGCATTTGCCAGCAATTGATTTTAGAGCCTATAAAATTGGCGATAACCTTCAACAAAACATGGAGCTTGCCCCAGATGCAAAAAGAGCCATCATTGATTACGAATGGACTTATACATTGAATGGTGAAGAAAAAGTATTGACTGATGGTGGACAAGGGCCCGCTGAGTATGATGAGATTATTGGGGTGGAAACAAAAGAAATACAAGCCGGTGATCTTCCTAAAATTCAGGATTTCTCAATAGAAACACAAGATGAAGATTTGACTTCTTATTTCTTGGAAAAAGAAAAGTTATTGATGATTGTGGCTTATGATTTGAATTCCGCAGAAAAAAAGGGCATGGCAAAACTGAAATCCTTGTCAGATGAAGCGCTTAAAAAGGGATATACCGTTATTGGGATGACTACTTCTGATGAAGCCACAAAACAAAAATTTAAAGCAGAATATCAATTTGATTTTGATTTTTATCTGTGTGATGAAAAAGTACTAAAAACGATTGTGCGCTCGAGTCCAGGCGTGGTTATCCTCAATAAAGGAACCGTAATGCAAAAGAAGCACTGGAATGATATTGAAGATTTGAAATTGTAATAATAACTAAAAAAGTTCCTTCCCTTTGGGAAGGTTAAGATGGAAATGAGAAAAAACATAGTAGCAGGAAATTGGAAAATGAACAATGATTTATCGGAAACGGAAACATTGATCAGAGAACTCAAATTACAAAACAAACCAGCAGATGTTGAGGTGATGATTGCACCATCATTTACAAATCTGTTGCAAGCGTTCAACACGTTGAAAGAAAATCCTATTGAAGTGGTGGCGCAAAATATGCATTTCGCTGAGTCTGGAGCTTATACAGGTGAAGTGAGTGGGCCAATGTTAAAAAGTCTCGGTATTAAAACTGTAATTTTAGGACATAGTGAGCGTCGTGCCTATTTTGGTGAAACTGATGAAATGTTAGCGAAAAAAGTAGATGCAGCGCTTGAAAATGAGTTTCGCGTTATTTTTTGTTTTGGCGAAGAATTAAAAGATAGAAAAGCTGACAATCATGAAACTATTGTGGAGAGTCAGATCAAAAATGCGTTGTTCCATTTAGACGCCTCAGCGCTTAAAAATATAGTCCTGGCATATGAGCCTGTTTGGGCCATTGGTACAGGAGAAACAGCAAGCCCTGAGCAAGCGCAGGAAATGCATGCTTTTATCAGAAAAACTATGGCTGATAACTATGGAACTGATGTTGCAGACGGCGTTTCTATTTTATATGGCGGTAGTGTCAAGCCAAACAATGCCAAAGAAATCTTCTCTAAGCCAGATGTTGATGGTGGATTGATTGGAGGCGCATCTTTAAATGCCGAAGACTTTTTTGCCATTGCAAACGCGTTCTAAACGCGGTTTAAAAAACAAAAAAAGACTACCTAACTAGTGTAGCTTTTTTGTTTTTATTTAGTATGCCTACTTTCTAACCTACG
>NZ_LZRN01000071.1 GCF_001678675.1 Gelidibacter algens
CCCCTTCCGAAGAGGGGGAACTGTTTGACGTAAAAAACTGCCGTCAGTCACCTTTGTATGGTATAGTTTTCCATAACTTCTTTAAAAAGCCGTGAACCCCTGTAATTCCTGCCGTATTCCATGTTTGGCTTGTTCTAATGGACCTAGGAACATCTCGTAGAGTCTTAAACTGTCTGCCCCGTAATCTTTGACTATGTCATCAGGATTGACGACGTTCAGCTTTGACTTTGACATTTTTTCTACTTCGCGACCAACTTTAAAAGCCTCTCCTAAATCCTCTCCAAAGGAGAGGACTTCTCCTCTCTCTCCAATGAAAATGGCGTCTTTGTAATCTTCACCATATTCACTATCACTTTTCAAACCTTGAATATCTAATTCGTCTGATGCATTCACATATTGCACTTTTACATGAATTGGTGAAAACTGAAGCCCTTCTAGAGTAGCTCCCGTATTCTGACCATAAATATCTTTCTGAACAGATTCAAACAAACCCCAAAAAATATTGATAATTCCTTTCTGTTCTTCGTCTAATAAATCAAAAAATATAGTGTCTTCAATTACGCTCGCCAAACCTCTAGTAAAACCGTTACCATTTACAAAGATGTTCTTATCGTTAGCAGAAATTGTAGAATTCAGTATAAAATTATATAAATTTTCAAACTTCTTGAAGTTATCATAAGAAATGTAAATAGGCTTATCTAAGACTGGATTTTTGAAATCTTTTGGCTTTGATCCCAACAATAGGTCTGTTCTATATACAAACGCACTCGTCCCCAAAATCATCCCTTGGTTAATCAGCTTTTTAAACGGCTCTTCCACACCCACGAAACCTCTGTCTTTTAAAAACTTCACCCAAAAACGAGAATACAATAAATGCCCTGTGGCGTGCTCGCTGCCGCCAATGTATAAATCGACGTTTTCCCAATAGTTAAGCGCGTCTTCACTCGCAAATACCTCATCATTATGAGCATCCATATATCTAAAGAAATACCAAGAACTTCCCGCCCAACCTGGCATCGTGTTCAATTCTAGAGCCCCACCTAACCTCCCCAAAGGAGAGGAGCTTTCAAAGGTTTCTTTAGATACGATTTCCGCTTTATCACCGTATTGCAACCAATACCATTTGTCGGCACGCCCTAAAGGTGGCTCGCCGGTTTCAGTCGGCAAGTATTTTTCTATTTCTGGCAAACGGATAGGCAAATGTTTTTGAGCTATCATTTGCGGCATGCCGTTCACATAATATACAGGAAACGGTTCTCCCCAATAACGCTGACGTGAAAAGACCGCATCGCGCAATCTGTAATTGGTTTTACCTTCGCCCTGATTTAATTTTTCAAGTGCTGTAATGGCTTTTTTTGTGGCTTCTTTGTACGACAATCCATTAAGGAAATCAGAATTGGCAATAATCACATTGTCTTTGGAACCATACGCTTCTTCGGAAATATCAATGCCTTCAAAAATATTAGGGATTGGAATATTAAAATGTTTTGCAAAATCATAATCGCGCTGATCACCGCAAGGGACTGACATTACGGCACCTGTTCCATAACCTGCCAACACATAATCGCCAATCCAAATAGGTATCGGTTCTTTGGTAAATGGATGTTCAGCATAAGCCCCTGTAAAAGCGCCCGTGATGGTTTTGACATCGGCCATTCTATCGCGTTCGCTACGCTTGGCGGTGGATTTGATATAGGCCTCCACTTCTTGTTGTTGCTCGTCGGTTACAATTTTTGACACCAAGTCGTGTTCTGGAGCAAGCGTCATAAACGAAACTCCGAAGATAGTGTCAGGTCGGGTGGTGAAAACTGATATCCCCCTAACCCCCGAAGGGGGCACACGGTACTCTTTTAAATGAGTCTCGATTGTTTTTAAAACCTCATCACAGTTCTCAAACACTTCCTCGTTACGGAATCTTATAACTTTGAAACCCTTATCAGTTAAACGTTTTGTTCTTGCGGCATCTGCTTCTATCTGAGCATCATGAACTGATCCATCAATCTCAAGGACCAACTTTTTTGAAAGACATACAAAATCAACAATAAAATCATCTATTAAATGCTGTTGCCTAAACTTATCCCCAATACCTTTTGATCTCAAGTGAGCCCATAATACCTTTTCAGCTTCGGTTGGATTATTTCTCATCATTTTTGCTTTTTCTAGCAAAAGATGAGAATTGTTCCCACCAGTCATATACCCAGGCTGAGTTTTTGCGTCAGATTTCTCTTCCCCTTCGGGGAAGGATAGGATGGGGAACAATACCGTTGCTCCTACTGATTTCCCAATCCAATTTCTCTGGCTTTCCTTTAAAGATTCTGTCCAGTCAATGTCATTCAAACCTTGCAGCAAACGTTCAGCATAAGCAGAAATACGCATACTCCATTGCGTCATTTTCTTTCTCATGACGGGATGGCCGCCACGTTCTGAAACGCCGTTGACGATTTCGTCATTGGCCAAAACAGTTCCTAGAGCAGGACACCAGTTGACTTCTGTTTCTGCTAAATACGTGAGTCTATATTTTAATAGGATTTCTTTTTGTTTTTCTGATGAAAAGGAGTTCCAATCTGACGCTGTAAATGTTTCGATGTGATCATCATAAGCAGCATTGACGTTCGCATTTCCTTCTGAAGAAAAAAGAGTCATCAAGGTCTCTATGGATTCAGCTTTATTGCTATCATTATTATACCAAGATTCGAACAACTGGATAAAAATCCACTGGGTCCATTTGTAATAACCAGGATCGGAAGTTCGCACTTCTCTACTCCAGTCAAATGAAAACCCGATTTGATCCAACTGACGACGGTACGTTTTGATGTTTTCTTCAGTCGTTAACGCAGGATGCTGACCTGTTTGAATAGCATATTGTTCTGCCGGCAAACCAAAGCTATCATACCCTTGAGGATGCAATACATTAAAGCCCTTATGACGTTTGTAACGCGCATAAATATCACTCGCAATATATCCTAACGGATGTCCAACATGAAGTCCCGCCCCACTTGGATAAGGAAACATATCCAAAACATAAAACTTTGGTTTGTCACTCGTGTTCGAAGCTTTAAACGTTTGATTTTTTGCCCAATGGTTTTGCCACTTCTCTTCGATTTTATTGAAATCGTATTTCATATTCTGCTTTCCTTTTAATAAAGGCACAAATTTAAACTTTACCAGTTAAATAGCCTATTGCTCAAAGAAGTTATTAAAGCAAAAAGACACCTTAGATTTAAGATGCCTTTTCAATTTGAATATCGTGTAGATTAAAACTTATACCCTAATGATAATTGAAAGACACTATTTGTAATATCTGGATTTTCTGAGATTGTAGTTATTCCATAATTATAGCGTACTTGCGCTAACAAATGAGAACTAACATTATAACCCAAACCTACATTTAATCCAAAGTCAAAGCTTGCTGCATCCGTCTCAGCGTCAGGAATAGCATCATCATTAAATTCAACTTTATCATTAACTAAGAATGACATTTGAGGTCCAGCTTCTATACTAAACTTTTCAGATATATAGTATTTAGCCATTACAGGTATTGCCAAATAATCTACTTTAACTTTCAAACTATTTTCTACTTCAGATCCTTGTCTAGAATAGAGTAGTTCTGGTTGAAGTGAAAATTTATCACTTAGTTCAATTTCAGCAAATCCACCAATGTGAAACCCTATTAAATTATTTCTATCTAAATCACCTCCTATGATATTTGAAATGTTTAAACCTGTTTTCAATCCAAAATCAACATTTTGAGCGTCTATTAAATTTGAAAATCCAAAAACAGCGATACTTGATAATAGTAGTAATTTTTTCATAATTGTTTTGTTTTAAATTAGTATTGAAACAGATTTTCAAACTCTGTGCCAATTTAGTAAAATAAACATTCTTACTGTAAAAAAATCAGCTATCACTAACCATAACTAATTAAACACTTTGTCTAAAACTGTAAATACTGCAATTATCACAACACTACTAAAGTTTAAGCGTTGTAATACTTAGCGTAACAAATTGTTTTATATTTTTACGCAACTAATAAGTAAACATCCATGGCATCATCTTTTGACAAGTATCAAAAACGAAAATTAATTTCGTCTTATTTTTCTGTGGTTATCAGTATCGCATTGGTACTCTTTTTATTAGGCTGCTTGGGCCTTTTGGTCCTGAATGCCAAAAAGGTTGCTGATCATTTTAAAGAGCAAGTGGTAGTGACCATTTACTTGAACGATTCTGCCAAAGAAGTTGAAGTTAACCAGCTTGAAAAAAGTCTTGCCATGGCAGACTATACAAAAAGTACGGAGTATGTGTCCAAAGAAGCTGCTGCCGAATCAATGAAAGCGGAAACAGGTGAAGATTTTATGGATTTTGTGGGCTATAATCCGTTGCAAAACTCCATTGACGTCCATTTAAAAGCCGATTTTGTAACCACAGAAACGCTAACCTCCATCACCGAAGAATTGGCCGCGAAAAAATTCATTGAAGAAATTCGTTATGATAATGATTTGGTAGATTTGATGAATGACAACGTTAAGAAAATTACGTTTTGGATTTTGGTCATTAGTGCTGTTTTTACTCTGATTGCTGTGCTGCTCATCAATAGTTCCATAAGATTGGCGGTCTATTCCAAACGTTTTATCATCAAAACGATGCAAATGGTTGGGGCGACCAAATCTTTTATCAGAAGACCTTTTGTCTTTAAAAGTGTACAGTTAGGGATTATTGGCGCTATTATCGCCATGATAGGTATGGGCATTGTACTTTACTACCTCAACCAAACTTTTGTAGAGCTGCAATTGTTGTCCAACCCTATTTTAATTGGCGGCTTGTTTCTTGCCATTTTTCTTATGGGGATTTTGATTACGTGGATCAGCACCTTTATTGCGACACAGCGTTTCCTTAATTTGAAGACGGATGCGTTGTATTATTAATCTTTGATTTCGTTAAAGACTTAAGACCACTTCGCTAATAGATATTAGATTCAAGACCAGATTGTCGCTAATTGATATACCCCGTAAGTTGTAATTGTTTTATCGTACACTAATAATGCCCTCACCACCGATAAGCAGTCAAGTCCTCAGAAAACGATTGAATTGCAACTCTGATAACATCTTTAAATCCCCAGCAAATTCCAACTATTTAGATACTCTTAACGGAAAGTTTTAAATAAAACCGTTAATTTGCAGCCTATTATTACAACGATCGTCATGGGAGAAAAAAAACGTAAGGAAAGCGCCAACACCAATTTTATTTTCGGAAGAAAAAATTACGTGTTCATGCTTATTGGTTTGGGTATCATCGCACTCGGGTTTATACTCATGTCTGGTGGCGGCAGTAATGACCCCAATGTCTTCAATCCTGAAATCTTTAGCTGGAGACGTATCCGTTTGGCTCCTACTTTAGTGCTGATTGGTTTTGGTGTGCAGGTATATGCAATTTTACTGAATCCGAATAAGAATGAAAATCCCAAATCTTAAAATCCAAATTCTAATTTTTGCTCATTCCACTACTTTTGGAATTTGTGTTTTGAAAATTGTCTATTAATTACCCCTATGAATTTAATTGACGCTATTATTTTAGCTATTATCGAAGGCCTTACAGAATACTTGCCCGTATCTTCCACAGGCCACATGATCATCGCTTCTTCATTTATGAAAATTGCATCCGATGATTTTACCAAACTGTTTACCATCGTCATTCAATTGGGCGCCATTTTTGCCGTAGTAGTTTTATATTGGAAACGCTTTTTTCAAAGTTTGGATTTTTACTTTAAATTATTGGTGGCTTTTATTCCAGCGGTCATTTTAGGATTGCTTTTAAACGACGTCATTGATGAGCTATTGGAAAGTCCGCTAACCGTTGCAATTTCCCTAATAATTGGTGGATTTATCCTATTGAAAGTTGATGATTGGTTTAAATCAAATGAAGTTTATGACGAAGCACATCCAGAAGCGCACACCAACATCAGTTACGCCACAGCCTTAAAAATTGGATTCTTTCAGTGTTTGGCGATGATTCCAGGAACATCCAGAAGTGGCGCCTCCATTGTTGGTGGGATGACCCAGAAACTAAACCGTAAAACTGCCGCTGAATTTTCGTTTTTTCTTGCGGTTCCAACTATGTTGGGAGCGACGGTTAAAAAAACGTACGACTATTATCAAGCGGGATTTGTGCTGAGCAGTGATCAGATTAACTACCTTATTGTGGGTAATGTGATTGCGTTTATTGTAGCGCTTATTGCCATCAAATCATTTATCGATTATTTGAGCAAACATGGTTTTAAGATTTTCGGTTATTACCGAATTATCCTCGGCGTTGCCCTTTTAATTATTCATTATTTTATTTACAGTCTAACAACCATTTAATGCTTTCAGCCGACGATTATCTTTCTGGTCAAGTTCTTTTAATTGACAAACCTTTGCATTGGACCTCTTTTCAGGTGGTTAACAAACTCCGTTGGGAAATACGCCGTGCTTTCAACATCAAAAAGATAAAAGTAGGTCATGCAGGTACTTTGGATCCTTTGGCGACTGGTTTATTGGTGATCTGTACCGGTAAAATGACTAAAAATATTGATAGTTTTCAAGCCCAAATTAAAGAATATACAGGCACCTTTGTTTTAGGCAGTACAACACCTTCCTATGATCTTGAAACAGAAATTGATCACACCTATCCAACAGACCATCTGACGGAAGAATTAATCCGCGAGGCAACAGCACAATTTATTGGGGAGATTGCGCAATTTCCTCCAGTTTTTTCGGCATTGAAAAAAGACGGGAAGCGTTTATACGAATTTGCAAGAGCTGGAGAAGCGGTAGAGATTCCTTCAAGACAAGTCCACATTTCAGCATTCGACATCACGCGCATTGAAAATTTGGAAGTTGATTTCAGAGTGGTGTGCAGCAAAGGCACCTACATTAGGTCTTTGGCTAACGACTTTGGAAAAGCTCTTAATTCAGGCGCTCATTTGTCTGCATTGAGACGGACTAAAATTGGTGATTTTGATGCTAAGGATGCTGTAACTGTCGAAAACTTCATTAAAGTCCTTCCTTCGGAATAATTTTTGATAACTTATTCCTGACCAACAGAAGAAAAGCTTTCAAGCATTTCAGACTTTCTTGAATTTATGGTGTTTTAATCTTTTTTACCTATTTTGACGTATATATTCAGGCAAGACATAACCCCCTAATAAAAAATATTTCTTTTTGGAATTTATAGAAAAACATAAAGCTTTGATCATTACCACTTTAATTAGTGGTACCCTTATCCTTGCTATGTTTGCCCTTGGCATTAAGCAGCATAGGGAAAAAGTGGCTGAGAGTTTTTATGAGTTACCGCCACCTCCAACACCAGAAGAACAAAAAATATTGGAAGAATTGGCAATGAATGATCCTAATATTTCAGAAACGAATACGGCTTTTAATTCAGCGAATGATTTTAAGGAGGTCATGAATAATTTCAAATCCTTAAACTCCAACGATTTTGAAAAAAATGCCAAACAAACCGAGACTGAGGATACTGAGGTGCCAGAAGAGGTAACTGATGTGGCAAACAAACCTGCGGCTGAAGATTATTCGGTTAATGAAAATGAATTGTCGTCCTACAGTAAAATTAAGAATGTTATTGCCATGCGTTCTTCGGAAAAGCGCAAATCGGCCAAATCAAACGGCAATAACTCCACCAATAATTTAGCAAACAATTCTGCATTAAACACCAATAGTAGTGTGTCTTATAGTTTGGTCAACCGCAAGGACATGCATCTGCCTCCCCCAGTTTATCTATGTGAAGAAAGCGGAAAAGTGGTCATTAATATTACAGTAAGTGCCACCGGCGAAGTGGTTGACGCCTATGTCAACAGCTCCTCCACCTCAAAAAACGCGTGTTTAGTTGAGAGTGCGTTACAGTATGCCAATGAGGCACGCTTTAGTGCTGACGCTCTAAAAGCAAAGCAAATTGGTTCAATTACCTATTATTTTAAGGCGAAGGACTAATGCTTAATGTAGTCCTAAAAGCGACAATAAATCTTCAATCGTATTTTGACCTTTATCTTTATTGTACCATCCTTGTAAAATTTCCTTGAATTCTGTAGTGATCGTTTCATGTCCTGCTTTATAATCTTCAACTAACATAGTAGCGCCGGTTGGTCTTGGTCCATAAGTCTCCAAAACTTCACCTGAAGCAGTATCGATCATAATCAATTTAGGTATTGATTTTCCACCATTGGTCAGAAACTGTTGCATAAGGGCATCATGTTCATCACGCAGCACCAATTTCAAATCGATAGTTGGATGTAATTCAGCAACCTTATTAATTACAGGAATCACATGTGCCGCATCACCGCACCAACTTTCTGTGAGCACTAACCAAGTAACGTCACCTTTAAACCTTGCTATTTTTTCCTGAGCTTCTGCCGAAACCTTGAGGGTTTTATCCCATCGCTTCATGCGTTGCTCATTTAAAATGGTATAACCCACCATGTCCTCACTCTTATCCAATCCTGTGGTGGAATGGGTTGCTACCAATTCGCCCATCAGTGATCTATAAGCTTGATAAGACATGCTATTATTCAAGCTTACTTTTAATGTATTATTTATGTTGTGGTGCGTGATCGTATCCATTATTATATTTTTTGCGAATTTAACCCAATTTGAAATAACTTTGAGTAACCGTTGTTACATTAGTGGTCCAAATTGAAGTTCCTTACAGAAGTTTGTATTGGATATTGATAAGTTAAAATTCCTATGAATTAAACCAATAATTGATGGAAAAAGAAAGATGTGGTTGGTGCAAAGGTGATGCGCTCTATGAGCAGTATCATGATACGGAATGGGGTGTTCCTGTTAAAGATGACGACACACTGTTTGAGTTTCTGGTGTTGGAAACCTTTCAAGCGGGTTTGAGTTGGATCACCATTTTAAGGAAGCGTCAAAATTTCAAATCTGCATTTGATCAATTTGACTATAAAAAGATAGCTCAGTACAAACAGGATAAAATTGATACTCTTCTTCAAGACTCAGGTATTGTAAGAAATAAACTTAAGGTCAACGGAACAGTTACCAATGCGCAATTATTTATGAAAGTCCAAGAAGAATTTGGTTCCTTTTCCAAATATATTTGGGGATTTGTAGAGGGCAAGCCAATCAAAAACGAGGTCAAGAATTATAAACAAGCGCCTCCAACAACTGTATTGAGTGATACTATAAGCAAAGACTTAAGAAAACGAGGTTTTAAATTTGTGGGTTCTACCGTTATATACGCATATATGCAGGCTGTAGGCATCGTCAATGATCATGAGGTGGATTGTTTTAGATATCAGGAAACAATATGAAAATAATAATTCTCAAATGCCAAATTCCAAATTCAAAACAAAGCCATTGAAATGTAGAATTTAAAACCTGGAATGTCCTCCCAAATATTTCAAAAATAGAGCCCTTTCAATCTCCTCTGCCCCCAAACTTTCCAAATGATTGGTGTACACTTGGCAATCGATCAGGTTATACTTTGTGTTTTGAATAAAGGTTACGAAGGCAACCTTGCTTGCATTGCTCACCTTGGCAAACATACTCTCCCCGCAAAACACACCATTGCCCAAATCGACACCATACAAACCACCTACCAATTTGTCATCCTGCCATACCTCAACAGATTTTGCATACCCTAACTGATGTAGTTTAGTGTAGGCCTCAATCATATGTTCGGTAATCCAAGTGCCAGCCTGCCCTGATCGTTTTGCTTTGGCACATTCTGCAATGACCGTTTCAAAATCTTTATTAACTGTGACGGTAAAATCTGTGTTCCTCAATAGTTGCCGCATACTTTTGGAGACTTTCAACCGATCAGGAAATACCACAAACCTAGGATCTGGAGACCACCACAAAATGACTTCATCATCATCATTAAACCATGGGAAAATGCCGGTTTTATAAGCTAAAATTAGACGTTCTACGGACAAATCGCCGCCAACAGCCAGCAAGCCCTCTGGAGAGGCTTGGGTCACCTTTGGGAATTCGAGTTTATCTGAAAGTAGGATCATAACATTTTTTGCTGATACCAAATATGCAAAAAAAAAACCTAC
>NZ_LZRN01000072.1 GCF_001678675.1 Gelidibacter algens
AGTGTTAGGGTTTATTGGGGTTTTGGCTTTAATTAATTGGCCTTTTTCTTGTTTATTTTAAAACTCCCCGTCCAAACTGCGTTTGTATACCTCTCATTTTTGTTTGTAAACTCCCCGTCCAAACTAGTTGCCAGCGCGCCAGCTCGCCCCTTCGCTAAAATAGTTCACTGAACTATTTTTTAACGCTCGGTCGCCTCTTTTAAAAAAAAGAGGGGAGCTGGATTGTTAAGGTTTATTGGGGTTTAGGCTTTGGTTAAGAACCTATGTTTATGATTCATGCTAAAGGCCTTCTTTTTTTTTGAAGGTAACGTTCAGTTTATTATTAATTCTAACCAAACTGCTCCTCCCTTTATTTTCAAAGGGAGGTGGCCGAACCGACGTTAGGAGGTTTGGACGGAGGGTTCCATACTTCTCGTTATTTCACCATAGAGGTGACTCAGCCGACGTAGTGGGAGAGTTTAGACGCAGAGTTCCGGTTTGCTTTGTTATTTACTTCAATATTGAACTACTCCCTCAGGTTATTAATTTTAAGATTATTAAACGTGTAGTTCTGTCTATTTTTTTATATTCGTTTTACATTTCAGGTTGAATGGTAGTAAAGACCTCCTGAATATTTTTAAAGTGAAGGGTATCATCCATTTAAAAGATGGCCTTTCTTTACTATTTAAAAGATCCTATGACCAATTTTTTAATTACAGGTGGTGCCGGCAATATTGGAAGTGCTTTGGCTGCTAAATTGGCGGAAACCCAAGACTACCAAATCCTAATTGTCGATAATTTATCTACGGGACATCTCTCCAAAATTCCGAAACAACCAAACATAAAATTCATCAATGCTGATGTTAATGTCTACAATGATATGATGCCTGTTTTTGGACGTTTTGATTTTGATTACGTATTCCATTTTGCGGCCGTGGTTGGCGTGACGCGCACCTTAGAGCATCCTGTGGCTGTTTTGAATGATATTGAAGGGATAAAGAATGTGTTATCACTTTCAAAAAACTCGGGGGTCAAGCGGGTCTTTTACTCCAGTTCTTCGGAAGTGTATGGCGAGCCTTTTGAAATCCCCCAAAACGAAAACACCACCCCTCTAAATTCGCGGTTGCCTTATGCCATTGTCAAGAATGTGGGGGAGGCTTTTTTTAGATCCTATCAAAAAGAATATGGTTTGGACTATACTATTTTTCGGTTTTTTAATACCTATGGGCCACATCAGAGTGGAGACTTTGTGATTCCTAAATTTTTAAAGGCTGCTTTGGCAGATCAGCCCATACATATTCATGGCGATGGACTACAGACCCGATCGTTTTGTTATATAGAAGATACGGTTGACACGTGCCTCAAAACATTGCAAGACGCCTATAGAAACACGGTTTTAAATGTGGGTAATGACCTAGAGATGACTGTTCTGGAACTGGCGGAACGCATTATCGCAGTTACCGGCTCCACTTCTAAAATTATTCACTTGCCGGCTTTAGTGGAAGGCGATATGCGCCGCCGCTGCCCCGATGTCACCAAAATGAAAGCTATTTTACAACGGGAGCTTACTTGTTTAGACGCCGGCTTGCAGCACATGATCAAATTTTACAAGTCCCCTTCAAAATGTTAGGGCTAACCGCATAATTTCTTTTATCTTAGCGCCGTAAAAATGCCTGCTTTTTATGACACCACAAGATCAATGGTTGTACACCATTTCTTCAAAGCACAAACTTATTGACCTCAACTTCAAAGAGATTTGGCGGTATCGTGATTTGTTGATTCTTTTTGTGAAACGGGATATTGTTACGGTTTATAAACAGACCATTTTAGGGCCGCTTTGGTATGTGATCCAACCCCTATTTACCTCGGTTATTTTTACCTTGATATTTAATAACCTCGGACAGATTTCTACCAATGGGGTGCCTCCATTTTTATTCAACTTGGCAGGAATTACCGCCTGGAATTACTTTCGGGAATGCCTTACCGGAACCTCCAGCACCTTTACCAGCAATCAGGGGATTTTTGGGAAAGTGTATTTTCCAAGGGTCATTATGCCCATGTCGATTACGATTTCCAATCTTTTGAAGTTTGGGATCCAATTGGGTATTTTTATTGGCTTTTATGTGTATTATGCGTTTCAGGGGAGTACCTTGGGCTTTAATAGCCATATCGTTTTGCTTCCTGTATATATCATCATGATGGCTTTATTGGGCTTGGGCTTGGGGATGATCATCTCCTCCATGACCACTAAATATAGAGACTTAACCATTTTGGTTAGTTTTGGCGTGCAACTATTGATGTATGTGTCTGCTGTTCCATATCCTGTAAGCGAGGCGAAGGCTAAGTTTCCAGAAATGGTAGCGCTTTTGGTAGAATATAATCCGCTGACCCAAATTATTGAAGGCTTTAGATACATGCTGTTAAATACAGGGACTTTTAGTTGGTTTGGGTTTGGGTATACGTTAATAATCAGTATTGTGTTATTTTTAGTAGGATTGGTTATTTTTAATAAGACGGAGAAGACGTTTATTGACACGGTTTAGACGGTTGTGGGTTCTGGGTTGTGAGTTCTCGGTGAACAGACAACAGACAACAGACAACCGACAACAGACAACCGACAACAGATAACAGACAACCGATAACATTTAATAATTTAAAATAGGTCTAAGATGAAATCATACAGAGATTTGGACGTTTATAATTTAGCATTTGATTATGCTTTAGAAGTTCATCACGTATCATTAAAATTGCCAAAATTTGAATTATACGAGCAAGGAAGTCAAGTGAGGCGTTCTTCCAAAAGTGTTAAAGACAATATAGTCGAAGGATACGGCAGACGTAGATACAAACAAGATTTTATTAAATTTTTAGTTTATGCGCATGCTTCCTTACTGGAGTGTCTTTCGCAATTAGAAATGATTCAGAAGCTATATCCAGATTTAAAAATTAAGGATTTACTTAATAAATACGATATTTTAGGAGCAAAATTGTTCAATTTTATAATGTATGTAGAAAAAGATTGGAAATAGCTGTTGTCCGTTATGAGTTGTCCATTATGAGTTATCCGTTATGAGTTGTCAGTTATGAGTTGTCAGTTATGAGTTGTCAGTTATGAGTTGTCCGTTATGAGTTGTCCGTTATGAGTTGTCCGTTATGAGTTTTCTGACAACCAACAACCGACAACACGAACCGAAAACCGAAAACCGAAAACCGAAAACCGAAAACCGAAAACCGACAACCGAAAACCGAAAACAGACAACAGAGAATCGACAACAAAAAACCGAAAACAGAAAACCGAGAACCGAGAACCGAAAACAGACAACAGACAACAGAGTACCGAAAACCGAAAACCGACAACCGAAAACCGATAACAGAAAATGAGCGTCATCCTAAAAGCCGAAAACATCAGCAAGCAATACCGCTTAGGTACTGTGGGCACGGGTACGATCAGTCATGATTTGAACCGATGGTGGCATAAGGTACGTGGTAAGGACGACCCGTTTTTAAAAGTGGGCGAATCTAATGACCGGAGTACCAAAGGCAACTCTGACTATGTGTGGGCCTTGCAGGATATCAATTTTGAAGTGAAGCGTGGTGAGGTGTTGGGCATTATAGGTAAAAATGGTGCAGGCAAGTCCACCTTATTAAAGATTTTATCACGAGTCACGAGTCCAACCACAGGGGAAATTAAAACAAAAGGCCGAATCGCTTCTTTGTTGGAAGTGGGTACGGGGTTTCATCCAGAAATGACCGGACGTGAAAATGTGTATCTCAATGGTGCTATTTTGGGAATGACCAAAAAAGAGATAAAAAGCAAACTGGACGAGATCATTTCCTTCTCAGGTTGTGAGCGTTATATTGATACGCCAGTCAAGCGCTATTCTTCAGGCATGACTGTGCGTTTGGCTTTTGCGGTAGCCGCCCATTTAGAACCTGATATTTTGGTAATTGATGAGGTTTTGGCGGTTGGCGATGCAGAGTTTCAAAAGAAGGCGATTGGCAAGATGCAGGATATTAGCAGAGGAGAAGGGCGTACGGTGCTGTTTGTGAGTCATAATATGGCAGCGGTGGAGAGCTTGTGTACGAGAGGTGTCTTATTAGAGCATGGCAAGATCAAATCAGTAGGAGCTATTGACGAAATTGTAAAAGTGTATTTAACTGCTAATGCATTTCCAAGTACAAAATTGTCTGAGATGACAAAACGAAAAGGACACCAGAAGTTAGTTTTTGAAGAGGCAGTTTTTGTTTCAGAAAATCAAACAAATAACATTATTGAGACCTTCAAAGATTTACAAGTTAAAGTTCAATTGAAACGAAATGTCACGGAACCTATTCGAAATTTTAAAATAGATGTTGGCTTTAATAATTATATGGGAGATAGAGTAGCATGGCTTTCTACTGAAACCATTGTTAGTGATTTTAATTTAGATAAAGAAGATAGCATAATCTTTATTATAAGGGATCTTCCATTAGCTCCAGGAGATTATACGTGCAACTTTTTTTGCATGACAAATAATGAAATTGCGGATTGGTTGGTGGAGGTTATGCCATTTACAGTCGTTGAAAAGGATTATTATAACTCAGGAAAATTAGTGCCCAAAAATCAGGGAGATATTTTACTCAATTATTTTATACGATAAATGATCACAAAAATCAAAAATTTAATTAACGAGTATAGATCTAATCATAAATATATTAAATACGAAATTACATGAGGTTCAGCTTCAAAATAAGGAATTAGAATGGGCGCACATTTTTCATGATAGCATTCGAGGTAAGGAATGGTTAGAGGAGTTGCCATTGAACGTCGGTAGATGGGCGGGAAATTACTCTTTTTTTTATATTTTGAATAGAATTCTGAATGATTTTCAACCCAAAGCCATTTTAGATTTAGGATTAGGAGAATCGAGTAAATTCATTTCAGCATTTTTAAATAATCAGTTACTAGAATCTTTGCATACCATTGTGGAACAAGATGCGGATTGGGTAGCTAACTTCCAAAAAACAAATAGCTTATCGCAACGTTCTAAAATAGTTTGTTGTCCGTTAGTGACCACTGAAGTCAACGGTTTTCTCAGCAATGTTTATAAAGATTTTAATACTAAAATAATAGATAAATTTGATCTGATTATTGTTGACGGACCTTTTGGTAGTGACCGTTTTTCTCGCTATGATGTTGTTTCGCTTATTGAGAGAATGGAAGCCACGGACGAATTTATAATTCTAATTGATGATACGCATCGGAAGGGAGAGCAGGACACACTACATGATATTATATGTAAATTAAAAGTGAAAAAGTTGGCGTTTTCAATTGGGCAGTATCATGGTACTAAATCGAATACCATTATAGCGACCAAAAAGTATAAGTTAGCAACTAGTTTATAATGGAGAAAAACTTAGCACCCATCATAGTATTCGTTTACAATAGGCCATGGCATACACAACAAACCTTGGAAGCTTTAATGTTGAACGATTTGGCAGATCAAAGCACACTTTATATTTACTGTGACGGATTCAAAGAAACCATCTCCGAAGAAGAAAAGCAAAAAATAACATCGGTTCGTGATATTGTCAAACAAAAAAAATGGTGTAAAGAGGTAATTGTTATAGAACACAAAACAAATTTCGGATTGGCCAAATCTGTAATTCAGGGCGTTTCAGAAGTCATTGAAAAACATGAAAGTGTTATTGTGTTAGAGGATGATATTGTGACAGGAACTTATTTTTTAACGTTTATGAATGAAGGGTTAAAACTTTATAGGGATGAACAGAAAGTTTTTGGAGTTTCTGGTCATCAATTTCCGAGTACGAAGAAAATTAAAGATACTACTTACTTTTTACCTATCATGAGTTCGTGGGGATATGGAACTTGGTTTGATAGATGGAAAGAAATAGAATTTGATGGACAAAAGCTTTTAAATATTGTGGACTCAAAAAGTATTGGTCCTAAATTAGATTTTGGTGGCATGACATATTATAAAATGCTAGAAGATCAAGTCACTGGTATTAATGATTCATGGGCTGTGCGATTTTATGTATCCATGTATTTACAAAATGGTGTATTTCTGTATCCAAATAAGAGCCTCATTAAAAATATCGGTTTAGATGGTTCTGGTGTACATTGCAAAAAAATGGCAACAGAATTACAAGATGTAATAAAGCTATCTAATGAATTAGTTAATGTTGATAAAAAATCTGTATTATTAAAACCAAATTTGGTGAAATCCTTTAAACACAACACTACTAATAAGAAGAGAATGCTAAAAAGTAAAATTTCAAGGATGGTTTCACCTGAAATTAAAGCGTTAATTAAGCGGAAACTTAATTTAGGAATTTCAAAGTCTAAAACTGAACTTGAAAATTTGAAACTGGTACCAAGATATACTGCCACATCTGCAACAATAGATGGTTATAAGTTGATAATTCCTGATAGTGCATCTTTCTTATTTATGTACAACGAGATTTTCAAGACAAAAATTTATAAATTCAGAACTGAAAATGAAACGCCATATATAATAGACGGTGGAGCAAATATAGGTTTAGCCTCTATTTATTTCAAGGAATTGTATCCTAATGCCGAAATTATTGCTTTTGAACCAGATCCTGAAATCTTTGATATTTTGAAAACAAATCTGAGTACTCACAATTTTACGACGATCAAACTGGTAAAAAAAGGGTTATGGAATGAAGAGAAAATACTTAAATTTCATGCAGAAGGAGCAGATGGAGGCTTGTTAGAGTCTCTTAGCAAAAGTAATCATCCTACTACTCAATACGTTTCTGTGACATCTTTAAAACCTTATCTTCATAAAACGGTTGACTTCTTAAAGTTGGATATAGAAGGCGCTGAAACCGTGGTCTTAAAAGATATTGTTAACGAATTATATCGAGTAGAACGGATTTTTATTGAGTATCATTCTTTTGTGGAGCAAGAGCAATCCTTAAATGAAATTATTGATATCTTAAAGCATGCAAAGTTTAGAGTATATATATCTTCTCCTGGGCTTTCAAGCAAATCTCCTTTTGTTGATATAACAGAGTACAATGGAATGGATATGCAATTGAATATTTATGGAATTAAACAAGCATAAATGAAAGTACTAATTGTCAACACATACGATAGAGGTGGTGCTGCAAACGCATGTTTGCGTTTGCATGAAGGTTTACTGCACGCAAATGTTGACGCAAAAGTATTACTCCAGCACAAGGGCAAGAAGGTGCCGCAAACATTCCAGATTCACAATTCAAACACCTTTAAAAATAAGTATCAAATCTTAAAACAAAAGGGTTTCGTTTTTTTGCGTGTTATGGGACTTCTTCAACAACCAAAGCAATCTCAAGAAAGTCAGTTTATAAAACGAAGGGCAGAAGGCTTGGAAATGTTCAGCTTTCCAAATTCAAATTTCGATATTACATGTTCACCATTATACCAAGAAGCCGACATTATAAATTTACATTGGGTAGCCAATTTTCTAGACTTCGAATCGTTTTTTAGAAAAAACACAAAACCCGTTGTTTGGACTCTACATGATATGAATCCGTTTACTGGTGGGGAGCATTATTTGGAAACGTTTCTAGGCGCAGATGTAGATGGCAATCCCGTCTCTAGAGATTTTTCTGAAGAAGAAATGAAGACTAGTGATAAAATTCTTAAATTAAAACAAAAAGCACTTCAATCAGCCTTTAATCTTACTATTGTTGCGCCTTCTAAGTGGTTGTGTGAGGCGGCTCAAAAAAGTATGCTATTTAAGAATAAAGACATTTTTTGTATTCCTTATGGTATCAACTCAGAGATATTTCAGCCTAGAGATCGTAATTTTTCTCGTGATATCTTAAATATTCCAAAAGATAAAATAGTTATTTTATTTGTGGCCGCTTCTTTAAATAACCACCGAAAGGGCTATGCCTATTTGAAAAAGGCTTTGGAGATGATGCAACGTGATGATGTCGTGCTATGTGCTGTTGGAGGCAAAGAAAGTAATTTAGATTTTGACGCTAATCTTATAGAATTGGGAGCTATTGCTGATGAACGCTTAATGAGTATCGCTTACTCAGCAGCCGATGTGTTTGTTATTCCTTCACTAATGGATAACTTGCCAAATACTGTTTTAGAATCATTGATGTGTGGAACACCTGTTATCGGTTTTCCAGTAGGAGGGATACCTGATATGATCAACCATCGATTTAATGGCTTAATGACCTCTGATTTAAGTAGCGCAGCTCTTTTTAAAACTATTGAATTATTTTTTGATACCATAAGTGATTTTGATAGAAATGAGATAAGAAATGATGCGTTAAATAGATATGACTTGAAGATCCAAGCAATTAATTACATACAGTTGTATCAAAAAATTTTGAATAGCTAAGGTCCATGAAAATCTCGATTATTACCATAAATTATAATAACCTTGATGGTCTCAAAAAGACTATGACCAGTGTTTTGGAGCAAACCTATGCAAACGTTGAATATATTATAATAGATGGAGGTAGTACTGACGGGAGCAAAAGGTATATAGAAAGCTGTCAACAAGATTTAGCATATTGGGTAAGTGAATCCGATAGAGGCATTTATAATGCCATGAACAAAGGAATTGCTCAAGCCACAGGTGAGTATTTGTTGTTTTTGAATAGTGGTGATTGGCTGGCGGGAGTAAAAGTTTTAGATTTAATTTCTAAAAATCTAGGTAATTGTGGTATTCTATACGGTAATTTGATTAAAGTATATGCTAATGGAAGTGAAAAGGTTGATAAAGGGCCGGAAAGTAGTCAACTTACACTTTTTCATTTTTTTGTACGGCACCATCAATCATCCTTCAGCTTTTATAAAACGTGATTTGTTTAAAAGTTATGGGAGTTATGACGAATCCCTGAAAATAGTTTCCGACTGGAAGTTTTTTTTAATTTCTATTGGTTTAAACGAAACAGTAGTTAAATATGTAGATTTGGAAATTTGTCATTTTGACATGAGTGGTTTGAGTAATGTTAATATTAAAGGAAGGAATGAGGAGCGTAATATTGTTTTGAAAAATGAACTTTCATTAAAAACATTTAATGATTACAGCCGTTTTAGTGAAATTGCCAAAACAGTAAACAATCCACGCGTTCAAATGTTATTGAAAAGTGAACATTCAACATTAGCACGAAAATTAAACATTAAATGGTTTAGGTTAATATCAATTCTTTTAAAAAAAAAAGGATAAATGCAAAATCCATTAATCTCCATTATAATCCCAACCTACAATCGCGCATACATTATAAGCGAAACTTTGGATTCTATTATTGCCCAAACATACGCCTATTGGGAATGTATTGTTGTGGATGATGGCAGTGATGATAATACATCAGAAGTAATGAAAGCTTACTGCGAGTGTGATAATAGAATACAATACCATAAACGTCCAGAAAATATAATAAAAGGAGCTAGTTCGTGTCGAAATTACGGTATTAAAAGGTCAGAAGGTGAATATATACAGTTTCTGGATTCTGACGACGTTTTAAATAAAGTAAAATTAGAAGAACAAATAAACGTTATAACAAAAGCTGATAAATTCTCTATAGCTACCTGCAAATGGGGAAGGTTTTCTAACGTCCAGAATTTATTTAGTAATTTTAAAAATGAATATATCTCTTACAAAGATTTTGACAACGGTAGTGATTTATTGAAGTCATTTGCAATTAACAGAGAATTTTTTCCTGTATCAGTTTATTTAATATCAAGAGTCCTTTTGGATAAATCGGGACATTGGAATGAAAAGTTATCCAATAATGATGATGGAGAGCTCTTTGTTAGAATACTTCTTGAAACAAATAAAATATTTTTCGTTCAAAAAAAGTAAAGTTTTTTTTATTCGACAAAATAATAA
>NZ_LZRN01000073.1 GCF_001678675.1 Gelidibacter algens
TGGCTATTTCGGAGTGATGGTGCCACCTGTTTCGGTCAAACCGTGCCACTTTGAAAGATCTTGCAATTATATAAAAAATTATTGTTATTCGTTCTTTAAAGCTCCCTTTCTTAAGGATTCCCCTTTGAGGTCGATCCTGTGGGATGAGTTTACGATCCTGTCCAGGATTGCATCAGCTATGGTTCCTTCTCCAATGATGTCATACCAGGCGGAGACTGGTATTTGAGATAAGATGATGGTGGAGGATCGGTTGTAACGGTCATCGATTATATCCATAAGTGATTCTCTTGCATGGTTGTCAAAACCTTGCAGACCAAAGTCATCCAGGATAAGCAGATCTGCCTTTAGGAGCTTTGCCAGTTCTTTTAGATAGGTTCCATCGGCCTTGCTGAGCTTCAGTCTTTTTAATAAACGGGCCGTGTTGGCATAGATGGTGCGATATTCCATCATGCACGCCTGGTGCCCCAGGGCCTGGGCCAGATAACTTTTTCCAACTCCGGAGGCACCGGTCATAATAATATTCTCTTTTCGTTTCATAAAATCCAGACAGCCCAGACGCAGGAACATGTTCCTGTCCAGATTGCGCTGTTGGGCGTAGTCCACTTCCGCCAGATCGGCCTGTCCACGGAAGGATGCCTGCTTGAGGAGCCTTTGGATCTTTCGATCCTTATGGTCCTCCCACTGATGGTCCGTGAGCAATGCCAAGTATTCATCGGCCGTAAGATCCGGTGTGCGATTTTCCTTGATATGCAGCAGGTGTAAGTCTGCCATGGCACCTAGGCGCATTTGTTTTAGTTTTTCAACGGTTTGATTGTTGTTCATAATTATAGAGTTTATTGGTTACATATTTATTGATAGGCCGAAGCTCCCCGGAGATTCTCATGTACGGGGATATGAGGTTTGTCTTGTTCTAGATCTTGGTAGAACAGGGAAGACCGGTCCAGGTTGTTTTTCAGGATATTCTTGATGCGCTGGTATGCGACCGCATCTGCCTGTATGGCCCTTTTGCATGCGCTGTCCAAGCGTTGTGAGCCAAAGGCTCTGTGCAACTGGATAAGTCCCATGGCACGCTTGTAACCGATCTCGGGGTAATCTCCCGAGGCAATGATGGTATCAATACAGGCCACTACATTTTCCCCGTGCAGGGCAGCTTTCTTTTTAAAAAATTCAGGGCTCCAGTCCACATAATATTTGTGGGTACTGCTCAGGTGGTCACGATTTGTGTTGTAGTTTCCCTTACTGGGATTACGCTGGTGCAGGGCTATCCGCTGATGGTTGTAATACACTTCCACAGTCGTGGCGGTATAATGGATCTGGGTCTGCTTGCCGATGTAGCGGTAGGGTACGCTATAATAACTTTTATCTGGCGAGAAGTACACATATCCCATCTTCTGCACCTTTGCACGGCAATAGTCCTTGAGCTGGTAGGGACTTAGTGGAAGTGATTTTAAATGGCCTTTTTCTATGGACTGGAAGAGCTCCAGACGGCTGGCCTGTTTCCTTTTGAACAGTAGATTGTTATAGGCTGTCAACAGCTTGCGGATCTCTTTGTTGAGCTCGCTTAGGGAGAAGAAGGTCATATTGCGCAAGGGATAATAGATGCGCTGATAGGCAAGATGGACAGCATTCTCTACAAGGGCCTTGTCCTGCGGGGAGTATCCACGGGTCGGGTTGATCACACAGTTGTAGTGCCTGGCAAAGTCCTTAAAACTGCGGTTGATATCCGCCTCATAACGACTGGCACGGGTTACGGCCGACTTTAGATTATCGGAGACGATGGCCTTGGGCACCCCGCCATAAAACTCCAGGGCATGGCCACAGCATGTGATAAGATCGGCTCTCTTTTGGCTATGGCAGGCTTCCACATAGGTGTACTGGCTGTTGGGCAGGATGGCCACAAAGACCTCCACCGCAATGAGCTCCCCGGTGGCCCGGTCCACGATCTGCAGCTTCTTGCCCGCATAGTCCACATACATCTCATTGCCCGGATCGTGCTCCAGTTTCATTGATCCCCTGACCTTTGAGTATTTACGGTTGTAATGCTCCATGAACTGGGTATAACTATAGGGTTCTTTGGCATGTTGCACATATTCCTGGTAGTGGAACAGAAAGGTAAAACCGGGATGGTTCCGGGCTTTGTTGATCCCGTCAAAATACAGCATTAGCTCACCGTAACGGGGATTGGCTATCGTGGTACTGGAAGGAAAGAGTGCCTCCAGGGCAGCATTGTCGCGGGCCAACAGTTCCTCAGGGGAACGGTCACTGGCCTTGAACAGCTGCATATAATTGTTTACCGTGTTGCGGGATATCCCCAGGGTAGCGCCTATTTTACGGTTGCTGAACCCATCTAGGTGCAGGGAAATGATTTGTTTTAAGTCCATTGGATCAAGTGTGTTGGCCATATCGCACGTTTTTTGGCGACAAGGTAATTATTACTTGATCTTTCAAAGCGCTGCGGTGAGCGAGGTCGAACTGTGGCACAAATCGAACCGATATAGACTTTTACCACACAGGCAAAAGTGGCACAGTTTGAACCGAAATGCCTGGCACTATGAAACCGAAATCACTGGCACAAATCGAACCGAAGTATCCATAAGCCACATTCCCAACCCAGTGCCTTCTTCTTCTCCTGTAAAGGCATTTCTTCTCGTTGTGAATAGCGGTTCAAAAATTTTCTCTGGATTTTCTATATCTTTACTTAAACCAGGTCCGTTATCATAATATTCAATTACAATTTCTTTCTCTGTAGCTTTGGCTAATATTATAATTTTTCTACTTCTATTCTCCTTTGAGTTCTTGAAAGCATCAAATGAATTAACTAAAAGGTTATTAAAAATACTGTCAAATTCAATCTCAAAAACACGAAGTTCTATTTCTTCAATACTTGAAACATCAAAATCAATTGCTCTATTTTCAAGAATAATCTGCCAATCATCCTTTAAATCTTTGAAATATTTATGAAGAAATACTTGAGGTCTTTTCCTCTTATCTTTTCTGGTAGCTCCCAATGAAAATTTTAACCAATTCTGAAGTTTCAAATCTTGCTTTTTCATTTTTTCAAGACGAGCAAATGGATTTTTCCTATCTTCTGTATCTTCGTAATCCTTTTCATTGAATTTTGTAGCAATAATTTGTTTAAGTTTTTCAACCCTCGAATCAAGAACATCATTCAACTTGCTTAAATCATGGCTAAACGAAGCAAGTACTATTCCACTACTTGCAAGCCCTCTCAATACTTTCTGTTCGTCTTTAAGCTTTTCTATTTCTTCATCTTTCTCTCTATTTAATTCAGCTAAAACAATACTCTCATTTGATAATGAATCATTAAGTTGATTATCATTCTGATTTTGAGAACTCTTTTTACCTTCTTTTTTTTGTTTTTCTCTTTTTCCTTTCTCTTTCTCAAGTATTGATTTAGCTAAAGCTTCGGCTTTTTTTCTATCTATAGCATCACTGTTATTTTCTTTGTAAAATGCATCCATAGCCCTTGCTATATATGCTCTATCTTCTTCTAAAACTAAAATTATATTTGCTAATAGTTTTTTGAAAATTTGGAATGTCTTATTCTCCTGAAGACCCTCCCTACTAGATTTATCCTCAAAATCCACATTAGTAAGACGAGAAATTTTAATAGCCCCAGAAACATTTTCAGGTTCTACTCTCCAACCTCCTTCTTCTTTTGCTATACCTGCTTGGTTTTGAGATTTTCGTAAACCTAAATCAAGCCAATCAAAAGATGTGTTCTGCACTTCACCATAAGGACGAACTCTAAAATTATCTCTAAATAACTTTACACCTGCAAACTTTTCCAACCAAGCTCTTCTATTGTTAGTCATAAATGAGTTATAATAGAATCTTTCAATATCTTCACTACTATAGCCTTTCTTCATATAGTAAAACGTAAAATTGAAAACACCAATATTATCAAAAACTTTTTCCTCATCCTTCTCTGAAAAGCCAGGTAATAGCTGTGAAAAAGTCATTTTTTTCTCCCAATAACCCTTTTCAAAATCCGCTTTAGTGTACGGCTTGTTTTGCATTTCATTTCTTTTGAAAAAATCAGGATCTATTCTATCTAAATCGTATTCATCTCTTATAATTTTAAGTGTGACCATCTGTTTATCATTTGCAGATGCAATAAGTTTATAGTCAAAATCATCACAAACAGATCCAACTACTTCGCCATACTTTTCAGGAGATAATGTTGAAAATAAAAAAATTTGAAACTCACCGCTTTCTTTAGGAGGAACTAAAACCTCAAGATCTGAATAAACTTAGTTCTACGTAATAATCTTCCCAATTATCTCGTAAATCTGTTATTTTTAGTATAGTACCAAATTCAAAATCTACTTTGGTGTTTAACTCACCTAAATTTAATTCTGGAATTTCCTTTATAATCTCTTTTTTAATTGTTTTTGATTCTATCCCAATTAATTCGGCTTTAACTGTGTCAATAGTTTTGAAATCTCCTTCAAAATCTTCCCAATTCACTTTCCAATTGTAACCACTAAAATTTGAAGGATTACCCAATTCATCAGTATCTGGTTTATGATTTTCTGGATTATAAACTGTTATCATTTCACATTTTCCACCTAATCGATCTAAAGCAAATCGTCCAATACCTTTAGCGCCCGATTTAACTTTTCCAGAATTAGTAAACACATCAATAGCTTTATGATCAGTACCTATTGTCATCCAATAATCTCTAATTATATTTTGTGTCATTCCTTCTCCTGAATCAATTATATAAAGAGAATTAAGTTTGTTGAGGGATTTTTTAAGCAAATTTCTCGGTTCTTGTTCTAATCCTTCCTTAATAATAAACTTTCCTGTTTTTGAGTCATACACATTATTTAAAAGAGTTTTGTTTATTCCTTTCTGTAAAAGTGTATTATAATAATCTAAACTTATTTCATTTATAATAGGAGAATATTCATTGTCAAAATAAACAATACTAATATCACTATCTGCATCATAGCCGTTTTTGACAAGTTCAATTATTGCTCCTTTCGAATTGGCAATATTTTCTCTACCAATAAGCCGAGCAGTTCTTGCTGATACTTTAAATGATAATTTAGACATTTTGAGTGTTTCTAAAATTTAGTATTCTCTTTCTTATTTCGAATAGTGGTTCCAAAATTTCTTGTTTTCTTGATATCAGAAAATCTTGAGATAATCCTTCATAATCTACTTTTGTAATGTGCTCTATGTTCTCATCAATAATATCCTTGATGGATGATAATTCAATATCATTAAAACTTTTGAAACTAATGTTACTATCTAATTTTTCTTTAATTTGTAGCATAGCTTCCTCATTGAGAAACTTCTCTTTTCTGTATTTATAATAACCAACTGCTACTATAAAAGCTTTTATTTCTTGACTTGAAAACACTAAATTATTTTTAACAAAAATTGAAACCACTATATACCAATAGAAAAACGCTTCGGGATTGCTTTTCTTTAGCTTGTTTAGTTTGTTGAACTGCTGGTTTTCAATCATCCAATCTTTAACTTGTGATGGGTTTTTAAATATTTCTAACTTGGTTAGTGTTTCATTTTTTAAAACCTCTGCTAAATATGCTGCTTTTGATGCCGCTGTAATTGCCTCTTCCAGATTGAATCTTGAAATCGTAAAGTTTGTAAAATTGCTAACACCTAATTGCAATTGTTTAAACTCTTCGGAATTGCCATCTCTAGTAGACAAGACGAAGCAAGCTTCTTGAGTGTCCTCTAATACCTGGTGAGCTGACACCTTTAATTTTCTGAACTTAATTTCTTCTTCTACTACTTTGTTGTAGCTGTTTTGTACCACTTTTAAATCTGTGATATTATCCATTAAAAATGCTACATCAAATAATTGCTTGATTATTTCAACCGGTCTATTTTTACTGAATAGTATTCCGGTTGTTTTTGGTGCAAAAGCTGTTAGCTTATCACCCAAAATGGCATCAAACGTTGGCATTTGTACTGTCGTTATTTTGCCTGCTGTTTTAATCCAATCGTGCTCTATAGGAATCTCCATTAGTTCGGGATATGGATTTGGTGTGTATAGTACATCTAGCAATATGGGCTCCACATTTCCATCCACAACGCTAGTGTAATACATTTTAAAATGCCCTATTGGTGCATCTGGTGTATGTTTTCTATTATTATCATCTTCCCAATGTGTAAATGCACTGTTTTTACTTATTTTCTTTAAAATTGTTTCTATTTCACTTTGGGTTTGCTCTGTGATAATATCTATATCAATTGAAAATCGTTTGGGCTCTTTGGTTGCTAATAGCAGTGCAGTTCCGCCTTTGAAAATAAACTCTAATCCGTTTAATTTTAATTGTTCTAAAAAAATCAATGCATAGATGACCTTCTCAATAAGTTTGGCATCATACTTCTTACCAAGTCTTCTTTTGACTTCATGAATCCAATCTGGATGGTATGTGGTTGGTTCTATCATTATTAATTAAGTTTTGGCAAATTATCCAATTTTTGCCAAAGTTAAATTGGTCAAGTTTTCTACTTCCTTTTCTCTGTTGCGTCTATAGGCATATCTCTTCATTTTATTCTTGTTTACCTCATACTTATCAAAAGCATTCGCATAAATAAGTTTAATTTCACCTTGTTGTGCGGCATACACTTTAGCATCTATTGTCATATCGACCAATAGTTTCTCCAGTGTTGGTACTACAATATTTTCAATTTCATGAAGTGGTGCTTCAGATATTAAATGTTTTAATATAATTACATCTTCACTATTGTTTACATATAAATCAAAGGTTTCTGCGTCAGGTTCAATAAAAACCTGTTTACCTTGTTCTTTGAGAGCATAAAACACAGATTCTGTGACATCTTTTTCAAGTTCTAATACCGTATAATATTTAAAAGGTTGATGTCTCATGAATTCGTTTAGCCATTGTGTGTCCCAAATACAAAACTCAACAAATGGAAAGTCTTTTTTTATTTTATAGAATAGGCGTTTCAATTTGTTATTTAAAGTTGGATGATATGTTTTTTTACCTTTTAGGGCATAAATTCCTCTTGACGGGTTTTTAATAATACCTTCTTTTTTAAAACGTGATAAGTATACGTTTATAGTACTTTTTTTTAGTTCAGGAAAATCCAATAAAATAACTTCAACCAACTTGTCTTTAGAAACAGTTGCTTGCTCTTTGAAATAGGATTGTATTTTATCTATTAAGAGAGTATCCAAGTTATTATTCATTAATTAAACTTTGGCAAATTACATAATTTTTGCCAAAGTTTAATAGTTATTTGATTTATTTCCTTTTATCTCCAGCCTCCTTATCAAAAGCAACTAAATTAAACAATTCCCGCATCCGGCTGCGAACACGATTTCCATAGCGTTCTTCCAATTCTTCAGCATTAAGGTTTGTAGTTGCGTGGGTTTTAACCTTCTGTTTGGTTTTCAGATATAGCTCATATCGCGATAATAGAACTTCGCCCATCACATTGCAGTCTTTCCCGTAATGGCGACCAATGGGTTCAATTCCCAAGTCATCAAAGCAATAAAATTTTGTATTTCCAAATTCCTCAATGGTTTTGTAACCCAAGTGGTTGAAACCAAATGTTATGTTGCGACATGGAATCAATTCGTAAGGTCTTTGCAGTGGCACTACGTAACGTAATAGTCTCATTAAACTGGTTTTTCCACAACCTACTGGTCCAGAAAGTAGAATTCCTTTATCAATATCGATACCGTAGCTTGAACAATTTTCTCTGTCCTTGATAAAGTAGGAGCAGAGCTTTAGCAAGATGTCTTTATCCTCATCATGAATTCTAAAGTTTTTTCCAAACAAGAGTTTTCCTTTAACATCGAGATAAATTAAGATTTTAGGAAAGTCATACAAAACATTTTTACCATCAAAATTGCCAAGCGAAAATTCCACGCCACCTTCGATAATTTTAGAGGGGTTGTCCATAGTCTTTATTTTTAGTGGTTCGCAAGTTGTCCTTGATTTGGGACGCTTGTTTTACGTTTGGTTTGTTTTCTTCGTCGAATAATACCGTTCTGTCCATCCAGTTGATAGCCAAAGCACGCCAGTCTCTTATTGGTTTTCCATCGCTCGTTTGCCATTCCCGTTGCTCGTAATGCTCATAGAATTTTTTTCCTTCATCAGCATTAAAACTTTTTTCAATAAAAAAATTAATAACGGCCTGCTAGCCCTTTGGTTGTTTTACATAGTTTTCTTGTTTGATATTGTTTGTATTAGATACCAATGCTTGTCCACCTATGGGACGGTGTAAGTCCACAACTTGTCCATTTTTGGGATGGTGCTGTCCCACAACTGGTTCACGAATGGGATGGTAGTGTTCCGCAAGCTGTTCTAATGTGGGATTGTATCGTCCCATATCTGGTTCATCACTTGTCCCGATAATGGTCATCTTTATTTTGCTTCCTTTATATGGATTATTAGATGGGAAATAGGATAGGTAAAGCCAGGAATCTAAATCTGTGATACACCTATGGTAAGTGGATTTTGAGCCTATTTTGGCACAGCGCATCAAATCTCTGCGGTTTACATAAAGTTCATCCGCAAAACGACTGCTATTCCATTCCTGAAATAGCGCCATATATAGACTGATGTGTGTGGGATTTAGGCGGTCGTCAAAAAAGAACTTTTCAAAAGCCGCATTAAGTAGCTTTATGTAGTTCATAGTTTAAGAATTTAAGCCGTGGTGCACGCGATTATCGTTTAATACTTTTTGTATTTCTTCGGAGTCATAAAAAAGGATACCTCCAACTTTTGTGTATGGTAATGTGCCATTGAGACGAAGATTTTGAAGAGTTCCAGGACTAATTTGAAGTAAATCCATGACCTCTGAAGATTTGAGATATTTTTTTAGTCTCCCTTGAGATTGATTGGTAAGAATTTTTTTGATGTCATCGAGCAATTCCAGTTTGAAGTCTCGGAGGTCGTCTGTTGTAATGATGCTTGTCGGCATAATGATACGGTTTTGTAGAAAAGGACTACCGTTTCGCTTTCATTTGAAATGATAGCCCTTGACTTGATTTGACTTTCGTTCTACAAATTTGTTGCTAATTATTGTCTAAACATCAATAGTCAGTCCAGAGGTGGGAGATTTTTTAGGTCATAAAATTTGAATGGCTTTGTAGGTATGTTAGTCTCGCTTAATTGCTATTAAGATTTATTTTATTGTAAATACTATGAAGTAAGTGAATTAAAATTAAAATCCCAACTTGGGTTCGACTTGGGTTTTATATCAGTTTCAATAGTGTAACTACTTTTGCTATTACCATGAGCGGAGAGGACAATCTTATTGCAAATGATTTTTTCTTCTTCAACATGTTGATTCATTTCAATTGATTTATGCTGAAAAAATGTTATCAATACGGCTTTTGATTCAGAAAAATACATGTCAATCACGGAAAGGAATTAAATAAGCAAAAAGGCGCATATTTATAATATAGCATTTGGTAGTAAAATATTACGACTATTGTATCTGACTTCAACCAAATGAAACTATGGTTCGATATGAAATAACAAAATAAATTTTAATAAAATT
>NZ_LZRN01000074.1 GCF_001678675.1 Gelidibacter algens
TATTTATTTTTCTGAACCAGCCCTGTTCTTGAAATCCTGCTCGATAATCATATTTTTTTTTACCGCAAACTTGCTAATTCCCCCTTCGGGGTTAGGGGCCTTAAAAATACCCTTGTTGTTTGCGTTTTTCCATGGCGGCTTCTGAGCGCTTATCGTCAATTCGTGCACCACGTTCTGAAATGGTCGACTCTCTAATTTCTTGAACCACAGCAGCAATATCGGCAGCTTCAGAAAGTACTGCGGCCGTACAACTCATATCACCAACAGTTCTAAATCTCACCACGCGTTCCTCAACAAGTTCATCTTCGTCTCTGTAAACCACCTCATCATCTGAAGACCAAATCAATCCGTCTCTTAAAAAAGTGGCTCTGGTATGCGCGAAATAAATGGAAGGGATTTCAATATTTTCCCTTTCGATATAAGACCAAACGTCTAATTCTGTCCAGTTAGAAATTGGAAAAACCCGTACATTTTGTCCCAAATGGATCTGTCCGTTCAACATATCGAACAATTCTGGACGTTGGTTTTTTTCATCCCATTGTCCAAAATCATCTCTGACCGAAAAGATGCGTTCCTTGGCTCTTGCTTTTTCTTCGTCCCTTCTGGCACCACCTATACAGGCATCGAATTTAAATTCTTCAATAGCATCTAAAAGTGTGGTGGTTTGAAGACTGTTTCTGCTGGCGTATTTGCCCGATTCTTCTTTTACCTTTCCTTCGTTAATGGAGTCTTGGACATTCCGAACGATTAATTCAAGACCTAACTCTTCAACCAATCTATCTCTAAATTCAATAGTTTCCGGAAAGTTGTGTCCTGTATCAATATGCATCAATGGAAATGGTATTTTTGCAGGATAAAAGGCCTTTTGCGCCAATCTTACCAAAGTGATGGAATCCTTTCCGCCAGAAAACAGCAACACAGGTTTTTCAAATTGTGCAGCCACTTCCCTAATAATGTAGATAGCTTCGTTTTCTAGTGGATTTATTTTTGAGGTGTCTTTCTTCATGGTTTGCCCCCTAGCCCCCGAAGGGGGAACTCTTACTCGGGTAAATTTTGGTTGTTAATAATAAAATTCTTTACTCTTTACTGTGACTCTGACTGCGAATGCGACTGTAAACTGTTTTAAGCATGTAACCCACACTCCCTATTTTCCAAGGCTTTTGTTGGATCGAAATATTTAAATTCATTTGGAAGGTTGTTTTCGATTAAATAGGTATCAAGATCTTCATCTGTCCAATGATAAAAAGGACTCACTTTCAAAATACCATCAGCACCTTGTGAGACAATATCAATACTATCTCTAAAAGCCGTTTGCCCTTTGCGCAAATTTGTAAACCATGCATCCGGTTGGTGAGCTGCCATAGCTCTTTTGAACGGCTCCAACTTTACCTGTTCTGTGAAAACTTTATGTTTAGGATCATCCACATGAGGAATTCCCAAAACGACATTGCGATGCGCCGTAGTTTGTTTTGGCACATATAAGTGTATATTCAAATTCAATTGTTCGATAACTGTTTCAGCATGCTTATAAGTTTGTGGCGTATTATAGCCTGTATCGCACCAAATGACTTTAATGTCTTTTTTAACCTTAGCCACGGCATGTAATATGGCCGCTTCATAAGGTCTGAAATTGGTGGTAACTACTGGATTTTCAGAAACTGAAACTGTCCAAAGAATGACTTCTAAAGGTGTCTTTTTGCGTAAATCTTTATTGATTTGTTCTAAATTAAAGCTCATTATTTTCCCCATTTTATAGTGTTCCAAGCACGTTCGTGAAAAAAGTATAACGCCATTTTTGAGACCAACTCTATGGCACCAATTGAGAACGCTAGTGCCAGGGTCCCGGTGATTACATAAGAGATGACCACTGTGGCAAGCGTGCCAACAACACGCCAACTGATTGTTTTCAACAATGTCCTTTTTATATTTTCTTTAGGCTCTGCCGCTGTTCTAACGCTAACCTCGCTTAGTTCATTGGTTGTATTTAATTCTAAAACTGTATCCATTACAAAAATTATTTTATTATATATGTTATCCTATGGAATTAGTAGGATATTATGCAAACTTAAGTATTATTTTTTAACGGGGTTAACCGAATTCATTAAAAATAAAGGTTATTTTTTGCGAATTTGCTAATGGACCAAATCGGCCAAGGACGTTTCTCCATAAATTTTCAAGTTGCTATCACGTACCTGAATCATCAGGTGGTGCACAGAACATTCCGCTTCATCAGGGCAATCGTCGCACTTTTCGTAATAGTTTAAACTCACGCAAGATACCATGGCGATGGGTCCTTCCAAAACTCTCATGACAGTTGTCATTTTAATATCCTTTGGATCTTTGAGAAGATAGTAACCTCCACCTTTTCCTTTTTTAGACCCTAAAAGACCGCTTTTTCGAAGTGTTAATAAAATACTTTCCAAAAACTTAAGTGAAATAGTCTCACTTTTAGAAATTGTCGCAATCTGAACAGGAGTGTTTTGCTCTTGTTTCGCTAAGTAGGTCAGCGCCTTAATTCCGTATTTTGTCTTTTTTGAAAGCATCTAGCAAAGATACTTTTTTTACACATATTCTAATGCTTGTTTTAAATCGTTAATAATATCGTCAACATGTTCCAATCCTACTGAAATACGCACCAATCCATCTGATATGCCAACTTCCAACCGATCTTCTTCACTCAATTTACTATGGGTCGTGCTTGCCGGATGTGTTGCTATGGAACGTGTGTCTCCCAAATTAGCAGATAGTGATAACATTTTTAAATGGTTTAGAAACTGACGACCTGCTTCTATGCCTCCTTTCACCTCAAAAGCCACCACATTGCCCCCTTGCTTCATTTGCTTTTTAGCCAATTCATATTGTGGATGGGATTTCAAAAACGGGTATTTTACTAAAATAACCTCATCATGTGTTTCCAAAAATTCAGCCACTTTGAGTGCATTCTCACAATGTCTATCTACACGAACCCCTAGGGTTTCCAAACTTTTTGAAAGAATCCAGGCATTAAATGGCGACAATGCTGGTCCCGTGTTTCTTGAAAACAGATAGATTTCCCTCATTAGATCTGCCCTCCCTACTGTGGCACCGCCCAACACACGCCCTTGTCCGTCAATAAGTTTAGTAGCAGAATGAATCACCAAATCTGCGCCATAATTTATAGGGTTTTGCAAATAGGGTGTCGCAAAGCAATTGTCTATGATGAAAATCAGTTTATGCTTTTTGGCGATTTTTCCCAACAGTTCTAAATCCAAAATATCTACAGCGGGATTGGTCGGACTTTCGACATACAGTATCTTGGTGTTGGGTTGAATGAGATCTTCTATTTTATCAACATCCTCCACTTTAAAGTAACTGGTTTCTATATTCCATTTGGGAAGAAACTTTGTAAACAAGGTATGTGTAGAGCCAAAAATACTTCGTGCAGATACGATATGATCGCCTGCATTTAATAACGCTGCAAAGGTTGAAAACACCGCTGCCATTCCCGTTGCAAAGGCATAACCACTTTCAGCACCTTCAAGCTTACACATCTTATCAACAAATTCTGAAGTATTCGGGTTGGTGAATCGGCTGTAGATATTACGTTCCTTTTCTTCAGCGAAAGAAGCGCGCATATCTTCAGCGTCTTCAAAAATAAAGCTCGACGTTAAATGCAGCGGCGTTGAATGTTCTAAGAATTCTGAACGTTCCATTTGTGTTCTGATGGCATTGGTTTCGAATTTAGTATTGCTCATTTTGTTGTTGTTTTTTCGCCACGAATTCACGAATGCTTTTCGTTATGTGCGATTATAAAAACCTGAAAGGTCTTTAAATTGACTAATTAATATGTTTTGACAACCTTAAAATATCACCAAAAACACCTCTTGCCGTAACCTCCGCCCCTGCTCCTGCGCCTTGGATCACGATAGGATGCTCACCATAAGATTCTGTAAAAATCTCAAAAATAGCATCCGACCCCTTAAGATGGCCAAGCGTACTATCCAAAGGAATGGATACCAATTTGACCTCTAAAATTCCTTTGTCCTGTGACAAATCTCCTGATAAATCGCCAACATAACGCAAAACATGTCCTTCTTTTTGTTGGTCTTTTAGGGTTTGGAACTTATCATCCAACACTTCTAATTGTTCTAAAAATTGTGCTGTTGGAATCTCTCTATACGCTTCTGGTATAAGGTTTTCAACGGAAATGTCTGCAAACTCGTTGTGCAAATCGAGTTCTCTTGCCAAGATCAATAGTTTTCGCGCCACATCATTTCCTGAAAAATCCTCACGCGGATTAGGCTCTGTAAAACCTTTGTCTATTGTTTCTTGAACAATCGTGCTAAAAAGTTTATCCTGAACCGAAAAATTATTAAATAAATAACTCAAAGTTCCTGAAAAAACACCGCGAATTCGTGTGATATTCTCCCCAGATTCGTGTAATAATTTGATGGTGTCAATCAGGGGCAACCCTGCGCCAACTGTAGTCTCATATAAGTAACTCTTCTTATTATGATCTAAATTTTCTCTAAGCTTCGTATAGAAATCATGAGAAATGGTGTTTGCTATTTTATTGGATGACACCAAATCAAACCCCGCTTCTACCAAGGGTATATAATTGTGATAAAACTCAGAACTTGCGGTATTGTCCACAGCAATTAAATTCTCCAAATGGTGGGTTTCTGCAAAGTCAATGATGTCTTGAAGTGTATATCCATTTTCGGTGTTGTCTAAAGTGTTTTTCCAACTGGTATCAGCACCTTTTTTATTCAGAACTACTTTTTTTGAATTAGCAATCGCAAAAATATTCAAACTGATGCCTTTGCGTTTTTCAATGTCATTCTTTGATTTGAGTATTTGGTTGATCAATGCGCCACCAACGCCGCCGTGTCCAAAGATGGCAATGTTAATTTTTTTTGAAATTCCGAAGACTTCGCCATGGATAACATTTACAGCCTTATGGAGCTGGTTCTTTCTTACCACCAAACTCACATTTCTGCCAGTAACAGTATTGTTGAACAACAAAGGCCGAATGTGATTTTTTATTAAGGCATTAAATGGCTTGTGGAATGACCCCAACTCAATTCCGATTATGGAAATCACCGACACATCATCAATCACTTCAATTTTGTTAACATCTTGCGAATAAAAATCATTCTCAAACTCGCGTTCCAAGGCGATCACCGCTTGGGTTGCCTTATCAGCGTCAATCACTAATCCGATGCCACGCTCTGAAGAGCCTTGGGAGATGATGCTCACACTGATATTGTGTTGGCTTAGAGCCTTGAAAATTCTGGCATCAACGCCAACTTTCCCAAGCAATCCGCGTCCTTCTAAGTTTAACAAGGCCACATTATCCAAAACTGATAAGGAGGTCACTTCTTTAGAATTTGCCTTCGCCGAAATTAAAGTGCCTTCATCATCTGGATTGAAGGTATTTAAAATTCGGAGCTTGATGTTTTTTTCCAGTAGCGGGATGATGGTTTTTGCATGCAAAACTGTTGTTCCGAAATTGGCCAATTCATTAGCCTCGGCAAAAGACAGCTCTCTAATTTTTTGAGCATCTGCTACAAACTCTGGATTTGCTGTATAAATACCATTGACATGCGTGTAGTTTTGAAGTTCTTCGGCATCTAGATAATTTGCCAATAAAGAAGCCGAATAGTTACTGCCATTTCTGCCCAATAAAGTGATTTCATTTTTGGCGTTTGATCCAATAAAACCTGTGACCACATGGACTGTTGTGCCATTAAAATTTTTGAAATGCGCTAAGACATTTTCTCGAGATTGCTTTTGGTTGGGTTGTGAATTTAGATAATCGCCATCCGTTTTGATGAGCGTTACGGTATTTGTGGTATTTGCATTGATATTTTCCTTTTTCAATAAAGCAGTGATCAACTTGGCTGAAAGAATTTCTCCAGAGGCCAAAACTTCGGCTTTTATTTTATCGCTAAAATCCCCCAAAAGCTTGACGCCGTGAAATATATTTTCCAATGCTGAGAACTCCGCGGTAAAATCAACAGCTTCCGAAGGTTCTGATTGATAGGTTTTGAAGGCCTCAAACTCTGTTTGATAATCTTCTTTTCTAGAGGCTTTGGTCAAAATTATTTCCAAATCGTCAGTAGCATTGCCACGGGCTGAAACAACAACGGCAATTTTTTCTTGATCTTGTACCTTCTTCTTTATAATAGCAATGGTGCGCTCCAAACCTTCGCCATTCGCTAAAGATTTTCCCCCAAATTTTAATATTTTCATTTTTTTATGTGCTGTATTTGGTCTAAAAATGGGCTCTATGATTTTTTCCAATTGTTCAAATTCTATTAAAAAGGCGTCATGACCATGGTCTGAATTGATTTCACTGTAGGTCACATTCGGATGGATTAATGCCAACTGTTTTTGTGTTTCGCGATTTTCCTCTGCAGTAAAAAATAAATCAGAATCGACGCCAACAATTGTAATGTTTGAGTTGATGGTATTTAAAATATCAGCATTATCACCATTATTTTTGGTAACGTCAATAGTTCTAAGCAATTGATTCATTAATTTATACGCCGATAATTGGAAACGTTCCTGCAATTTATTGCCATGGTGCAGCAGCCAACTTTCGACATTAAAAATTTGCAAATCGTCATTCTTGCTGCGTTGAAAACGTTCTTTAAAAGATTTTGGCGTTCTGTAACACAACATGGCATGCATTCTTGCATCATGGACTGGGTTGCTGGAATTGACCAAAAACTGTTCTTGGATCTGGCAATTTGCGATGAGCCAATCAGTAGATTTCCAATCGGTTGCCACAGGGATTAAATGCGCTGCCAATTTTGGCGCTAAAAATGCCATCTCCCAAGCAATACCGCCACCTAAAGAACCTCCAATTAAAGCAAACAATTTATCAATTTTAAGTGCTTTCAAACCCTCCAGAAATAATTTGGCAATATCTCTAGCCACAAAATCCTTATAATTTTCGATTACAAAACCATCATAGCCGTTTCCAGGAATATTGAACGACAAAATAGTGTATACATTGGTATCAATCACTTGATCAGGACCAATAACGTCCAACCACCAGCCCCCTTCTCCCGCTACATTGCTATTGCCCGTCAAGGCATGATTGACCAACACAATTGGTGCTTCATGCAAGGGTTGACCAAAAACCTGATAGGACAATTTTATAGCAACCGTCTTACCGTTTTCAGTGGTATAATTTTCAATATCTAAAAAATTGAGTGGAATCATGAGAGACCTAATCTGTTCATTGAAAAAAGTAAGTCTGCATCTTAATGCAAACTTACTATTCAAATTATTTTAAACTTCTACACCTTTACTAATCAAAGCGAAAGCTTGTTTTAAATCGGCTTTTAAATCATCTATATGCTCCAGACCAACTGACAAGCGGATTAAATCTTTGGTGACACCTGTTGCTTCTTGAGCTTCATCAGGCAATTGTTGGTGCGTGGTACTTGCAGGATGGATAATGAGCGATTTGGTATCACCAATATTAGCCAACAAAGAAAACAAGCTGGTTTTATCTGCGATGGTCTTCGCCGCTTCATAGCCGCCAATGACACCAAAAGTAACCAGACCACTCTGGCCTTCTGGCAAATACTGATCTGCTAACGCTTTATATGGGCTACTGTCTAAACCAGGATAATTTACCCACGTCACTTCTTTTTGATCTTGTAACCATTTGGCCAATTCCAGCGCGCTTTTGCTGTGTTGTTTGATACGCAACTCCAAAGTTTCCAAACCTTGAATAATTTGAAATGCATTAAACGGGCTCAATGCTGAGCCATAATCACGAAGGCCTTCAATACGCACTTTCGCGATAAAGGACGCTTCTTTCAAAACATCTGTATAAACTAAACCGTGGTATCCCGCAGATGGCTCTGTAAACTCAGGAAATTTTCCGTTGGCCCAATCAAAAGTTCCAGCATCAATAATGGCACCTCCAAGAGCTGTTCCGTTACCATTCACATATTTTGTCAAGGAATGAATAACGATGTTGGCACCATGCTCAATAGGTCTCACCAAATAAGACGTGGCTACCGTATTGTCCACAATTAGCGGCACTTTGTGTGCTTTTGCCTGAGCGGAAATGGCTTTGATGTCCAGCACATCCAATTTCGGATTTCCTAGAGCCTCTATAAAAAATACACGTGTATGTTCTTGCACAGCTTCATTAAAATTTTCAGGATCTGACGGATCAACAAAAGTAGTGGTGATGCCATGTCTTGGTAAGGTTACGCTCAATAAGTTGTACGTACCGCCATACAAACTGCTAGAGGCGACAATGTGGTCTCCAGCTCTTAACAATGTGAGTAAAGTTGTCGCAATCGCCGCGGTTCCTGAGGCTGTTACCACGGCCGCAATTCCGCCATCAAGGGCAGCAAGACGCTGCTCTAAAATGTCGTTGGTAGGGTTGTTGATTCTGGTGTAAATGTTTCCAGGTTCAGCAAGTGCAAATAAGTTTGCAGCATGGTCAGAATCTTTGAAAACATACGCTGTAGATTGGTAAATTGGCACTGCTCTAGTACCACCATTGGATTGAACATCGTGTCCTGCGTGCAACGCTTGGGTTGCGAATTTTTGTGTACTCATTTTTCTAAATTTTTGAGTTAATAAATGAATTAAACCAAAAGCCAAATGCGTCATCACTGACGGACCAAATAGAAAAATGTTAAAAAGAAAATAATAATTACAGATGAGTAATTACGTTTAGTTATCTATCCAATTGTCTGATAAATGAATCAGCAATTAAGTAGAATTTAGCACCTTCACTATTGCTAGAGGGTTGCTAAGGCTTCGTCGGGTCTAATCCCTCCGCCTTTCTTGATAACACTTCAATAAGTTTTTGAACTTTGTGAGCACAAATATTGCAACACAAATTTCACAATTCCAAATTAATTCTTGTTTTTTTTATAAAAGGTCACTTCTATTTCACAAGAGAAGGAGCACTTTCCGCTTACGGACAGCGATTAATTCTTCAAACATGCATAATAAAATAAATCTACCCAACATTAATTTTAAATTGAAAAAAAATAAAAATAGATCCCA
>NZ_LZRN01000075.1 GCF_001678675.1 Gelidibacter algens
TTTTTTTTGTTCTACTATCTTTTTAACAAGAAGAATTCGTGGCACTCATGAAAATCTTTTCAGTAATGAGAATAGTCCTTAATAAAGATATTCAGAAGTGGGGTATCAATCTTTACTACCGGAAAAAGGATAAAAATTAGATATATTCGTTCAAGATTAAAAAATAAAATTATATTCAAAAAAAATAATGATGGATAATTCAGAGCTTTCAAGAACACTTGATACCAACAAAAAGCAGGCGGAATTCTACAACACAAAGAAAAAAAATCTACCCACTAGAATTTGGTCAAGTATTCGTGAAAAAACATTACACGGTATTCGGAAAGATCTTAACATCCAGCAGGACTTCCATGATTTGCACAAAATATGGTTTGGCGAGTTGAAGGGAAAGAAAGTGTTGGATTTAGGATGCTATGCTGGCAATCACCATTCTCGATACTTAGCTGAAAACAGTAAGCAATATCTTGGCTTGGATTTAAGTAAAGTTGGAATTGATATTCTTAACAAGAATCTGGCTCATATTCCGAGTGGAGTAGGTGTTGTGCAGGATTTTCTGTCAGAGTCGTTTACCGAAAAGGATTTTGATCTTATATATGCTTATGGTGTTTTACACCATTTTGAAAATATTGATTTGTTGATTTCTAAATTGAATGAAAAGCTTGCGGATAAAGGACAAATTATTAGTTATGACCCTCTCCAAACCAGCACACCTATTTGGCTCATCCGTAAACTTTATAGACCGTTTCAATCCGACGCGGCCTGGGAATGGCCTTTTAGTAGAAAAACGCTTTTAAAGTTTGATAAGCATTTTGATATTTTAGAAAAAAGAGGCGTTCTTGGGCATGCGAAATGGTTTTTTATATTGAATTTATTACCGATACCCCAAGAAAAAAAATTAAAGATTGGTAAATCCCTTCATAAGAAAGATTGGGAAAATTCCAATACTTCTATGTCACATTTATTTACCTGCATGCAACTGACCATGCACATGCAAAAGAGGGGATCTTGATACATTTATTATCTAAACGACCATCGACATTACTCTTACATTACAAAAACTGTAACTTCTTTGAAATGGTTATATCTTGGGCGCTCAATATTGTTTTTATTATTGTCTATTATTAAAGCTAAGTATGAAACTCGCCATATTCACCCTAGTGCAACACAGTTATAAAGATGGTCATTATTACGGCTACGGCCCTTATGTAAATGAGATGAATTTATGGGGACGGTATGTGGACGAGATTACTGTAGTGGGCGTACATAAACCAAACAATGAGGTGGATGCTATTGATACCCCATATAAGAATGAAAAGGTCACCTTTGTCCCAGTTCCAAATTTTAATATTTTAGGTGTTTTAGATATTTTTAAAACACTTTTTAAAGTGCCTTATATTTTTTTGAAATGCATACAGGTGATGCGGCAAGCAGATCACATTCATTTGAGATGTCCTGCCAATGTGAGTTTGGTTGCCTGTGTTGCTCAAATCTTTTTCCCCAATAAAAAGAAGTCCACCAAATATGCCGGCAACTGGGACCCCAATAGTAACCAACCCTGGACCTACCGGTTGCAGCAAGCCATACTGCGAAACACCTTTTTAACCCGCAACATGCAAGTATTGGTCTATGGCGAATGGCCTAACGAAACCAAAAATATCCAGCCTTTTATTTCGGCTACCTATTATGAACATGAAAAAATAGCCTTTCAACCTAGAGATTATAAAAAGACCTTGAGTTTTGTGTTTGCAGGAGCCTTAGTGGTAGGGAAGCGTCCGTTATTGACGATTCAAATTATCGAGGCCTTACATCAAATAGGGATTCCTGTAACGCTACATCTCTATGGCGATGGTCCTTTAATGCCAGAATTGCAAGACTATGTCAAGACGCAGCATTTAGAGTCCATAGTTTTTTTATATGGGAATCAGGATAAATCTGTTGTTAAAGCGTCTTTGATAGACGCCCATTTTAATATTTTACCTTCCAAAAGTGAAGGGTGGCCAAAAGCCGTTGCTGAAGGGATGTTTTTTGGGTGTATTCCTATCGCCACCAGCGTATCTTGTGTGGGCTGGATGCTTGGGGAAGGCACTCGTGGTATTTTGATTGAACCCGACTTGGATATGGCCGTGGCGCAGATTGTCAATGCTTTACAACATGCTGATTTGGATGCGATGGCGGAAGCTGCTTTGAACTGGTCGCAACAGTATACCTTTGATCGGTTGGAGGCGGATATTGCGAAGGTGATAGGCCCCTAAATCCACGAAGGGGACTTTTGATCCCCTAAATCCCCGAAGGGGACTTTTAGTTGATTGAGGATTGAGGATTGAGGATTGTTGATTTGTAAAATTTGACGGGTGACGGATGACGGATGATGGATGATGGGTGACGGATGACGGGTGACGGGTGACGGGTGATGGGTGACGGATGACCGAAGACTGAAGACCGAAGACTGAAGACTGAAGACTGAAGACTGAGAACGGACAACCGCCAACAGATAACCGATAGGCTTAGCCTCGCTCGCAAGTCGACACCTTCAGATGTGCAATACACAATAATAATAATAATAATAATAATAATAATAATAATAATAAATAAACCATAAACAATAGCACCCATGCGCGTACTGCAATTGATAGATAGTTTGGAAGCCGGTGGGGCGGAGCGCATGGCAGTTACTCTTGCCAACACGCTTTCTGAAACCATTGAGCGCTCTTATCTATGTGCAACGCGACAGGAAGGCTTATTAAAAACTTCTCTAAAGCCTGAGGTTTCGTATGTGTTTTTGAATAAGCGGCGTAAGATTGATATGTCTGCAATTTTCAAATTATACAGTTATATAAAAAAAGAGCAGATTGATATTATCCATGCCCATTCCACCTCCTTTTTTATGACGACGCTCATGAAATGGATAAGGCCTAATTTGAAAATTGTTTGGCATGACCATTATGGAAATAGCAGTTATTTGGAGAAACGTCAGTATGGGGTTCTCAAGTTTTGTTCTGGTTACTTTTCATTGATTTTGAGTGTGAACTCGGTTTTGGAGTCATGGGCAAAACACCATTTAAAATGTCCGGAGGTGATCTATCTCCCTAATTTTGCAGTCCAGGATAGAGACACATTGCCAGTGACGCATCTTAAAGGACAATCGGGAAAACGGGTGTTGTGCTTGGCCAACTTAAGGCCACAAAAAGATCATCAGACCCTTATAAATGCTTTTCGAATAGTTCATGACGACTATCCTGAGTGGACCCTGCATTGTGTGGGACAGGATTTTAAAGATCGCTATTCCAAATCGATCTATGCCCTTGTTGAAGAGCTGGGTCTCAACGATCATATCTACTTTTATGGGAGCTGCCCAGATACAGATCATGTTATTCAGCAAGCGGATATTGGGGTCTTATCCTCGGCTTCGGAAGGCTTGCCCTTGGCATTGTTAGAATATGGTTTGGGTTCATTGCCTGTTGTGGCAACTGATGTTGGCGACTGCAACAGTGCTCTCCCAAAAGCATGTCATGACTTTTTGGTAGCACCAGCTGAGCCTCAACTTATGGCAGAACGGCTAAAAGTATTAATGGGTGATGCCGCTCAAAGAAACCAGCTTTCTGATTTGATGTTTCAACATGTTACAGCGCACTTTTCAGCAGTTGCAGTAACCGATAAATTGAAGGTCCTTTATTCCCAACTCTAAAAAATTGCCGTATTTTGCAGCCCATTGACCTGTTGATCCTATGAGAGCCAAACGCACCTACCGTTACCGTTTTACCAACGATGCCTATGTTGCCCTAATTGTGCTGCACATTATTATGGGGATATTTATCAATACCATCCCTCAGTTTTCAACTTTGTATTTTGCGGTGGTTTGTGTGTTTTTCATCTTCAAGGTTATTGTGACTCCAAAACGTGAAAAGCTCATTTGGGTATTGTTTGGAGCTTCTTATTTTGTGGCTGCGGAGTCACTATTCCGAATGACGGGGGGCGGCCTGTTTTATGAATTCTCGAAGTACTTTGTGATTTTACTGATGTTAATGGGGATATTTTATGATGGCGCTTCTGGAAAAGGTTATCCGTATTTTATCTATTTGATTTTGTTGGTACCTGCGGTGCTTGTGGCTTCCACTACTTTGGGCTATGATCTTAATTTTAGGACGAGTGTCGCCTTTGTGCTCAGTGGCCCAGTATGTTTAGGGATTTCAGCCTTATATTGTTATGATAAGAAAGTGAGTAAAGAGGTCTTGCTTCAAATTGTAGCTTGTATGAGCTATCCCATCATTACCATGACTACCCATCTCTTTTTATTCAACCCCAGTGTCAAGGAGGTTTTAACGTCAACAGGATCGAGCTTTGCCACCTCTGGTGGTTTTGGTCCCAACCAAGTGTCTACGTTATTGGGCTTGGGAATGTTTGCTTTTACGGTTCGCTTTTTTTTAAAATCCCCAAGTTTGTTTCTGAAAGTTTTCAACTTGGTGCTTTTGGCAGCGGTATCTTTTAGAGCCTTGGTGACTTTGAGCAGAGGTGGTGTTTTTGGAGCGCTGATTATGATTGCGGCTTTTTTAGTAATTTTTTATGGCAGTGCGAAGTTCCGGCAGAAGCAACAAATTATAGTGTCAGTGGTTCTTTTGATTTCTGTCGCTTTCACAACTTGGGCTATTAGTTTAAATCAATCCAGTGGATTGGTCGGCAACCGCTATGCTAATGAAGACGCTACAGGACGCGAGAAAAGTGATGTGTCTACTGGGCGTGTGGAGCTTTTTGTAAATGAATTTGAAGGGTTTCAGGAGCATCCGTTTTTAGGGGTTGGCGCTAGTGGCATGAAACAATCGCGTCTGGAATCAGAGGGAGCCATTATTGCGTCTCATAACGAGGTGAGCCGTTTGCTTTCAGAACATGGCATGTTTGGAATTTTGATTTTAATGATCCTGATTTTAAAACCTCTCGATTTTAGAAGTAGGCACCACAACAATATCTTTTTTTATTCTTTTTTAGCGTTTTGGTTTGCTACCATCAATCACTCCGCCATGCGTATTGCCGCGCCTGCTTTTATATATGCCTTATCACTGTTACATGTTACCAATGAAAAACCTCCTTTACGTCGGAAACCATCTCCAGAACTCTCAAAGTAACGCCAGTTACAGTGCTGTTTTAGGACCTTTGTTTGAACAGAGCGGGTATGAGGTGCAATACACGTCCAGCAAAACCAATAAAGTGCGGCGGCTGTGGGAGATGTTATGGACGACCTACAGATCTAGAAAAAAAACGGATCTCGTTTTGATTGACACCTATAGCACCCAGAATTTTCAGTTTGCGGTTTTGGTGAGTCAGCTGTGTAGGCTGCTGCAATTGCGGTATGTTCCCATTCTGCATGGGGGCAATTTGCCACATCGTTTAAATAACTCACCTAAATTGTCTAAAATACTATTCAAAAATGCCTATGCCAATGTGTCTCCATCTTTATATCTAAAAGATAGTTTTGCGCAATTTGGGTATGAGAATGTGGTGTATGTCCCCAACACCATTGCTTTAAAACACTATCCCTTCTCATCAAAAACTTATGACTACCCAAAATTATTATGGGTGCGTTCCTTTTCTGAAATTTATAATCCCACTTTAGCTATTGAAGTGCTGCATGAGCTGCAGGCACGAGGCTTTAAAACAGAACTATGTATGGTAGGGCCTGATGCAGATGGGAGTTTGGCAAAAGTAAAAGCTTTGGCAACATCTTTGAATGTACACGTTACTTATACTGGAAAGCTGACCAAGGACGCTTGGATTGCCCTTTCCGAAAATTACAATGTATTTATCAATACCACCAATTTTGACAATATGCCCGTGAGTGTCATTGAGGCTATGGCTTTGGGACTTCCGGTGGTATCTACAAATGTGGGCGGAATGCCGTATTTGATTAGTGATGGTTTGGATGGCCTGTTGGTGCCGCCCAACGATAAGGAAGCTATGGCTGATGCGATTGGGACACTTTTTAAGGAGTTGTCTCGAACAGAGGCTATGGTTATAAAGGCTAGGGGGAAGGTGGAGCAGTTTGATTGGAAGTATGTGGGAGCGTTGTGGGATGAAGTTTTGGGTTGTGATTGACGATTGCTGACGACTGCTCCTGAAAACTGTATAGACCCTTCCGTCTTTGAGCTCTTTTCTGAGCTCAAATCCACCTTCCCTAGAAGGAAGGGAAGGAGCTTTTAGATGTGTAAGTGTTTGCAAAATTAGTGAGCGGCTTAACTCCTCGTCCTTTTGTAGGGATGGAGCTTTTAGATGATGGAGCTGATTAGTTAATGTCTCCGGCAGTTTCGAGGATTTTCGTGACACTAGAAGCTGGAAGTTAGAAGTTAGAAGTTAGAAGTTAGAAGATGGAAGTTAGAAGATGGAAGCAAGAAGTTAGAAGCTGGAAGTTAAAACTGCAATATCCATATTTAAAATTCCACATCTCAACTGAGGACTGTGGCCTAAGACTCGAAACTGGGATCAACAAATAGGGTATTAGGGATGAGGTATTAGGAAATGAATATCGGATATTGGAGTTGAAGTTGAAGTTGAAGTTGAAGTTGAAATTGAAGTTGAAGTTGAAGTTGAAATTGAAGTTGAAGTTGAAGTTGAAGTTGAAGTTGAAAAATGCAAGTTGTTGAGTAGATACGCCACAATAATGAGTTAACAATAACAATAACAATAATAATAATAATAATAATAAATATCAGGTTTCGCAGATGTTCGTTGAAAGCACGGACAAATTTAGAAACCAGAAACCAGAAACCAGAAACCAGAAACCAGAAACCAAAAACCAAAAACCAACAACTCACATTTTAATTTGATACTGAAGCCATAAAAAACGATTGAGGACTTGCAGAATTGTTGAGACTTATTATCTTCGCCCCAACACTCTCCAAACAATGTACAAAAAAAGCAATCCATTTTCAAGTTTCAGAGAGAAAAGTCTTGCTCAGACTTCTAGATATCGTTCTGGCCATTTTCGGACTTTATTTACTAGGACTTTTATTTGACTATGAATACCTAATGATCCGCTGGGAAAATAGCGTGGCCATTCTTATTCTAATTCTGTATTTAAGTGTGTTCGGTACCGTTTTCGAAATCTACGATTTACAGAAATCCAGCCAGCTCGATGTGACCTTCAGAAATATCGTATTGACCGTCTCCACGACCGTATTATTTTATTTCCTGACCCCTGTAGTCACTCCTTTTTTACCTGAAAAAAGGCTGCAGATTGTCTATTTCTATCTCACCATCGTAGCCTCTATCTTTTTATGGCGGATTGCCTATGTAACCTTGATTGCCTCACCCCGGTTTTATAAAAGGGTAATTCTGGTTGGGGAGATGACTTATGTGACTTCGTTTTTGGAAGCCTTGAGCCAATCTGACCCAAATTATAAGATTGTTGGGTTTATCAACTGTGATTTGTCGAAAAAGACGCCAGTGAAATTTGAAGGGATTCGGGAATTTCAAGCTGATGAATTGATGCAGGTTATTAGCGAGGAGAAGATTTCAGAAGTGGTCGTAGCGAGTTATAATACGGAGACCATCACCACCCAAATCTATAGTGATCTTATGCTGCTTTTAGAACGTGGTTTCACCATTAGAGAATACAGTCAGGTGTATGAAGAGATTACCTATCGCGTTCCCATTCAGTTTGTCGGTAAGGATTTTTATAAATATTTCCCCTTTAGTCGGAGTAATCAAAACAAGCTCTATCTCTTTTTTAACCGGTTTTTTGATATCTTGTTTTCAATCGTAGGTTTGTCTGTGGCGGTTTTGATATCGCCCGTAATCTTGATAGGTAACTTATTGGCGAACAGAGGGCCTTTGTTTTACACTCAGGAACGTGTAGGCAAACATGGCAAAGTTTTTAAGATTATCAAGCTCAGAAGTATGATCGTAAATGCAGAGACTGAGGGTGCCAAATGGGCACTGGCGAATGATGTGAGGATCACTAAATTCGGTAATTTTTTGAGACGAAGCCGACTTGATGAAATTCCACAATTTATCAATATTATAAAAGGCGAAATGAGCCTTATCGGTCCACGTCCTGAACGCCCGTTTTTTGTTGAAGAACTCTCACGATCGATACCCTTTTATGAAACCCGGCACGTGGTAAAACCCGGTCTGACAGGTTGGGCCCAAGTAAAGACCCGCTATGGGGCTTCCGTTGATGACAGCCTTACCAAATTGCAATATGATCTCTTCTATATCAAGCGCAGAAGCTTTTTTCTCGATCTGAATATTATGGTAAAAACCTTGAGTACGGTATTGTATTATAGAGGGCAGTAGGTTTTTGATTAACGATTTATGGTTAACGATTTATGATTTAGGATTAATGACCGATGTTAGAAGTTAGAAGTTAGAAGCTAGAAGCTAGAGGCTAGAGGCTAGAGGCTAGAGAACAGAAAGTCTACGAGTGGGGGTTTGATTTTTGAAGATGAATTTGAATTTGAATTTGAATTTGAAGAATACGGCTTCTTTCGCAAAAACGTAGAATAACAATAACTTCGTGAAGGTCATTGCGAGGACGAAGGACGAAGCAATCTCATGAGATTAAGACATAATAACCTGCTGATAGAAGATGGAAGCTGGAAGCTGGAAGCTAGAAGTTGGAAGCTGGAAGCTTACAATTTTTGTAAATGTTTTGTACGCATTGTTTTGGGGTAATCTGCGTTATCTGCGGGAGGATTTTAAATTATTACAGTTAAGCTTTTGACTGAAGAGCGCACATCTCGTTTTGAATAACGAATAACGAATAACGAATAACGAATAACGAATAACGAAGTTTGAATTGTGAAGTTGGTGAGATTATTCTGGAAGCTAGAAGTTGGAAGCTGGAAGTTAGAAGATAGAAGCAAGAAGCAAGAAGCAAGAAGCAAGAAGCTGGAAGCTGGAAGCTGGAAGATTGAGAGTATACGAGT
>NZ_LZRN01000076.1 GCF_001678675.1 Gelidibacter algens
GCCGTTGCGTGTCCCACACACGAGCTATTAAAAGTACAAAACTCCGCTGGAAAATTCCCAAGAATTTTCCAGATAGGCACAGACCCAGCAATGGCTTATACACGGTGTTGCCATTAGTACTTTTCCTTTCATTCTTAAAGGTCAAGCGATAATTTCAAACTTCCGCCCAATCCTTCTCTGATTATTCTCATCAAGGTCGAAAGTCGGATATCACTTGCATTATTCTCAATTCGTGAAATATAGTTTTTAGTTGTTCCAACTTTTTCAGCAAGTTGTTGTTGCGTTAAATGCTGTTTTTTTCTTGCCTCTTGAATTAAAGCACCAATTCTGAAAGTTTCAAATTCTTCTTCGAATTTTTCTCGGCTTTCTGTTCCTTCCTTGCCATATTTGTTGTTAATATGCTCTTTCCAACTTTTAGGATTTTCATTTGTTTTCATAATATTTCTTTTTTAACGCTTGCGCTTTTTTGATTTCGTTTTTGGGTGTTTTTTGAGTTTTTTTCTGAAATCCATTCAATAATAAGATTAGGTTTCCTTTGTCGAAGAAACAGAAAACCCTAAAGATATTGCTCCCTGTTTTGACACGTATTTCCCAAAGTCCGTCCGTTCCAGTCATATGGTCAAAGTACTGTTTCGGGACTATGTTTGTCCTTTCAATAAGTGAAATTGTCCAGTCGAACTTGTCCTGAACTTTCTGGTCAAGTTTGTTGTAAAAATCCCAAAAATGGTTTTCAAACGGGATTATTTCTCTTTCAAATTTGTCCAATGATGCTCATTTTTAATTATAAAGCGAAGTTACCTATAAAGGCAACATTCTCCAAATTAAATTCTATTTTTTATTTTGCAGACGGATTTTTTTGTATTAATGGCAACGTTTTGTGTATGAGCCGTTGCGTGTCTCACGAACGAACCATTAAAAGTACAAAACTCCGCTGGAAAATTCCCAAGAATTTTCCAGATTGGCACAGACCCAGCGATGGCTTATACACGTTGTTGTAAAACGTTTTTATTTCGATAGTTCATTTACTTTTCTATTTTAATTATTCAACCCAACCGTGATAAATTTGAATAAAAATGAATAAACAAGTTATTCCGAATATTAGTAATTCGTTGATTTTATTTTTTTTCCAATTCCAAATTCCAATTCCGAGTAAAATTCCGAACGCTAATCCGTAAATTAGACTAACTGTCGCATAAAGTTCAGCCGTTTCATAATAATAAGGAACAGGTCCTTCTCCGCCAAAAGGATAAAGTTCCGTATCTTTTTTTATTCCAACAATATAGAATTCAGAAATTCCAAAAAAAGTAGAAAAATCCATTTAACAAAATTCCTATTCCTGCAAAAATTTTTTCAGTTATAGATTTTTCAGATTTCAGTTTTTGAGCTTTCAATTCGTTATTATTAAGGACTTTTTAATTTTTGAATTCAGGTTGGTTTGGTCAAATGTTTTACAACGTTTATGTGTAAGAATAGTTGCGTGAGATAAACACCTAAAATACTAAAATTGACCAAGCCTTTGGAAATTCCGCAGGAATTTCCAAGTAAGCGAGAACCAAGCAATTATTTTTACACGGTGTTACCCACCGTTTTTATTCCTCGTTAATCAACTCCGTTTCGGTTATTAATGGAACTCCATAAATTTGCCTTTTTTTGGGTTCGTACAATTTTCTCATCATTGTTCCATATTCTGCCATAAAGGTATTTAAATCTACTAATCCTTTCGTGACAAATTTCATTTTCTGTTCGCCATTTTTAATTTCAATTTTTACGTATTCATTATCATCAGAGTTTATTCGGCTTTTATTTCTCTCCATAAAATTGCCAAAATCCCAAGTTGTGTCATTTTCCGTAATACTTTTCTCAAATATTTTTGCCATTCAGGATTTTGTTCATCATAATCTTTAAATTCCGATAGAATTTTTATTGAATCAGATTTTTTGGTAATCAGTAAGCGTTCCTCTCCTTGATATGTGCAAACAGAATGGTCAATCCAAACTTTTAAAGTATCCAATTCAGTCATTTTTGTTTTGAAATCTTGATAATCAGATTTCAAGTCAAAATTGGATTTCATTTGTTCGTTATTTTCCGCAACATTTATTTCGGTTTGCTTTTTTTGTTGGCAACCGACTGCAATAAATGCAAGAACTAATATTTTAAGTACGATTTTTTTCATATGGTGGGTAACGTTCAAGTATAAGCGCAGTAGCGGGATTTTCGCACGAACCTTTCAGTTTATAACTGACCCTTGATTTATAATATATTTTTGGTTAAGCACTAACTCCGCTATTGCGTTTATACATTGTTAGGCAACGTATTACTCCGTGTAATTTATTTTCCGCTTTACAATATACAAAGGTTTTCCGTTTTTAAAATGAGTTTTTAAAATCCAATTATCGTATTTGTCAAACTCATATTTTGAAATCCAAATTTCTTTATTTCCAGTTTGCCCATCGGTTCTCGAATATTCAATTTGGTTTCCGAATTCATCCCATTTTTGAATTAATATTGAATAACGCTCTGCACCAATTGGCTCAATTTTATACTTAATTAAATTATCATTTTCATCATAGAAATTCTCAATTAGAATAAAATTATTGTCGTTCACATAATTTTCTTTTATTGAGCTTAATTCTACTTTTGTCGTCATATTCATAAATTGATTTTTCTTGCAATGTGTCCCAGCGTCCGTAGGTTTCGGTTAGTTCTGTTGTCAACAGTCTATTTTCGTAAATTCTACTGATTAATTTGGATGGAATACTATCTTTTATAAAAGCATTTTCCACAATTAAATTTCCCGCGCTATCATATTTATAGTTGAAGGTCATTTGAACAGTATCTTTGACCATATCTCGTCTTGTAGAAAGTCGATTATTTCCATCTCTTTCAACTATTGATATTCTTTTGAAATCGCCTGAAGAATAAATAAATTTCTTTATGCTATCATTTTTATCATAAACGTTTTCTTGAATACTTTGTGAACCTTTTCCATAATTATCTGTCTCAATAATTTTTAAAGTTTGATTTTTTGAATTGTAATAATATTCGGTTTGGTTTGAAATTTCCCCGTTGGTATAGAATTCGGTTCTTTTGATTAAGTTTCCGATGTCATTAAATTCCAGTAATTCGTCTCTGTCGGTAGCAGAATATGAATTAATCTTTTCGCCAACTTCAAAACTATCTGCGTTTTTTTTGTACTCAAAGATTTCTTCTCGTATTGACTTTATTTTTCCTTTTAAACCACGAATTTGTAGGTCGTTTTTAAATTCCGCTTTATCTATTTTGGGATTGGCACAACTCACAATGATTGAGAAGATTAATAATGGAAGCAGAATTTTTTTCATATGTTGCCTAACGTTGATGTGTATGGACCGTTGCGTGTCTCACACACGAACCAATCCAAATATAAACAAACTTTTGGGCATTCCCATAATAATCCAAAAAAAGCACAGACCCAGCAATGGTCTATACACGGTGTTAGCACACGGTTTATTCTTTCCTTCGCTATTATTTTTTAACTACAGAGTAAAGTCCGACATAATTTTGTTTAGAAATCCAGGTTAAAAATTTCCTTTTAAATTCCGCTGCCATTTTTCGCAATGAGTTTTAAAATATTTTTTTCAGATTGTAGGGAAGGGCAAAGTTTCAGTTTTGCAACTAAAAAAACCAAAAAAATTTTCGGTTCCTTTTCGCAGTTTTTTTCGTTAGATTTGATTTCCGCGTATATCTAAAATAAAATTTTGCCCAAACTTTGGTCAAGCACAGGTTTTCCAGCTATGCGACTTATTATCGGAAGGCCAAAAAATAAAATTATTCACACGAGTGATAATTCCGCCGTTTTGGTTTTTCAGTATCTATTATAATTTCGGTGTGGTTTTTCAGTTTCTACTCTTAAAAATCAGAAGATTTTGTTGTTTATCTGTGTTTTCTGGAGCAGACAACTGTGTGCTAACGTTGATGTGTATGAGCCGTTGCGTGTCTCACACACGAACCATTAAAAGTACAAAACTCCGCTGGAAAATTCCCAAGAATTTTCCAGATTAGCACAGACCCAGCAATGGCTTATACACGGTGTTGTGCACTGGCTTTTCTATTTATAATCCAGTCAATCTCAAGTTTTCAGATTGATAATATTTTTCAAATTCCACCCATTTTGCTTCGTCCATTTTAAACAAACAATCCAAAATATTGTCAAATTCATTTTCCAATATAGAATCGAAATATTTTATATATTCATCGTCAGAGTCTGTTCCGTTTTTCCAATAAAAATCAGGGAATTGGTATTTCGGCTGTTCGTTATTTTCGTAATTCGCAAAATGTATAACGTCAAAACGTTTTTGGTCGTAAAATAAATCAGCAGATATGGGTCCTTTTTCATAAATATAATTCAACTCTAAAATTTCTCCATATTTCAATCGGCAGGATTTAAACATTCCTTTTTCCTGCGTTTCGATTATTTCAAATCCGTTATTGAGAGTAAATTTAGAATTTATTTGTATCGTAATTTTCCAACTCATTTCGTTTTTTTGTTAGCTTGTGCACAACGTTTATGTGTACGAGCTGTTGCGACGGATGGAACGAACCAATCCTAATAAGACGTGACTGTGGGAAATCCGCAGGATTTTCCAAACGGTCACAGTCCCAGCAATGGCTTGTACACGGTGTTAGTACACGGCTTTTAACTTTTCCGCCCGAGTTTGAATTCTGACGTCTTGTTGTTTAAAAGTCTAATTTAGTAAATTCAGACTAATTTCTGTTATGGTTTTTCGTATTCAGTTTTATTGAAGTTGTTTTTCTGTCAGATCGGATTCGGTCGAAAAACACAATCTTCTGGTTTTGCACTTAAACAGCAAAAAAAAATCCGGTTTGGTCTTTCAAGGATTTTACATCAGAGTGATTTTCGGCGTAAGGTTTTGTCTTTTCAGACTTGGGAATTACTTTTTTGAAGGAACTTTGGTTAAGCACAAATTTTCCTGATAAGCGACTTAACTTCCGATATTCAAGGAGATAAAACAATTAAAAAAGTGATCAATTCTGCACTGATTTTCTTGAAAACTCAATCTTCTGTTTTGTTCTTAAAACCAAAAAAAAATCGAGGAATTTTCAGAGTTTCGTTCAGCTGTGTACTAACGGTCTTGTATATGAAACGTAGCGTGTAAATAGACGCTAACTTTTCGGATTATGCACGAGCCGAATTTTTATTTTTTCTATTTATCTTTAACTTTCTAAATATACAAAAATAAAAATAATATTAGTATACAGTTGGCGTACTTAATAAACAAGCAAAAACCTCTCGGAAAGCCTGTAATAGCTATGTTTTATATACGTTGTTGTGCCACGTTGTTCTGCGCATTATTGTCGTCTTAAACTTCTTAAACTATCGATTTTTTTAGTCATTTTCAAACTCGGCAAGCCTATTTCTGCTCGATTTGCATTTACCTTTGATAAATCAGAAATCATATTTGCATAACCTCCATTTTGGCTTTCGAAAGTACCGTGAGTTTGTGGTTGTTTATTAAATAACTCTAAATTGTCATACATAGTACCCAAAGTATATGGTGGACATTTGCCATTTTTCACAAACTCTTTTACTTTTGGGATGAAATAATTTATTCTAATACTATCATCTGTGTGTAATAGTAAAATTGTTGGGTCTGCGGAAGTAAAGTCAATTCCATAATTCCCTACTACTTGCTCATTTGGATAACCAAATTCATCAAATATTTCTACAAGTCGCTTATCGTTAACTTTAAATACGCTATCTCTTTTTTCTTGCTGTCCAACTAATCTTTGGTCAATTTCTATCATTGCTTGAAGTTCAGCCCTTAAATTCATATTTAGAGTACTAATATATTTTTCTCTTATTTTATCGTAATCGGCAATCAATTTTTTTCCTCGTTCCGTTTTGAAAATATCATTGAAGACTTTATCGTTTTGAAATTCATTTAATGTTCCTCCTTTATCTATTGTTTTCTTGATATAATCTATTGCTAAATCATCTTTACCTAATTCAGCGCAAATCTTGGCAAATTTATCGGTATCGTGCAAAAATCCTATTTTAATTGCATCACAGTTTTCAAACGCTTTTTGGTAATAGTTATAAGCTTTTTGGTAATTACCTAAATAAAACTCTACTTCTGCATTGGCTGTATTTGGATAATAATCCGTAATGTAATTGCATTCAGTTTTCCTTTTACTTGCGCAACCAACAATGATTAAAAGCACTAATATTAATGTTATTCTCATAATTTTTTTTCAATGTGGCACAACGTTGATGTGTATGAGCCGTTGCGTGTCCCACACACGAACCATTAAAAGTACAAAACTCCGCTGGAAAATTCCCAAGAATTTTCCAGATTAGCACAGACCCAGCAATGGCTTATACACGGTGTTGTGCGGCGTATTTATCTTTTCCCACGCTCTGTTTATCACGTCAGATTTGATTCCCCCGTTTTGTTTTATAAAAGTCCAATTTAATAATTTCCGCTTAAAATTCTTTACGGTTTTCCGCATTTAATTTCGGCGTGATTTATTTCCGTCAGATTTGATTTGGTCGAGAAACACAAAGTTTCGGATTTGCACTTAAAAAACCAAAAAAAATTCGATTCCGTTTCACCTGTTTTTTCCGCCAGAATAAATTTCGGCGTAATATTTCAGCAGAAACTTTGGTTAAGTACTGTTTTTTCCAGTTTGGTTAAGGACGTTCGGATTGATAATTCCATTAATAATTCCGTTCGAGTGATAATTTCGGCGTAATGGTTTTTTATTTTCAATTTCGAATTCAATTTCAATTTCTTTTCGGCATTTCAGTCCGTTAGATTTTCAATTTCAGCACGATTTTTCTTATATGACGCACAACGTTGATGTATATGAGCTGTGGCGTGTTTTAGCACGAACCTCTCCAAATATAAACTAACTTTGGGGAATCCAGAAATTTTCCAAGTAAGCACAAACCAAGCCATAGCTTATATACGGTGTTGCCCACAGTATTTTTCGAAGCGTAATGTTTTTAATGCTTTTATAAATTCGGCTTGAGTTTTATCCGATAAATACTGTCCATAAAAATTAAATTTAAGTTTATCGTAATTCTGTTTTAGTCCAGATAGGCTGTCAATGTAAATTCCACTCGAACCAAATCCTTTATTTTTTGGCGTAATTATTTTTGCATTAATACAGTCTATTGTGTAATATTCAACATCATATTTCAAATATTCTTTTATATCGATGCCTTCATAAGTCCAATCTTCTACAACCAAATGTTTTGTTTTTGGAAGTAATTCTCGTTCTTTTTTAGCTAATTCTGATAACATTTCTTTTGTGTAAATCATCGGTAAATCCGTACTTACATCTGCTGAATATTTTCCTAAATCAAATTTTAGAGTATCATTTTTGTCTGTTATAATTCCGCCAATATAACTGTCAATTCCTTTCCTTTCATATTTATTCCATTTTTCAGGAACAGTTATTTTAAATTGACCGTAATCAATTATTTTATAACTCCGTTTCGCACAAGAGCAAATCAGAAGTATAATTAATATTGACAGAGTTTTTTTCATATTGTGGGCAACGTTGATGTGTATGAGCCGTTGCGTGTCTCACACACGAACCATTAAAAGTACAAAACTCCGCTGGAAAATTCCCAAGAATTTTCCAGATAGGCACAGACCCAGCAATGGCTTATACACGGTGTTGGCAAATCGTTATTTTACATTTGAAGACTTAAATTCAATTTTGCTCCCAAAGCATTGAAAATCCGCATTACGGTTTCAAAAGTCACATTTCCAGTGCTGTTTTCAAGTCTCGATATTTGTGCTTTTTTTACTCCAACTAATTCTCCTAATTGCCCTTGAGTCAGTTTTCGTTTTTTTCGCGCGGTCTTTATCATATCGCCAATCAATTCAAGTTTCAACTCAAATTCATATTCATCTCGTTCTTCAGTTCCCTTTTTTCCAATTAAAAGGTCTTCTGCTTGGTCTAAAGTGTAACTTTTCATTTCTTTCTATTTTTAAAATATATGTTTCTTATTTTGTCCGCTTTGTCGATTTCTTTCTTATCCACTTTGCTTGTTTTTTTAATAATTCCGTGAGTTGCAAAAACAAACGTCTCGGTCTTATCATCCTTGTCCCAAAATGCTAAAAGGCGATATTGAATTCCGGAATATAAAGTTCTGAATTCCCAAATATCATCAGTCAGTTTTTTGAAGAATTTTGGGTCAGATTGTTGTTCGGCTCTTCTTATATTTTGAAATATCTTTTTCCTTGCTTTTAGGTTTTGCTTTTCTATAAATTCAAAAGCTTCCTCAAGTAATTTCGTTTCAAATCGTCTTATCATTTTTGTTATAAAATCAAATTTGATACAAATATAAATAAAGTTTCGTTAACTGTAAACTTTTGAGTGAGTTTTTAATGTTTGCCAACGTGATTGTATATGATTAGTTGCGTATGCAAGCACATAGATAGAAAAAGTACAACTAGCTTTGTGCTGAGAGAGTCTTTTCACAAAGTAAAAACAAGTAGCAATTAATTATATACGGTGTTGGCAAACGTTATTCATTTGGCAGTCGTGGTTTAAATTATGTTCTATGTCTTTAGATATTGAAATATTAAAAACAAAGCAGAAAGAATTAAATCAAGTTGTTAAATACGGTTTACGATATTCAGTTTACTAAATTTAACTCGTTTGCTACAAAAGGTACATAAAGACCATTATCATTTTGTTCTTCACGATTTAATTAAAGAGAGCTAAAATAAGAACAGGANAATTTAGTAAAACAATCGAATAATTGGTAAAATTAAGTTCCAAATAAAACGAACTACGGTAAGTTACCTTCGATTTGTAGTCCAACTAAATAATATTAGTATACAGTATAATACTTTATT
>NZ_LZRN01000077.1 GCF_001678675.1 Gelidibacter algens
CAATTAATTTCAAACGTTCATTTGCTGATAAAGCAGATCTATGAATAATAATGACCGGATATGGATCAAATATATCCAGTATGCTCGAACTCAAAATTTCTTTATAGAAATTAAACTTTTCAAAACCACAAATATTTTCTAAAATCGAAATTTCATTCAAATCTCTACTTATTTCTTTTATAAAATCTATTTGCCTATTTGGCCTATCTTCAATCAAAATCACTCTTTTCATATATAAAATTTTAATACATATGTAAATCCTTTACACGGATAATCGTCTTTCAGTTTTTCTAACATTTTCAACATTTTCATTACTGGAAAGATAATTGACTTTATAAAGCGCTCCATTTCTAAAAACACCTATTACAGAAAAATCCGCTAAATTTTTCAAATTTTCGATAAGCGTGGAAAAGTCACCACCCGTGGGACATATAATCTTTGGATCATCTATGCTTCTATTACACTTAGAATCTAATTGAGAAATACTTAATTCAAGATATTTTTTTTCGAAATTTTGATCAACGCGAAAAATAATATTCGGAAACTGTGAACGTTTCTTAAAACTTCCAAATACGATTTTAAGAACCGATTTTAAATAGGGTACATCTGTAAAAAAAGAAACTCCTTCTGTGTTTTCTTGATTGACAGTAAAATCGTAATTTAATTCCTCCGTCCATAAATTGTTTATCAGATTAACTAAAGCCGAATTATCTTCTCTTATTTCAATTTCATTTTTAAATTCTGAAACGTAATGATCAAACAATAAAAAATTGTGTTTTTTATCTAGTATTTTAATTTCATCCGGAATAGGACAACTAAAGGGATCTGCATCGTTATCATTCATATAGCGTTGTAAAGCTCCTGAAGCCCATCCAAATTTTAGTTTTTTCTCACCCCAAACATGATAATAATTTCCAGTTTTTATTTTACCCAACTTTTCATTAAATAAAAAATTCGAAATTTTCCCATGCAATCTCGGATTAAGCTCTTTTAATTCTTGATTCATATCATTCCATTCCTCTTTTACTTTTTTAAGGAAATCCTCATAACTTTGAAATCTTCCATGCTCCCAACTATGTGTAGTATATTTTAAGGCTTTAGAATTATCCGAAAATTGATTCATTAATCCAACTAAAGAACGTGCATTATGAATCTTAGGATAGTGTGAATTTGATGGCTTTGTATGCTCCTGTCCTGATCCAGTGACCACTCCTTCTAATAATCTTATCTTCTCTTTAATTTCTTTAACTTCATTAAATATCTGCTCATCAAGATTTGAAGAGTCTGCCAGTTCTTTAGAAATTAATTTTAAAAACCGTTCTTTTTGATTAGGATTAAGTTTTTCGTTTTCTAATAGTTGTCTTACAAATTTAAATTTATTCATTACAACTGTTTTTTATATAATTCCATGGCGTTTTCAATGCCGTTTTTCTCCCATTCTTTCAGTACAATTTCCATTGAGCTAGCTCCTTGTATTAACGAATCAAACCTGTTTTTTAGTTTAAGATAAGTAGCATCATTAGCTCCCTTAACCATGCTTAGGTAATTAAGTTTGCCGTCCAATACATTACTTAAATTAGGCTGTCCTGTTTTCACATGCCCCTTATCTTTAAAATAATCTCTTTTAAAAATCATTTCAGCTTTAGCATAACCGTAAACTTCCCAGTAATTTATCCACATTCTCAATTGCTTCACGTACCGTTTCTTAACGTTCACTTTATCGTTAACAATTAAGCCTGTAACTGCCTTTTGCATGCCATCTACTTGCAAACGCGTTTTACTTGGTTTAATAGTAAATCCTTGATCTGCAATAACACGTTCCATTTCATTTAAAAAATTGCTGTCTTTTTGAAAAACGTTATGTAAAGAACTAAACGTAATATCATCTGCATAACGGCTGTATTTCAAACCAAATCTTTTTGCAACAGCACTTAGCAAATAGTCTAGTCGTTGACATACAACATTAGTCAGTACAGGAGATGTTGGCGCCCCTTGTGGCAAAACACTTCGTGAAACTTTTTCCCAAGCACCTTGCGCATCTTTACGTTCTACATCCATAGTTGTACAGCAAATATTCGCAATGATATTAGCGATCTTTTGTCGCCCAATTTCATGTTTTATTAATTTCACATATTCTTTAATTCCATTATCTCTATCGAAGATCATTTCTTTTACATTGTAATAATCAGCGTCAATAACTTTTTTTCCAATTACATATGCATTAACTTCTAATTCAAATTCCCTTGAAATAAATTTTTCACCTTTAAGATTATAGCCAGTATAAAACCCCAATGGAGACTTACTAACAGTACACAAAGCGGTCATAGTTAAATTATCAAGCCTAACAATATTGTTTACGTTGATGTCTGGATCCTTTAAATTAAATGGAGGTAACTGTAGGCATTTCCATACTCTGGCTTGATCAATACTTTGAAAAAAATCTTTCAAATCAATATTATAAACGTAGTAATTGCCAACGTGAACTTTAGCGTTATCTACGATTGATTTTTCTCTTACGAAGCCTTTTGCAGCTGGGTGTGGGACAAAAACATATTCTAATATAAAAGCCAATGTTTTTTGAATGGCTTTTAAACCTTTTATCGGCGCATGAATTGAACGCTCTCCTCCAGATTTCTTTTTAATTTTAAACTCTTTATATCGCGCTCTGTTATTATGAGGAAAAGCATAATAGGTCAATTGTTTTAAATCAAACTGAACTGATTTTTCTCCATAGATAAATGGCTTGACATAATTCATTAAACTAAGCAAATCTTCCTTTGTCTGCATATTCTCAAAAGCAGATTTAATGTAATCTATGTGGGATTGTTCTATTTCCATAATGTAATTTAAGTTCTATGAAGCCTGCTTATCTATTCTTTGTTTAAAGTATGTAAATTCAAATAATATCTTAAATGAAATAATAATCAAATAAAATAAAACCTATAATGATAACTTCAATCTTTAGCAAATGACCAAAAGACATTCATCCCGAATAAATCCGGGACACCAACCGATCTGAAATCTTTAATTAAAAAAACTTCCAGTTGGCACAAATCAATAATTTAAAGCAGGCTTTCAAAGAACTATGCAAATATGTTTTGCCTCTATGCAGTAGAACTGCATAATTAAACACTTATAATTTTAAATCTTATTATTTAACCATTAGACTTTGTGCAGTAGTTTTCGAAAGTAGTATATTTCTTTCAATCAACTGTAAATCTTTTAGAATCTTATAACTACTGATCTCCTTTACTTGAGTCTTCAAGGTTACATCGCCATAACCCGACAACCCGTTTATTTGGTCTTTCGAGAAGTTTAACTTATTTCGTTCGATATAGGCTTTTACACGATCAGGGGTTATCCCAATTTTGTTTGCAATATCTTCAACAGATTTGAATTTATGGAAGTCGTTTTTATAAGTTAATAAATCCTCTTTTAATGGTTCGAAATGTGTTATTAAGGCCTGCTTGACTTTAGTCTTATCATTTAAAGCAGAAATAGAAGAATTTCCTACATAATGCTCACAGAATAAATCGAAATCGAATGTTTTACAATAATCTTGAAACGCTACCAAGTCCCTTGTTACTCTATATTTAAATTGGCTCATGTAAATTATTTCACTATCCTCCATATCTATTTTCATTTCTTTATGTCTACAAATATCAAATTGTTTTATGCAGTGGAACTGCATACTGTAATGTCCCCAATATTGAATTCCTAAAACCTCAATACTTCCACTCCACATGACTAAAAGGAAGCTTATTTAATTCTTCTCTATAAAACCGCCATTTAGGCATAAGTTGATTCATATAATTTACAAAAACCTCATTGTGGCTGCGTTCCAATAAATGAACAAGCTCGTGAACAATAATATATTCTAAACATTCTACAGGCTTTTTAGCTAATTCTAAATTAAGCCAAATCCGCTTTGTTTCAGTATTGCAAGATCCCCATTTAGTACGCATTTTGCGTATTCCAATTGCACTGGCTTTGACGCCTATTTTCTTCTCCCATTTTAAAATGAGTGGCACTATCATTTCCTTAAGCTGTTCACGGTGCCAATTCTCTAAAACTTCCTTCCTCTTTTCAACGGTTGAATTCGATTTAATATAAAGTTTAATTGTACTGTGATTCAATTCCACTTTAGATTGATGAGCATGTTCTATAACCTCAAGTAAATAGCGTTTCCCTTTGAAGTAATGACTTTCCTTGGACAAGTATTCTCTCGGGGTTTCACGTGCTTGACTGTTGAATATAGCTTGTTGTTTCTTGATCCATTTCAACTTATTTATGGCAAATACTCTGATAGTGTCTAAATCCATTCGTTCTGGTGCGGCTATTTTGACCTTACCATTAGGCGGATAGACACTTAAATGAATGTTTTTAATATCCTTAAGTTCTACGTCAATAGTGATATTTCCCAATTCCAATTGCTCCATTAATATTCCTCTTGTGCTTTAATAATGTCAAAAAGTGCTTCTACTTTATTCTCAACATAATATACCTCTGCATTATCACTTGCCATATCAGCTTGCACAGTGTCTTTTTGCTTCATCAATATCTTATAGATTTCAGCTTTTATCTCTCGTTCCTTTGCTAAATTGCCACGCCATCCGTCTCTTTTTACGGTAGTGATGGCTGCATCCAATTCGACGGCAAGTTTTTCATCCTTGCCAATATTATTATAAATGGCACGTTGACCAGGTGTCTTTAATATTTCTGGTGTGGCATCGCTCTTTCCTTCCTTTACTGTTTTAGCTACAAATGCAATACGTTCTAAATATTCAGCATAACTGATGGCTTTGGTTTTACGCTCTTGGATGATGGTGTTCAATAATTTTGACATTTCATCAAAGAAAGCAGGATCGATTAAATGATCTGTAATAATCTTGCTTCTCACGTTGTTCTCTATGGTTTCTGCTACCGCATCCCTACTCTCTTTTATACCATCAGGCATTGCATTTATAGCATCGGCAATACCAGAGTTTACAATGATATCTAATAATGGCATGTCCTCAAAATTAGAAATGACAACTGATTCATCAGCCTGAATATAAGTATCTATCAAATGTCGCATATCGGCTTCATAACTTTTCAAATCTAAAGTTTCGCCACTTGCTCTTCTAATTTCCTCACGTACCTTCAAATAGTAATCGATTTCCTTTTTGATACTTTCGATTTCTTTGGCAGAATAACCAGCATCTGCCATCTCATCGGCTATATTGGCATAGGCTCTAATCAGCGCCACAGTTTTTTTATAAAGTGCGGTGCGCTGTGGCTCTCGCGATTTCAATTCTTCCATGATCTCTGTATTGCCGCAGAAATAGTGGATAAAATTAAGAGTGCTTTTTGGCGAAGGAACAGGCTCACATAACAGATGAATTTCTTCCAAGGCAGTGTCCAATCGTTCTTTCCCTACCGTGAGACGATCTTGCAACATCACATCAATGTCCGTTGCCTCAAATTCGTCATAATCCAATTCAGTGGTGTACACGGCTACCGCATTTTCAACCTTTTTAAACAAATCCATATAATCTACTACATACCCAAACTGCTTATCATCGGTATCCAATCGGTTAACGCGGCAAATAGCCTGGAAGAGACCGTGGTCCTGCATGCTTTTATCAATATATAAATAGGTGCAGCTTGGGGCATCAAAACCTGTCAGTAATTTGGAAACCACAATCAACAATTTCATATTGGCGGGTTCATCGCGAAATTTCAACTTCGCCCAGTCTTCATAGCTTTCGGTTGCTGTTTTCCCAGCTTCAACTTTTACGTCTTTTAAAACCTCCTGATAAAGATTGTACATGAACTGTTTTTCTGTTTCTGTGTTCTCTCCCGTATCCTCGGTAGTAATGTCTTTAGTTTGCGGGTTATAGGACGTCACGATTGCACATTTTCCTTTTAAAGGTGTGCGTTGAAAAATCTCATAATATTTACAGGCTTCATAAATAGAACTTGCTACCAAGATGGCATTTCCCGTGTTAGAATTCAATCGTGCTTTTGTATTAAAATCAAACACAATATCAGCAACTACCTTATCCATTCTGGAGCGGCTGCTTAACACTTTCTGCATCGTGCCCCACTTCTTTTTAAGCTCGTATTTTTTAAAATCGTTCAGCCCTTTGGTTTTGGCTTCAAACCATTCGTCTATTTTCTTTTGGGATGTCAGACGTTGATCAATATCTCGAGCTTCATAAACCAAATCGAGAATCACGCCGTCTATAACGCCTTCATTAAATTTGTAGGTATGGATATATTTTCCGAACACTTCTAAACTTGTCTGCTTGTCTTTTTTCAGCAATGGCGTACCTGTAAATCCTATAAAAACGGCGTCGGGCAGGATAGCTTTCATGGTACGGTGCAATCTTCCACTTTGGGTACGATGGCATTCATCAACAAATACAAAAAGCTCCCCAACAGTTTTGGTGGGTTGACTCTCCAGCTCCCTAATAAACTCATTAAAATTATCTGTATCCTTCTTACCAAATTTATGGATTAGGGAACAAATAAGTCTTGGTGTTGCTTGTTCTAATTGATGCATAAGATCGCGCCCACTTCTGGTACGGTAAATCTTTTCGTCAGTGGCTTTAAAGACGCGTTCAATTTGTTTGTCAAGTTCATCACGGTCTGTCAATACGATTACTCTGGAGTTTGGGTTGTTTTCCAAAATCCATTTAGCCAGGATAACCATGACCAAACTTTTACCACTGCCTTGGGTATGCCAAATAATCCCGCCCTCCTTGCGTTTTGCATAATTCTGTGCTTCTTTAATTCCGAAATACTGATGCACACGGGGCAACTTTTTCATGCCGGCGTCAAAAACGACAAAATTGTAAATGATATCTAAAAAGCGTTCTTTGTCGCACATTTTAAGAATGTACTTATCCAATATATTTCGACTATCATCCTCCTCATTTTCCTTCCATTTCAAATAATATTTTTCTGGTGTTCCAATCGCACCAAAACGCAAGCCTTCGGTATCATTACCTGCAAAAACATATTGTACAGTGGCAAAAAACGGGCGTATGAAAGCATCTTGTTGGTTGACGATGCTTTGCCTGATACCATCATTAATGGTTACAATACTACGTTTGAGTTCCAAAACTCCCAAAGCAATGCCATTTACATAGATAACAATATCCGGACGCTTCGTTTTCACACCTCTAATGGTCACTTCTTCAGCGATGGCAAAGTCGTTGTTGCTCCATTTTCTCCAATCTATAAAGTGGACTTTTTCGGTGTTTTTCCCTACTTCCGTTTTAATATCTGCACCATAACGTAGCAACTGATAAGTTTCCTTATTTGTGGTATAAAGACTATCATTAAAATTGTTGGCAGTAGACCTTAACTCATAGATAGCCTTGGCAATTTGAATGTCTGAATAGCCTCTCTTTAATAGATATTGGCTGAGTAAATCTTCCTCAATATTGCTATTGTTTTCGCGTTCTTCCCAATTTCCCAAATAGGTATAACCCAATTCCTGAGTAAAGAGTTTTACGATACGGTGTTGGGTTATGCGTTCTATGCTGCCTACTTTTGTCATATTATTTTTTATTTTCCATTGCCCACTTTTTTAAAAGCTCGAAAGGATTTCTTTTTATGGTACCACCAATGACTTCAATTTCAATAGTGTTGTTTCTATTTATTCCTAAATTATACCTAAATTGTTGGTTATAGACCTGAAATATGGGGTTTTTCGATGGAAAAGAATTACATTGATCAATACCATTCGAGAATAAAGATTTATATCCAGATTCTTTCGCTAACCAACCAAAATTAAAATTGTGATTCTTGAAAAAATTATCTAGCGGTAATTTGAAAACTCTCTCGTTAAGAATGTAATAAAGGTATAGTTGATCTTTTACATTTCTAATTTCAGAAAAATCGTCATATTCCTTATCTAAATCCAAAATATATTCCTTTTGGATTTTTAGTATATAATTATTTAATTCCAATTTTGACTTAGCGAACTTTTTAGCAAGAATTAGGATTGCAGGATGCTCTCGGTATAAATGGGAAAAAACTAAACGGGATTCATAAGTTTGAGAATAAAGTCCGGTAGTTAACATATTACCCCAAATTTTATTGAAGTCTTTATTTGCTAGCTGTTTATAAGAATCAAATATCTCTTCCAATAAATCAAAATATTTAGGTTTATAAATCATTGAAGACAAATCATTTTCGCCAAATTGCTCTTCAGAGTTTACAAATGGCGTAAGGAGAATATTTCCAATTTTTCCTTCAAAATTCCTATGATCTTCTATTCTAAAGATCAGCTCTTTATAATCTTTAAACTCCAGAATTAAATTGGCCTTAAATACTTCCTCTTTTCTTTGTTCTACATTAAATCCGATTAATTTACTCTCATCATCTAATCTGGTAAGAACCTGGTAAACATTATCGTCAGAAATTAAATTCTGTAATGAGGATAATAATCTAGGCCATCCGTCTGATATCTAATGTATTTCGTATTAAATTACCTGACTACTCTTAT
>NZ_LZRN01000078.1 GCF_001678675.1 Gelidibacter algens
GCCGTTGCGTGTCCCACACACGAGCTATTAAAAGTACAAAACTCCGCTGGAAAATTCCCAAGAATTTTCCAGATAGGCACAGACCCAGCAATGGCTTATACACGGTGTTGCCATTAGTACTTTTCCTTTCATTCTTAAAGGTCAAGCGATAATTTCAAACTTCCGCCCAATCCTTCTCTGATTATTCTCATCAAGGTCGAAAGTCGGATATCACTTGCATTATTCTCAATTCGTGAAATATAGTTTTTAGTTGTTCCAACTTTTTCAGCAAGTTGTTGTTGCGTTAAATGCTGTTTTTTTCTTGCCTCTTGAATTAAAGCACCAATTCTGAAAGTTTCAAATTCTTCTTCGAATTTTTCTCGGCTTTCTGTTCCTTCCTTGCCATATTTGTTGTTAATATGCTCTTTCCAACTTTTAGGATTTTCATTTGTTTTCATAATATTTCTTTTTTAACGCTTGCGCTTTTTTGATTTCGTTTTTGGGTGTTTTTTGAGTTTTTTTCTGAAATCCATTCAATAATAAGATTAGGTTTCCTTTGTCGAAGAAACAGAAAACCCTAAAGATATTGCTCCCTGTTTTGACACGTATTTCCCAAAGTCCGTCCGTTCCAGTCATATGGTCAAAGTACTGTTTCGGGACTATGTTTGTCCTTTCAATAAGTGAAATTGTCCAGTCGAACTTGTCCTGAACTTTCTGGTCAAGTTTGTTGTAAAAATCCCAAAAATGGTTTTCAAACGGGATTATTTCTCTTTCAAATTTGTCCAATGATGCTCATTTTTAATTATAAAGCGAAGTTACCTATAAAGGCAACATTCTCCAAATTAAATTCTATTTTTTATTTTGCAGACGGATTTTTTTGTATTAATGTGTAATTTAACGCAACCAAATCGGAATTTGAACATCTAATGAAAAAATAGAATTATGAAAAATTTAAAAATAATCGCATTACTCATTTTAGTCGGAATTTACTCTTCTTGTAATAATGATGACGAAAATATCACTCAAACGTTAAGTGGAATCTATTCGGAAACTTCACCTGTAAGTGGACGTTCTCAATTGAATTTTATAAACGGAAATACAGTTGTTAAATCAGAACCTGACAACTCAAACGATGACGAATTTACTTATGAAATAATCGGAAACGTGATTAGATTAACACCGACTTTGGACAATTCTACAACTCAAGAATTTGAAATTGAAATTATGACTAACTCGAAATTTGAGATTGAAAACCTTTATCCAAGTGTAGGAATAAATCCAACTACTTATATGACTTTTGAAAAATAAAAAACTACACACAACAACGTGTATAATTAATGGCTGGTTCTCGCCTACTTACGAAAATCCTCGCCGATTTTCTATTCGGTGTTTATTTGCTAAATTAGGTGCTTAAACCACGCCACTAATCATACACAAAACCGTTACCCGTAAGCTGACCAGACATTGAAAATATTGCTTCATATAATAATTTTTGCCCTTCTAACCGTTTTGACTCAAATCGGAGGAATTTTATATTTAATTTCAATTTTGCTGATTAAGAAAAGTGCAGAAAGGAAACTCATCAAGCGAATTGGAATTTTCGCAGTTCTGTATTTAGTTGCAACATTTTTAATCGTTCCAAATGTCGCACCGATTTTCGGACGTGAAAAAATAAAGGAAACGGAATTTTTAAAAGCTCGTTCTGTTTTTTATAAACTTGCAAATAGAAATTACGTCCGACCAGAACTAAATGAAACTATCGGAAAAATAGCGTCCGAATTTGAAAAACGAAATAGCGGAATAAAAATGATTTATCTTGACGCAAACTTTCCATTTATTGATAAATTTCCTCTTCTTCCCCATTTGAGCCACAATGACGGAAAAAAAATAGATATTTCCCTGATTTACGAAAATACAAACGGACAATTGACAAACAAAAAAAAGTCTGTCAGCGGATATGGAGCTTACGAAAAACCAACCAAAAACGAATACGACCAAATCGAAGTCTAGTAAAAAACAAGGAAATTGGCAATACGACTTTCCAAAATATTTGACTTTAGGAACAATAAATAAAGACATCAAATTTTCGAAAAAAGGAACTAGGGAATTGGCACAACTGATTTTAAAACAAAATAATATTGGGAAATTATTCATCGAACCGCATTTGAAAAATAGATTGAATTTAACCAACCCGAGAATTAGATTTCACGGTTGTCAAGCTGTTAGACACGATGACCATATACATTTTCAATTAAGATAAAGCGGAAAATAAAGCCTACGGGTAACACCGTGTATAGACCATTGCTGGGTCTGTGCTTTTCTGGAATATTATCGGATAAACCCAAAGTTTGTCTATATTTGAATTGGTTCGTGTGTGAGACACGCAACGGTCCATACACATAAACGTTAGGCACAAGTTAACATAAACTAAATAATTATGGAAAATCAAACTGAGAATAAATTTAAGCCTATTGGAATATTTCTTTCTATAACTTTTACTTTAAGTGCAATTTTTATTTTTTTATTATTTATTCTGGAAAATTAGGAGGAGGAGCTGGACAATATGTTATGGGTCTCATGTGGTGTCCTGGGATTTCTGCCTTGATTACGATGAAAATTTTAAAAAGAAACATTTCCGATCTTGGCTGGAAATGGGGTGACACAAAATATCAGGTTAGGAGCTATTTGATTCCATTATTTTATGCATTTATTGCCTATATAATTATTTGGAGTTTTGGCTGGGGTGGCTTTTACAACGAAGAAACTGTAACTTGGATAACGAAATCAATTGGAATTGGTGATATTGGTGATGGTTTTTCTATTATGCTTTATGTCCTTCTAGTTGGAGTTTTTGGTATAATCGGCAGTATGTCATCCGCATTAGGAGAGGAAATTGGTTGGCGTGGGTTTTTGGTTCCAGAACTATATAAAAGTCAGGGCTTTACAAAAACCTCCTTGATTACTGGACTTATTTGGGGTGTTTGGCATTTACCAATTTTATTGTTTGCTGATTATAATAGTGGAACACCATCTTGGTTTGCTATGCCATGTTTCATGATATTAGTTATCAGCATAAGTTTTATATACACATGGTTTCGTATGAAATCTGGAAGCTTATGGACTGCTGTAATACTTCATGGAAGTCATAATCTATTTATTCAAAGTATTTTCACCCCTTTGACGGAAGATACAGGTAATACAGCTTATTATATAGACGAATTTGGAATTGTACTACCAATTGTCGCAATTGGTTTTGCAATATACTATTGGAGCAAAAGGAATGAATTAAAAACCAGTGCCTAACACAGTGTATAAGCTATGGCTTGGTCCGTCCTCACTTGGAAAATCCTGCGGATTTCCCAAAGCCAGTTTTTATTTGGAGAGGTTCGTGCTAAAACACGCCACAGCTCATACACAACAACGTTGCCAGTAATTATGACAAAAACTACGCTGAAAATATTAATAATAATCTTGACTATAACGACCAGCTCTTGTAAAAAAGAACTGGAGACGATTTTAGAAGCTGATTATAAAGTTATTGAAATAGATTATGGATTTGATAATTATAAAAAAAACATCAGAGACAAGTCTGAACAATTCATAATTAAAGAGAGAAACCTTGTTATAATTGATGTCGATAAAAATGGACAAATTAAAATTAAGAATAATTTCGTTGAAGACAGTTTAATAACCTCTGAATTAAAAAAATATATAATTCCGAACCCTGAAAATAATCAAATGCCAATGACTATTGAAGGCGAGTTCGAATATTCTGGAAAAGTTATAATGAATAAAAATCTTATGATTATGGCTAAATTTAACGAGGAATTAGACTATAAAAAATACAGCGGAATTAGAAACAAAATTTATTTATCATTTAATGAAGCGAGAAATGATTTTTCAATGGAGAAATTCAATAAAACTTTAGAGGAATTGACAAAGTCGACCGAACAAAATGATGTTATGAAATGGAAAGAGTTACGAGAAATAATGCCAATACGATATACCGAAATTTTGGGAGAAAAATAACTACTGGCAACACCGTGTATAAACCATTGCTGGGTCTGTGCCCATCTGGAAAATCCGCGAGGATTTTCCAGCGTAGTTTTGTATCTTTAATGGTTCGTGCTTTAACACGCAACGGTCCATACACAACAACGTTGTGCTTAATGTAAAAAAACATTCAGGAAATTGACAGAATTACAGAAATATATTACTTCCTACTTTGGAATCACAAACCAAAATATGGACAAAATAACGTCCTTGTTCAAAGAATCTGAGCTCAAAAAAGGAGAATTTTTTACAAAATCTGGTCAATATTGCGAAAAACTGAGTTTTGTAAGAAGTGGTTTTATTCGAGTTTTTGCAAACACCAATGACAAAGAGATTACGCAATGGATTTCAACAAAAGGTTATTTCATAACGGATTTATACAGTTTTACTTTTAAACAGCGAGCAAAATGGAATATCCAAGCATTAACCGACTGCGAACTTTATACAATCGACAAAGAGAATTACGCACTTTTGAACAATTTAGTTCCGAATTGGGCTGAAATGGAAAAACAGTTCATTGCAGGTTGTTTCGTTCAATTAGAAGATAGAGTTTTCAGTCATTTATCACTAAGTGCCGAAGAACGTTACGACAAACTTTTTAAGAACAATAAAGAGCTTTTTAACCAAGTTCCATTGCAATATCTTGCTTCAATGCTGGGAATGTCGCCCGAAACTTTCAGCCGAATAAGAAACAAAAAGATTTCTTGATTTTTGTCAAGAGCAAAAGCATAAATTGAAACGAACTTTGTCAGATAAATTAAAAATTATGGCAAAGCAAATTAAAACATCGATTACGATAAACGCAAGTAAAGAAAGAGTTTGGAAAATATTAACGGACTTTGAGAATTATCCCGAATGGAATTCGTTTATTAAGTCGGTTTCTGGAGACGTAAAAGTTGGAAATCAAATCGTAATAAAATTGCAAGGAATGACATTTAAACCTGTCGTATTGACCTTGAATGAAAATACAGAATTAAAGTGGCTTGGTCATCTTTGGTTCAAAGGACTTTTTGACGGAGAACATAAATTCAAACTGATAGACAACGGAAATGGAACGACCAACTTTGAGCAGAGCGAAAATTTTAGCGGAATATTAGTCAACTTATTTGCCAAGAGTTTGGACAAGGATACCAAGAATGGCTTTGAACAAATGAATCGGGAATTGAAATTACGTGCGGAAAAACACTAAGCACAACAACGTATATAAAACATAGCTATTACAGGCTTTCCTAGAGGTTTTTGTATATTTGCGAAGTCCGCCAAATTTTTTAATTTGGCTTTTTGAGAAAATAAGATAAAAAGAAAATTAAAAAATTCGGCTCGTGCATAATCCGAAAGTTTAGCGTCTATTTATACGCTACGTTTCATATACAAGACCGTTACCAAACAGTTGAAAACCGAAAAAATGAAAAAACTTCTGATTTTAATATTGACATTTTCGCTTTGTTTATTGAGTTGCGACAGAAAAAAGTCGGAGAAGACTCAATCTGACTTTAAGTCAAAAACGGAATTTAAAGTAGAACAGAAATCTGAACCAAAAAAAATGGACACAACAGTTGTTTATTGGCAAACGGACTTCGATACTATCCGAACTAATCAAGAATTGAAAATCGGAAATGAAATCCACAAACTTGAATTAAAAACATATTCTCTAAACGATAGCTCAATTGTTCGAATAAACGATATAAATAAACCTATCATTTATAAAGACATTTATCACGATCAAATAACTGAAATAATATTAAAAAAAGACAATGATATTATTCTTAAATCTAAAGTCAGCAAATTAACTTTTAAAGATAGTCTTCTTGATGGAGATTTTTTAAAATATTCAGTATGGCTATTTCGGAGTGATGGTGCCACCTGTTTCGGTCAAACCGTGCCACTTTGAAAGATCTTGCAATTATATAAAAAATTATTGTTATTCGTTCTTTAAAGCTCCCTTTCTTAAGGATTCCCCTTTGAGGTCGATCCTGTGGGATGAGTTTACGATCCTGTCCAGGATTGCATCAGCTATGGTTCCTTCTCCAATGATGTCATACCAGGCGGAGACTGGTATTTGAGATAAGATGATGGTGGAGGATCGGTTGTAACGGTCATCGATTATATCCATAAGTGATTCTCTTGCATGGTTGTCAAAACCTTGCAGACCAAAGTCATCCAGGATAAGCAGATCTGCCTTTAGGAGCTTTGCCAGTTCTTTTAGATAGGTTCCATCGGCCTTGCTGAGCTTCAGTCTTTTTAATAAACGGGCCGTGTTGGCATAGATGGTGCGATATTCCATCATGCACGCCTGGTGCCCCAGGGCCTGGGCCAGATAACTTTTTCCAACTCCGGAGGCACCGGTCATAATAATATTCTCTTTTCGTTTCATAAAATCCAGACAGCCCAGACGCAGGAACATGTTCCTGTCCAGATTGCGCTGTTGGGCGTAGTCCACTTCCGCCAGATCGGCCTGTCCACGGAAGGATGCCTGCTTGAGGAGCCTTTGGATCTTTCGATCCTTATGGTCCTCCCACTGATGGTCCGTGAGCAATGCCAAGTATTCATCGGCCGTAAGATCCGGTGTGCGATTTTCCTTGATATGCAGCAGGTGTAAGTCTGCCATGGCACCTAGGCGCATTTGTTTTAGTTTTTCAACGGTTTGATTGTTGTTCATAATTATAGAGTTTATTGGTTACATATTTATTGATAGGCCGAAGCTCCCCGGAGATTCTCATGTACGGGGATATGAGGTTTGTCTTGTTCTAGATCTTGGTAGAACAGGGAAGACCGGTCCAGGTTGTTTTTCAGGATATTCTTGATGCGCTGGTATGCGACCGCATCTGCCTGTATGGCCCTTTTGCATGCGCTGTCCAAGCGTTGTGAGCCAAAGGCTCTGTGCAACTGGATAAGTCCCATGGCACGCTTGTAACCGATCTCGGGGTAATCTCCCGAGGCAATGATGGTATCAATACAGGCCACTACATTTTCCCCGTGCAGGGCAGCTTTCTTTTTAAAAAATTCAGGGCTCCAGTCCACATAATATTTGTGGGTACTGCTCAGGTGGTCACGATTTGTGTTGTAGTTTCCCTTACTGGGATTACGCTGGTGCAGGGCTATCCGCTGATGGTTGTAATACACTTCCACAGTCGTGGCGGTATAATGGATCTGGGTCTGCTTGCCGATGTAGCGGTAGGGTACGCTATAATAACTTTTATCTGGCGAGAAGTACACATATCCCATCTTCTGCACCTTTGCACGGCAATAGTCCTTGAGCTGGTAGGGACTTAGTGGAAGTGATTTTAAATGGCCTTTTTCTATGGACTGGAAGAGCTCCAGACGGCTGGCCTGTTTCCTTTTGAACAGTAGATTGTTATAGGCTGTCAACAGCTTGCGGATCTCTTTGTTGAGCTCGCTTAGGGAGAAGAAGGTCATATTGCGCAAGGGATAATAGATGCGCTGATAGGCAAGATGGACAGCATTCTCTACAAGGGCCTTGTCCTGCGGGGAGTATCCACGGGTCGGGTTGATCACACAGTTGTAGTGCCTGGCAAAGTCCTTAAAACTGCGGTTGATATCCGCCTCATAACGACTGGCACGGGTTACGGCCGACTTTAGATTATCGGAGACGATGGCCTTGGGCACCCCGCCATAAAACTCCAGGGCATGGCCACAGCATGTGATAAGATCGGCTCTCTTTTGGCTATGGCAGGCTTCCACATAGGTGTACTGGCTGTTGGGCAGGATGGCCACAAAGACCTCCACCGCAATGAGCTCCCCGGTGGCCCGGTCCACGATCTGCAGCTTCTTGCCCGCATAGTCCACATACATCTCATTGCCCGGATCGTGCTCCAGTTTCATTGATCCCCTGACCTTTGAGTATTTACGGTTGTAATGCTCCATGAACTGGGTATAACTATAGGGTTCTTTGGCATGTTGCACATATTCCTGGTAGTGGAACAGAAAGGTAAAACCGGGATGGTTCCGGGCTTTGTTGATCCCGTCAAAATACAGCATTAGCTCACCGTAACGGGGATTGGCTATCGTGGTACTGGAAGGAAAGAGTGCCTCCAGGGCAGCATTGTCGCGGGCCAACAGTTCCTCAGGGGAACGGTCACTGGCCTTGAACAGCTGCATATAATTGTTTACCGTGTTGCGGGATATCCCCAGGGTAGCGCCTATTTTACGGTTGCTGAACCCATCTAGGTGCAGGGAAATGATTTGTTTTAAGTCCATTGGATCAAGTGTGTTGGCCATATCGCACGTTTTTTGGCGACAAGGTAATTATTACTTGATCTTTCAAAGCGCTGCGGTGAGCGAGGTCGAACTGTGGCACAAATCGAACCGATATAGACTTTTACCACACAGGCAAAAGTGGCACAGTTTGAACCGAAATGCCTGGCACTATGAAACCGAAATCACTGGCACAAATCGAACCGAAGTATCCA
>NZ_LZRN01000079.1 GCF_001678675.1 Gelidibacter algens
CTATAAGATTATTTAATAGGAACAACATTCAATTCATAACCAAAATAACTTGGCTTAACATACTTTAATTGGTACGCTATATCTCGCTTCAATGAAGAAACTTAAAGCGATAATTAAATTAAATTTTCGTATTTTTTATCAACCAGTATTCTATAAATTGAGCAACTTCCTCCCAACCTTTTTGTACACATAAACTATGTGAGCGTCCTTTGAACTGTTTAAAGTCTTTGATACTATGTTTATCTTTATATGAGGCAATATTTTTGAGGTTCAGACTAGTAGGAATTATATGGTCATTTTCAGCACTAATGAACAGAAGCGGTTTGTGTGGCTTATTAAAATCTATCATTCCATCACCAAACCTACTGCTTCTTGGAATATTTCTACTCTCGGGTACAACGTCCTTTTCATAAATCTCGTCAGACTCTTGTCGTGTTAATGTATTACAAATAGCATAATGAAACCATTCTCTTGTTCCGCAATACAAGCTATTTCCTTTAAAGGGATTTATAGCACCCCAATTAGATTTTATAAAGCTCCATTTAAAACTTAAAACTCCTTTAGGTGATGCAGACGTTATACAAACTCCCAACAAACCTTTTTCAAGATGGACAAGTTTCTGTACAATAAGACCGCCCATTGAATGACCAATTAAAATAGGAATAACACCTCCCAAACTATCAATGAATTTCACATAATGGTTAACAACATCATTCATCCGGATTTTAGCTAATTCTCTATTTGGGTTTTGTCTTAATTCGTCTGGAATTCCATCATGGAAGGGATAGTTTGGAGTATGGCATTCGTAACCTGTTTTTTCAAAAAATAATTTCCACGATTTCCAGCTTTCTGCATTTTCGTGAAGACCATGTACGAATACGATTGTTTTGTAATTTGTCATATTGCTATCTATTAGTCCGCTTATTTCAAGAAGAGGGCACTTTTTTATGCTTATTTCTAACTTCAAGTAATATGCAAATATCAAATTCTAAAAACTTTTAAATAACTCTCCTAGCATGGTAGCTCATGTCAAACGCTAAATCCCAATTTTATTTTATAGCGATACATGGTTCCATTTATTTCTTGTTCAAGCTTAAGAACCTCCTTGGTCTTCTTGCTAATCCAAAAAATTTCCTTATTTCCTTTACTTTCATGTGTCAATATCCAGCAATCTATTTTTTGATCGTTATACCCAATCAAATCCGCGGAGCCTGTAACCGTGTAAGCAACTTTTTGATAATTTGAAGCTGTGCCAGGGTCATAGAAAGGAATAAGGAATGTGACTTCCTTTTTATAAGGTAGTAATGGAAAAGTTTCTAAATCCAAATGCCAGTTTAAAAAATATTTATCCAAAGATGATTTATACCCCGCCCATATAGCCATTGCCCTTTTATCCGTATCCGAATCATCTAACATCTTTCCATTGTGCTCAACCGTTTTGTTTAAAAAATCCACGGCAGTAACATTTATAGTTTTAGCAGTCGTTGCCCTTGGGGTTCGAACCTTCCACCAAGTGCTATGATACAAAGGTTGCATCGTTTTAGCATCGGAGATGGATTTTACAACATGCATAATGCTGTCTTTATCCTCCCATTCCTGATTGATTTCAATCACTGGCATTCCTTTATAATCGGTTCTTTTAATTGTTCTTGTCCAAAACTGTGTTTGTGAGCGCACAGAGTCCTTACCCATTTTAAAATAGACCAGATATCGGTGGGTACCTTCCCTTAAATGTTTGGTATTAATGTTTGACGAAGAGACTTCAAGCGTATCTCTTTTTTTAGCATGCAAATTTGAAACGCAAAAAAGATGAACTAATAAAAATGCTGTAATGGAAATAATTTTCATTTTCTTATTTATTTTGGTAAGTACTGTTTACTTCGATACTGTTTGAGTTTTATAATAGGCTATTGTGTGAACCATAAACTTTCTTTACCGTAAGTAAAATTTATTTTATTGCAAAACCCATTATGGTATTTTATTAGTTCTAATTGAATTGAGCCAAATTTCTTTTCATCTATTTCAGTTTACACACTTGTAATAGCTTATTAAGAAATATCCAAATTGTTGTTCCATACTTATTAGATTTCTATAAATATGATTGCGCACGAGCCACTTCCCAATCCTCATAACTCATTTCAAACTTAATCTCCTTCGGTCCGTTCATTCCTGCCTCAATCCAACCAGCTGTTCTGTAAAACGTTTCCGCTCTTGTTTTCGGTGTAGTTCCTAACCAAATAATATCTTTGGTTTGGGTAAAATACCAATCAAGTATTATATCATGTAAATGTTTACCTATTCCCCTTTTCTCAAAATCCGGGAGCAAGAACAACGCCCAAACATTTTTTTCTACTAAATCAACAATGGAGAAACCAACTATTTGATTGTTAATTTCACATACCCACCCTTTTCCTCTTTTAAACAAAAAATCCTCATAGACTTTTTCTGTCAATAGTTTAGGGTTTGACAAGGTGTTTTCTTTTACAGAATTTCTAACAATCTGAATTTGGTCAATATCATCTTTTTTTGCTTCTCGAATTCTCATATTTGCAATCGTTTAACTTTTAAAGTGTCAATAATTATATTATGTCTTCATCGTGCAATCCTTATACCGTTATGGTAGCTATCATTCCGGCACGTTTAACAAAAATTAGAAAGACATCTTTTTGCAATTAAATCTATATCAGTCAATCCAAATGGTCTTTCTAATGATATATTTACATCTCTTACATCATCTTTCACACTTAAAGAACTTTGTTCAAATTGTTTTGAAACATTCGCTTTTCGCATAAACCAATTACTTTTAGCATTTGAAAGATTATCAATTATATATAAGAATACAGAATGGTTTTACCTACTTATTTCAACAGCGATATGTAGCTTCGCTTTTATTATTAAAATTTGTATGTAATGCCTAGTTTGCCTCCACTCGTTGCGTTTCCTCCTCCTCCCTCGAGGTTGATACCAAAAGTTTTTGAAAAAAAGTAACGTGCACCAATCTGAATTCCAATCCCAAACCCACTTCCTTCCGCAAGTGATTCGTATCGTGAATCTGTGTTCCAAATGTAATAGTTAGTACTTGCACCAGCATATACATCCCATTCGCTCGGAATCTCTAGAATTTCATTAAAATGATAATTACCATTGGCCTGTAATCCAATAATTGAACTTTTAAAACCAGTTTGACTATAAGACCTAAAAGAGCCCTCAGCTCCTACAGTAATGTTGGGAGCGATGCCGTAATCTACTCCAGCATAAACAGGAGTACCCCATCCAGAGATTCCAAATCCTGCATTTAATTGTGTGTCTCCCTTTTCTAATGGAGCTTGAGCATTAGTTAATCCAAATGCGAATAATGCTCCGAGTAATAAAATTTGTTTTTTCATTGTTTTGTTAGTTATTTTTTTTTAATATATATTGGTATTTGTATAATTCATATTGAAATTAAAAATCTTATAAAAAGAACATTATTAACTAATTCGAATTAATCTGTTCAAAATCAATTTTTTTGTATGTAAATACTGCCAAATTGATTTATGTTAATAAGATATGCAGTTACTAGATATTAAAAGCACACCCTAAATCCATAAAACCGGGCAACTACTCATCTTTGGGCATATTTAATTATTTTTTAGAACTCATAATGACTAAAAGTGCTACAATAAGTATAAAACTATACTCAACTCCTCCGGTACCATGCTCACCTACAAACCATCCAGACGCTATATGGATTAAGAGAATTCCTAAAACAAGAATAATTATAAAACCAATGGAAAGGCATTTGGAATAATAACCTATCATTAATGCCATTCCACCAATAATTTCATACCCAGTAATTAGCCATACCAATACATTAGTGAAAGGCAAACCTTTGACACTTAAAAAGTCTGCAAATCTGGGTATTGTACCATTGAAAATTCTAACAATAGCGTGTAAAACAAAAACTAATGCAACGCTGAAGCGTAGTAATCGGATTGAGTTTTCTTGAGATACTAATTGTTTGTAATTCATAAATGTTTATTTTAAATTTTGAACCTATTATTAACCTGACCTATTCTATTAATAACTCGTGCACAACCAAATAATTTGTTAAGATTAATTTTCTTCAAAAACGAGTTGGCGCGAAAAACCTACCATCTGTTATATCAATTATTTCTTGATTTTCAAGATTTTTCATTTTACCAGAAAATGTTCCTTCAACATAATTAGCATTTAAATTTGTTATGGTTATTTTAAATTCTTCAGGATCATAGTAAACACTACTGAAATAAAGGTTTTCCGAGGTATTATAAAAATTAGAGGTTAACTCGTAATTTAAATTGCCTCTATCAACAGGATTTAAATATGTTTTGGTGGTTATACCTTCATCTAAATCCATTATAGTGAAATCAAAACCGTCGCTAAATCCGGCATCCATATCTTTTAGGCCACTAACCACAATTGTTTTGGATTTCACCATTGTCATCATTAATCTGGGCAACAATCAATTTATTGAACATTTTGTGTTCTCCATTCATTTTCATTTCAATATGATAATTCGATATGGGTGTATTTTCGTCATCTTTTTTACTACAATTCACAAGCAATGCTCCTAAAAGCAATACTATAATTGTAAGATTTCCTTTAATGTTTGTTGTTTTCATTTTTTATTTTATTATATAATTTCAAAAGGTAGTTGGTTTTGTTTCAGGTACTGATTGATTAGGTATGTTGAAAAATATTACTCCATTATCAATCAAATTCCTTGAATAAATTGCAGTTAGGTTACCGAATACATATTTTTTTAGAAAATATAACGCTGTCTGTTTTTGATTTTATTATATATATCCCTTTAATTAAATTGGATGCGTCAAATGAGTTATTGTAATGAGACAAGACATCAAAATTCATTATTTCTCTACCCAATAAGTCGAAAAGTGATGCCTCAAAGTTGACATCACTATCAATTTTTATAAGTTTCATGCCGCTATTAAAAGATGCCTTGATGTTAGTGTCGGAAACCGATTGCCCTTCAACTCCTAAAGTATTGTCTATCCAAACCTTAAAAACTAAATCAGATGAGGACAAGGTATTCCATGAATTCGTGCTACCCGAAACTCTATATATATTTTGCCCACCAGAATAAAGATTGTCAGAAGCTTGCAACCACCCAAAGTCAGTAGAATTACCATTGTCGGATATTATAATCACATACATATTGCCCAAAGTCATCATTGGGCCATTTGGCAACTGAAAAGATTGCCAAACAGGTGTACCATCAGCGCCATCGAATCCTATTCCTGCTTGAGAAAAAAGCGCATTACCAATTGGTTTAGAATCGGAACTGGCACTATAAAGACTTAAATTATATTGTTGCCCTGTACACCCTAGACTAGAACCACAATCCATGAGAACTTCAATCTTTGTAATTTTCATATCTGAACCAGCTGTAAAACCTTGTCCATAATCTAAAATTCCAATAGGTGCATAGGTATTATAAACCAATTGTGATTGATCCAATATCTCTTGTGCAGAAATTGATAAGAAAGAAAAGAATAATATTATTGTATATTTTTTTTTATTCATAATAATAACTTTTTTGATTTGTACTTTATTAAATAATTTCCTTGATTAATTCTTTAATAACTACTTTGGAATTTTTTTAATTATTTTCTTGTTATCGATAGCCGAGTCATATTTTTCCATATAAAAGTCTGGTTTGGATATTTTTTTGAAACCATATTTTTCATATAACCAATTGGCGGTATATGGCAATAAAACCCACCGTCTCAAACCTTGCAACTCTGATTGATTCATCACTACATCCATAAGTTTTTTAGACAGTCCGTTTCCTCTGTATTCATCTACAACATACACATCTCCTAAATACGCGAAAGTTGCATAATCAGAAACAACTCTTGCATACCCGACTTGATTCCCTTTATGGAACAATCCAAAATTCAATGAATTGTCAACAGAGATAATTACTTTTTCTAAAGAAATATTATCGGCCCAGGAGGAGTAAATTGACAAAAACTCATGAATTGCAAGAACATCCATTTTATTTTTATCAGTTGTAATTAAGAAATTATCAAATTCGATATTTATATATCCCATTTTTATTTGCCTTTATTCTTTTTCAAGAGCCCGTCCCATATAAATCCTGCAATCAATTCATTATTAGTGTTGCTGGTTTGGGATAAACTTTCAGCTATTCTTTGTCTTTCTTCTATTGTTTTATTTTGACTTAACTTCTTTTTTGCTTGAGTTTCAGTTACTAATATCTCAAACGCCATGATTCCATTAACCATCCTTGTTTTGTAGTCATTTGGAAAATTCTTCCATTTTGACTGATATGAAGATTCGTAAGTATCAATAGTTTGCTCAAGGACATTAAATACTTTTTCTGATTCCATGATTAGTTTCCCTTTACCATAAGCGTGTATAGACACATAATTCCAGGTAGGAACTTCCATTTCTCTGGAATAGTTATTCGTAGAAATATAAGCGTGAGGCTCTGAAAAAATAACTAAAACGTTATTGCTCACAATATCCATCCAATGTTCATTTGCTTTGGCAAAATGGGAAGTCAGTATGATATTATTATCCCGTTCAGTGATAAAAAAAGGTAAATGTGTTGCTATAGGACAGCCATCCTTTGCCGTTATAATTGTGGCAAAACTGAATTGTTTCATAAAGGAAATAATTTCATCTCTGTCTGTTTCTAAATTAATTTTTGGTATATACATATGATGTCTAAATATTAAACGCAGCTAGTAACCGCAATAAATCAACCTTATTAAAATTGAATTGTTAAGTTGCATTAACAATCGATAGGGTTATTATTTTAAATGTTTCTAAATAATTCAACAAATTTCAGTGAATAAATGTTTAGAATCGACCTTGCTTGTAAGTTAGGACGGCAAAACTTTAGTTCATTTTAAGACTATCCTCAATTTGCGCTTTTGCTTTTGAATTAATGCCCAATAATATGTCAATCGTAGTTTTGATTTATTAGTATTAATTGTATTGATATCAATTTTTGCTTTTAATAATTATTTACCAATTCATACCAACCATTCTTATTGAATCCCACAATTATTTTTTTTTGAAAACTCAAAATGCTTAAATTTTTATAAGGTTGCTGTTATTTTTTAAAATTTCATTTGAATGACCGATAGTATAAATTTTAAACAATTGGATTTTCCTTAAATATTAATTACCCTACAACATGAACATTACGAATTTTTATATTTTAAAATGTTTATTTAAGCTTCACTTCTATAATTTCTCCATCTTCAGTAATCTCAACGAACTTTTCGATTCTTTGATTCTGTGACTTATAAAACTTTCTGTTTTCGTAATAATTAACAGAACCAAAATTACGTGTAACCAGTACCAGTATTAACTTCCTTGTTATATGTAATTGTAAGTTCCATAAATGCCTGCAAAAAGTATTTTCCTGGTTTCAATTTTTCAAAATTAAACCTGCCGAAGTTGTCGGTGGTTGTTTCAAATCTTTGAGCAAAAGCTTCATCCGACATGTAAACTCTTGTTTTTTTATTTTCCTTTTTGCTCCTTAATTCATACCACGATTTGAAATAGTCGCTTACTGGAAAGAGCAAAACTGATTTGTTTATTCCATAAATTTTCGTAGCTAGTGGAGCTTTAAAACCAAAAAGAGATTTTTCCTTGGTGAATAAAACCCCTTTTATTCCCGAAGTACCTTCAGCTAGATGATTTTCACTTGCTTCCTTATTGAATTTCTCTTTGGGATAGATTATTGTCACTTCACTTTTGTTTGCCAGGTTATCCGCCTCACGAATAGAATTACAAGAAGTAATGCAGCAAAAAAGGATAATTTCAAGAAATAAAAATAGTTTTCATTATCTTATTATTTTATTTAAGTTTTTCGTTGATTGATGTTTTCAGGTAAAAATTATTTTTATAGCAAACTTAAAATATAGTCATTCCGGGAAAATATATGATATCTTGTAAATTTAATTGACCATTACTATCCGAGATAACTAACCGAATTGAACTAAATTACCAGCAGAGTATATTTTTGAGTTTAACATTTGATTCCCGAAGGCACTGTTGATGTCATCATTCCTAT
>NZ_LZRN01000080.1 GCF_001678675.1 Gelidibacter algens
GTTTGTTTTGCTACATTTAAATAGTAAAAAACTTTATTTAATATATTTATTTAATGACTTCATTTTTTAAATTATGCCAAAAAAGTAATCTTTGAATTTTTCATGAAATAATCCAAAATGTCCTATGCTTTTAACATTGAAATCTCTTGGCATTATATGAATTTGAGTTTTGATAGTGTTGGAATATTTTGAAATCAACCAATCAACCGCTTTTTTTGGAGCATATTGGTCGTCATCAACACTATATGAAATTAATTCACAATTTATTCTATCAAAAAATAACCTTTCAGAATCTAAATGATCAAGAAGGTAGTTTTTGTCTGTTACACCATTCTTTCCATTCAATCGCAACTTTTTTTGGTCAAATTTTCCATATTGCTAATTTTTTTTGACGGCATGTATCCAAAAAGATTAATTAAAAAAGGAAATAAAAAATTCCAGTTCAGCCACATTTTTAATTTGCCAATACCCTCCCAATGACCCCAATAACCACTTTGAGAACATATTAAAATTATCTTGTTTGCCAAAAGTGCTTTTTTTGCTAAACCAATCAATTGCCCTCCAATGCTATGTCCTAAAATGATTAGATTATAATTGGGAAATTTTTTTTCGCTATACTCCAAAACAGCTTCCAAATCATTTTTGCCCCAATCCGTGAGAGTTGTCTCTGAATGTTTTATATTTTTCTTTAAAGAATTTCCAATTCCTTCATAATCAAATGTTATAACAGTAATACCGTATCCTTGAAAATATTTTGCAATTTTTTTATAATAAGTTTGTTTTACTCCGGTTGCAGAACAGATGACCAATACACTTTCGTGAAGTTTTCCCTCATAAATGTTGATGTTAATTAAATGCTCTTTGTGCGAATGAATATCTATAGTTGTGTTCATTTTTATCTTTAATCAATCCCTAGTAATCAAATCATACATTATTTTGATTTTTTTACAACTCGCCATTAACAAATGGCAGCAATTTGTTTTTGTCTGTCGTTGAGAGATTATTATAAAAGGAAGATAATTTATTCCATATATATGTCATTTTAACAACCCTTAATATTGGTTCATTATTTAAAACAGTTGCTCTTACAGATATGCCTAATAATTGACCTTCAGAATTGAAAACGCCCCCACCGCTCATACCCGGAAGTGATTTTGCATTGGCTATAAATTCCACGTTCGAATCATATGGTATATCCCCTTCTTCATCTCCTTTGATTTTGAGTTGAGCTATAATAGACTCCGCATCGGTATTTGTAAATACCTTACCAGTAGAAACTGCTCCATTCGGATAACTTATTCGGTCCTGTGGATAGCCAACGACCATTATTGTTTTTCCTTCAATAGGATTTGACCAAGTTTGAGCATGGGTTGTTCTGCTATTCGGGTCGTAAATTTCTAATGGATGACTCGTTTGAACATTCTCTGGATATACGGCAAAACCATTATCATTTATCCTTTGGTTATCTAGAATACCAAGGTAAAAATCATTTGCTGGTAAAATCGTTGCATTCGTGGCGGATATTGGAATTTCAGGATGGTATAATTTAAAATCTGCTATGAATTCATTCCCAAGCAATACATTACCATTCTTTTGGGGAATTTGAGAACCTAAAAAAATGCCATTATTCACAGATGATAAATTTACGAATGATTCAGCCCTAGTATTCCAAGTTTCAACGCCATAAACATGATTCGCTGATATATATAATCCTAGTCCATAATCATTCTTTCTGCTCCAAATTACTTTAGATGCTGGACCCAATGTGCCAACACTTCCTCTTACTTTATTTATTAGGTTGACAAATTGAATGTTAGGATGCTTTACAGCATCTTCCAACTTGATAAGATTGGTGTCTATAATTCCCGAAGGTGGTTCAATTACTACATTTGAACTATCTTTTGAGCATCCTAGAATACTTAAAAAAAAGAGTGAAAAAACAAGAAATACCCAATCTTTATTTTTCATAATCATTGTCTTTATTAGTTATTGATTTTATTTTATCAGGAAACGCTCCCTTTCTAAAAAGATAAATTACCATAAAATAGGTTCAAGATTCTCGCAACCACTTGTGTTTAATTGTTTTATTCCATAACAATCAACACAATTGAATTTTACAAGTTTTTTGAGCTGCTTAATGTTGACCTTTTCGACAGGATTATAGGATAGGCCTATAAAATTAATCAATGGTAGTTGTTTGAAATCAACGGTAGTCAATTCATTTTTATTTAAGAATAATGACTCAAGACTTTTACAGCCATCCAATTTTAATTCCTTCAGTCTGCAATTTTCAGCATGGATCTGTTTTAGATGTTTCAGATTACTGACATCAATTTTAGGGGTTCTGGTATTGTCAACCCAAATTTCTTCAAGGTTCTTGTAGTTCTTAAAATCTACATTGACATACAAATTAGGATTATTGTGAATGTAAATCTGTTTTAGAGCCAAACAATTATCGATATTGATGCTTTCAAGTTGATTGTTCATGGCATACAACATTTTTAATTTTGTAAGATTGTTTAAATCCAATTGCCTAATATCATTATAATAACAGCCAAATTCTTCCAAATTTGTAAATTGTTCAATCCCAACTAACGACGAAATATTTTGTCTGTCAACATATAAGACTTTGACCTGTTTAGCTTCAGAAACTTCAATTTCGCCGTTATTGTTGATATCGACACCTTTAGTCAGAAGCTCTCTTTTAAAATTGGAATCGGGAATTTTAACCACTTGTGCAACCAAAAATTGAGAGAAAATTATAAGCTGAAAAAAGATAATTTTGAGTTTCATATGAGCTAGTTTTGAATTGTTACCTGTACAGTTTCGCCTTCTATATCTATTTCTACCATACCAGCTAAATGATGCTGTTTAAATTTATTATAAGTGTATTCTTGAAAAATAGGAGGACCAGAAATATATGAACCTTCAAAAGTTGTTGATTCTTGACCAACATAATGTGCCCCTCTTTTTTCCTTTACTTTGGTGACGTAGCTTTCAATATAATATTTACCCGGTTTTAAATTGGTAAATGTAAATGTTTCAGCATCCCTAGAAATCGTGATAAGCCTGTAAGAGAGTGCCAATGGCGATAGACTAGCCCTCATTTTCCCTTTCAAGCCAAATTGTTTTTCCAATTCCAAATATTCCATAAAATATTCATTAAGTGGGAAAAGAGATATCTTCACATAATATCCAACTCGTTTGCCATCCAATAAAGCCCTTCCATTAATGGTTGCAGTTCCAGATTCATTTATTTGATTTCCTGCCGTAATGGTGTCAAATACCTTGTTTGGATAGACAAATTCAATTTTCTTTTGGGCGAGTGATTGGAATGTTACCAAAAGTGCAGCGATAATTTTTACATGGTAGTTCAAAACATTACTATTTATTTATTGTACATTCGATTTTATGATTCGGTTGTTATGACTCAAAAAAATCTTTTGTAATCCATTTAGGTTTGCAAATGCGTCTTTTAAATTATTATTTTTTTCGATTTTCTTCTCCTCTCTTTGTATAATCCAATTATTAATCCTGTAAATCCTAATAAAAAAAACGTGCTGGCCCAAAACAGTATATTATATCTGTCAATGACTAATCTGTAGAAAAAAGTATAAACAAATAAAATCAATCCAATAATTTGCCAAACAAAATCCTTTTCCAACCTGAAACCTTTATCTATCGTTGGCGTTAGATTAAACAAGATTTTAATTTCGTTCCAGTCCCACATTATGAGCAGAAGATTAGCTAAAAGCATAAATCCAGTGACTATAGGAGTATAAGCAAAATCGTAAGACAGCGTAATAATCAAGATATTCACTACAATGGGAAGATTAACAATTGCTCCTAGTTTAGAGAACTTTTGGGTCATCAAGAAAAACCCAGCTATTAATTGGCTGACACCTATGAATTTCCAATATAATCCCGACTGGTACATGGTTTCAAAATAATGTGACGCGCTATTTATCGCGCTCAATTCACCGCTTTCAGATGTAAACCGACTTCCTTTTATTTTTATAAGACTGGCAAAAACAAATGCTCCTCCAACTAAATATCTAGTGTAGATAATAGCTATTTGTGGTAGGATCTTATTTTTAAATTTATTCATTATTTCATTTTGATTTTAATATTCCCATTCACTTTTCAAAATCCCATATACGATATCATCTACCCAATGTCCATCAATTAATAGGCTCTCTTTAAAATGAGCTTCCTTTCTAAAATTTAACCTTTGTAAAAGGTGTATTGAAGCCAAATTATTTGGGTCGACTGAACCGATTATTCTATGTTTATTTAAAGTATTAAACAAATAATCAATAGTAATTCTCATTGCATCAGTGGCAAACCCCTTTCCTTGGTGTTTATTGCTTAATGTACATCCAAGTTCACATTGGAAACCATCATTTCCTATGAAATGGATTCCGATATCTCCAACAATTTCCTTCGAAGATTTTTCAATGATAACCAATTGAAACCAAGATTCAGGTTGATTAAATTCCAATGGGTTTTTTGCGATAAACTCATCAACTTCCTTCAACTCCTTTGGTATAAAACCCTGATATTTATTTGTTTCGGTGTCTGAACGATAACTAAAAACTTGTTGGCTATCTTTCATGGTAATAGGTCTTAATAAAAGTTTTTCTGTTTCTATCATATTTAGTGTTTTTAAAAGTTTATTATTCTGAAATAATTATTCCATCAGTGATTTCTTTTACATTTGGTCTCTCAAACCAGCTTTCCATAAAATCAAAATTTTCTTTACTTACTATAAACTCAAATTCAGCTCCTTTTTCATCATTTCGATTCATAATCCTTTTAAATCGAGTCTCTTTTGAAATATCCAAAAAATGAAGTTTTATATCGTATCCATTTGATTTGGCGAATTTTATAAATTTTTCTCTGTGCTCAAATTTTGAAAGTCCCAAATCAAGAATAGAATCAGTTTTTAAATTTTCCAATTGTTGAACTAACTCAATTATCATTTGTTCGGCTCTATCTATTCTTTCTAGAAACCATTCAAGGCCGTTAATTGACTTTTTATCAGGAAGAAATAGGATTCTATTCCACCTGTCAATTGAAAAAATAACGCCATTGGTGCTTTTTTTCAATTCCCTTGAATATGTAGTTTTTCCGGAACCTGTATTTCCAACTATAAGGTGTATCATTAGTTTTTCTAATTTTTTTTGGTTAACTTCTCTGCGTGATACTTACATGACTTTTTCAACCTGAATTACTCTTCTCTAATAATGAGAACTTTCCCTCCATTAACCTCCGTTTTCCAAAGCTTGCGGTCTTCCTTATCTATATAATGAACAGATACTGATTCTTTACTTCCATAAATCACTATCACTTTCCAAACAGACCTTAACCCGGATTTTTCTGTTTGGTAATTTTCAGATGAAACTTTTCGTATTTGAACTTCCGAAAAGCCTGTTTCAGAATTGGGATCATAGTTAAAAGTCTTAATCTTTTGGCTATACCCTTCTTTAAGCGGCAGCCACATAACGGCATTTTGATACTGACTACTTTCAATAAACGATATATTTTCTTTTATGGGTTGAAAGTAGGTTTTGATTTTATCATCATTTAAACTTTTATATATAGCATTGATGCCTTGATTATAAGCGACTGTTATTATCCTTTGATCATTAAATGATGAATGAAAAACAGGTTTTAAAGTAGTTGCATGGCAAGTCGTTATATCAATAAAATCATTTTTAAACATTTTGCTCTTCAATATCATACTTTGCGTAATAAAACCATCTTCAATTTGTACTGTGTTGTTCATTCTGCCAATTTCAGTTTTAATAGTATCATTTACAGTATAGAATATCGTGGTATAATTTTCATTTTTAATCCATTTGGTTTCAAAATTGAAATCAAAATTTGGATTTGTTTGACCCTTTGCAAGAAAGGTTGCCAAAAATGCTAAAGCGGTCACTAGATTTTTCATTTATTTATTTTACTATAGATTATATTAATTATAATTATATTAAAAAATAATGTCGGTAGTCCCATGGGCTGTTAACCTCCAATCTGTATCAAAATTTTCCTCTTGAGTTCGAAGTGAAATTTAATTTTGTTTAAAAAATTTAGTTCAATACGTCAGAACTACAATTTTTGTGTAAATCTGCCCTGTTCCGAGCATCATGGTTTTATGTTTTGACATTTTGGCAATCGCAGTAAAAACCATTGATTCAGATGCAGGTTGATAAGAACGTTGTAAAAAAGCATCCCAATTATCATTTGTGAATAACACATCTCCGTAAGGTAAAAATCCTATTTCGTAGTGCTGACCAATACCTATGCATTTATCAACAGTTAGATATAGTAACTTGTGAGCCGAACTTGGAATTTCAATACTTTTATTAAAGTTTAAATTAACTACATTGAGATTACTTTTGAAAAAAACCTGATTTTCCACGAAATATATTTCACTAAATCTGTAATCTGCCCTCTCTTCAACTAATTGCCATGTAGATCCACCATCATTTGTTTTAAGGTAGTTGCTAGAATTAAAGGTGACATAGCCAAGAGTTTTGTTGATATTAAAATTAACCCGTTGGTAATCTTCAATAGAATTAGGTAACACATTAGTCCACGTTTGACCACCATCTGCCGTTTTTTTAAAAAACCTATTTCCGGTGATAAATCCGACATCTTTATTCTTAAAATACATGCCATTAGGAGAGCCATTTTCAACAGTATTTAAATTAATGATGCTCCAAGTATTTCCAGCGTTAATAGTTTTTAAAATATAGCTTCCAGTATCATCCCCACCAATAATGTATCCATTATATTGGTCTATAAATTGTATTTTTTTTAGAGGAAAGTTAGCTGCGGAATTAAGAACTGTCCATGTTGTACCCCCATCTATTGTTTTTACAATTTTTCCTATCCTTGATACAGCATATCCCGTTAGTTCGTCTACAAAGGTTAAATCATCATAAAAGTCCTCCGGAATATTGGAAGATAAAAAATTAAGGTTTTCCAATTTTAAATCAGAAATGTTATCCACGGGTAAGCTTTCAGAATCATCAGAATTACAAGACATCATCATCAACAGAATGGGGAATAAAAAAAATTAGTTTTTTCATTATATAAGAGTTTAGAATTAATATAAATGTTGTTTTACAGAAAATTATTTAGAGCTTATAATACCACTAACCCGAAATAAAACATGCATAGGTGTTCTAAATCTGTTTTGTGAAAAATCATCATATCTGGTAGCAAATATTTGAAAATAAAGCGAAGAAATCGACCTAGCTTATAAGTCAGCACCAAAAAAACTTAAGTAAAATCGTTTACCACTCAAAAAAAAAACTCTAGTTATTTTTGATTCTATATTTTAACGTATATCT
>NZ_LZRN01000081.1 GCF_001678675.1 Gelidibacter algens
GATAGTTTTTTTAGTTACTGCCTTAATTGCTATACAAATAAATTCTACCTCGTCATTGGTAGTTGTTAGTTGCCCTTCAAGCTGAATTCCTTGATATAAAAAAGGAAATATATTGGCTCCTCTTGCTGTATAAATAGTTGCATTATTACTGGCAGACCCGGAACCTATAATTAAACACTTTACTCTTTCTATTGTATCAGACATAATTTCAATTTATAAGTTGAACCAATCTTTTGTTATTTCCTTTTCTATAACTATATTACTTTTATGTAAAAGCTCATTTTTGACAGCATCGTAGCTATAATCGGTTTCCCAATCTTTGATGTTGGTTGATACTTCATCTATAGCGTTGCATATAAAATCTACTTCCTTATTGGACATTGTTGGATGTATAGACATACGAACCCATCCTGGTCGCTCTACTAAACAACCTTCCAGTATCTTTTGCTCGATAGCTTTCGAAGTAAGCTTATTTGCGTTAAGCAGAAAATGACCATATGTTCCTGCGCAAGAACAACCACCTCTAGTTTGCACACCAAAACGATCATTGAGTAGTTTTACAATCAAATTGTAGTGAGCATCATCTACATAAAATGAAAAAACTCCTAACCGATCTGTATTTGTTTCTGCTAGAATATGCAGGTTTTTAATTTTTGAAAGCGCCCTAAATATCCTTTGGTTTATTTCATGTTCTTTTTTAAGAATATTTTTTACACCCATTTGTTCTTTAAGCTGAATGGCCAATGCCACTTTTATGGCTTGTAAAGATCCTGGAGTACCGCCATCTTCTCTAATTTCAATATCATCAATGTAGTCATGATCTCCCCAAGGGTTGGTATAGGTTACGGTTCCACCTCCTGGATTATCTGGCACAAGATTTTTGTATAACTTCTTATTAAATATTAAAACACCAGTAGATCCTGGCCCTCCAAGAAATTTATATGGTGAAATCATGATAGCAACTAAATACTCTTCTTCTTCCTCTGGGTGCATATCTATGTCCACATAAGGTGCTGAACAAGCAAAATCAACAAAGCAGAGCCCATTGTTTTTATGAATTATTCTTGCAATGGTCTTGTAATCTGTTTTTATACCAGTGACATTTGAGCATGCTGTTATCGATGCTATTTTTATTGGATGTTTTTTGTATTTATTCAACAGAATGATAAAACTTTCTATACAAATAAGCCCTTCGGTATTACAGGGTATCACCACTACCTTAGCCATGTTTTCTAACCATGAAGTTTGGTTAGAGTGGTGCTCCATGTGCGATACAAAAACCACTGGTCTAAAGGCATCAGGAACTTGTATGTGGTCTTTTAAATTTTCTGGAACCTTGATCCCTAAAACACGTTGGAATTTATTTATGGCCCCTGTCATCTCTGAACCAACAGTAATCAATACATCTTCTTCCGAAGCATTGACATGCTTTTTAATTATGTGTCTTACTTTGTGATATGCCAGTGTCATCGAAGACCCAGTAATAGAAGTTTCGGTATGGGTATTGGCAACAAAGGGCCAATCTCATTTAGCAACTTTTCTTCTATTGGGCGGTATAACCTTCCACTTGCCGTCCAATCGGCATAGACGATTTTCTTTTTTCCTAATGGTGACATAAATTCCTGATCTACTCCCGCAATATTATCCCTAAAGGGTTTAAAATATGACTCAAGATCAGACGTTTTGTTTTTGTTATTGAACATCTGTTTTATATTCTTGGATATTACACTCATGCTATCATTATTTTACTGTTTCCTTAAAAAAAACCGCCATGGCTAATCACACCAAGGCGATTCATACAATCAACCAATCAAAAAAAACTATCTTTATAATTCATTTAAATTTTGAAATACCTTCTTTAAGCCAATTATAATATTCATCAGCATCAGGTGTATAAGCTACAGGATCTATAAGATTGTCTTCATTATGATCCATCAACACATAAAACGGTTGTGAATTTGCTTTATACTTTATGGTTTGTAATTCGCTCCATTTCTGGCCTATATACTTTAATTTCTTTCCTTGTTTTAATTTTGAATCTACAATGTCATCAGCTTCTAACTTGCGTTTATCATCAACATACAATGAAATTAAGACGACATCATTCTTCAAAATATTCAATATTTTTTCCTTTGGCCATACATTTTGCTCCATTTTACGACAGTTGACACACGCCCAACCCGTAAAGTCTATCATTACAGGTTTACCTACTTCTTTAGCGTATGCCAAACCTTTATAATAATTATTAAAGGCTAATATATCATGTGGTGCTAATAGATGTGCACCTTCTGGCAAATCGCCATGCGCATCTGCTGACTCAGAACCACCGCCCATTTTTGTAAATCCTACCCCATAAGGAGATTCACTATATTCTTGTGGTGGTGGAAAAGCACTTATTAAATTAAGGGGTGCTCCCCAAAGCCCTGGAATCATATAAATGGTGAACGATAATACAATAAGTCCCATACTTAATCTTCCAACAGAAATATGTGTTAAAGGTGAATCATGAGGTAATTGTATTTTCCCAAAGAGATAAAATGCTAAAGCACCGAAGATGGCAATCCATATAGCTAAAAATACTTCACGCTCCAAAAAGTGTAGTTGCAATACAAGATCGGCTTGTGATAAGAATTTAAAAGCGAGTGCTAATTCTAAAAATCCTAATACTACTTTTACTGTGTTTAACCATCCTCCAGATTTTGGCAGAGAGTTCATCCAACCTGGGAACATAGCAAATAATGCAAATGGTAAGGCTATTGCTAAAGAAAAGCCCAGCATGCCAACAATAGGTGCTGTACCGCCTTTTGATGCCGCTTCCACTAGTAAAGTGCCAACTATAGGTCCTGTACATGAAAAAGAGACGATTGCAAGTGCTAATGCCATAAAGAAAATTCCTATCAATCCACTTTTATTGGATTGCGCATCAACCTTGTTAGCCCAAGATTGAGGCAACGTAATTTCGAAGGCTCCCAAAAATGACACTGCAAATACCACTAGCAATAAGAAAAATATAATGTTAAACCATACATTGGTAGCTAATCTATTTAAAGCATCAGCCCCAAATATTCCAGTTATTGCTGTTCCTAAAAGGACATAAATTACTATAATAGAAACCCCATAGAAAATGGCGTTTCTGATACCCTGAGCTTTGTTTTTACTCTGCTTAGTGAAGAAGCTTACTGTAAGTGGTATCATTGGAAACACACAGGGTGTTATCAATGCAGCAAAACCAGATAGAAAAGCAATAAAAAATATGATCCATAAACCCCTTTTGGATTCTTTGGGTGATGTTCCTTCATTTTTTGAAACTATTGAAATTTTGGTTTCTGAAGCATCATCACTTATAGCTGAATTCATATTTTTAGATAAATGAAACACCAAATCGACTTCGGTGGGTGGTAAACATTTTTCATCATCGCAAACCATAAATTCAACAAAAGCATTTATGGTGGTCTTATCTCCTAGGACTTCAATTAATTGCTCAAAAACTGCATTGTTTTCAAAGAATTTTATTTTCATTTTAAAAACAGGATCATTAATTGTATGCCCCTCTTCTTCGGACGTGTTTCCTATAATTTTAAAAGCACCGTTATTGTCATCATAGGTAAAGCTTGTTGGAAGTGGTCCGTCCTTTGGGACATCTTGTGAATAGAGATGCCAACCAGATTCAATGGAAGCAATTGAAATTAATTTATATTCCGTATCTGATATTTTTTCAACTGAGGTTGACCACTTAACAGGATTGAATATTTGAGCCTGTCCAAACCACACAACCAAAAAGGCAATTACTAGACTTGTCTTTTTTCATACATTTAGCTTTTTAAAAAAGGGTTGTAAAAATATTAACAACCCTTATAATGCTTACACTGTAGTTAATGACTAATTCAAAATATTAACTTTTAAGAACAAAGCTTAGTGAAAGACTATTATTATTTTAATTTAATGGATTTCCATCTGAATCCAATGATCCAGATTTTATGATTATTATTTTATCTAAATCTATATATTTCTTAATTACAGTATTAACCTGTTCGGTTGTAACAGCCTCGATGTCTTTAGGATATTGATCGATATAATCTGGCTCCAAGCCTCGTTCTACTAAGCTTAGTATGGTATTTGCCAATCCTGAGGTGGTGGCCATACCAACTTTAAAGCCACCTATTAAATTGGATTTTATGGCTTCTACTTCTTCTGTGGTAACGCCCTCATTTCGCCATTTTTTAATTTGTATCATTGTGGCGTCAAGCCCTTGCTGAAATAAACTTGGGTTAAACGATGCGTTAACAGTCCAATTGCCTTCCGTATAAATATGACTTCCATGAGAAGATTCTATACTATACGTTAGTCCGTCTTCATCTCTAACAGTTCGCATTAATCGTCCTGAAAATCCACTTCCCAATACATTATTTCCAATATAGAATGGTATAAAATCGGCATCTGAACGTTTTAAACCTGTATACTGACCAACAAATAGTTCAGCACTTGGTTTTTGAGGTATGGTCACCACTTCGGTTTTACCATTAACTTTATTGGGAGTTATGTACTTTATCGCTTCGGTAATTCCATTATTCCAACCACTAAAAGCCTTCTTTAAACTGGCATACAATATATTTACATCAACATCACCTACTGCAACTAGATGCATATCTTTTATACCAAAATAATTCTTATGGAATGCTTTTAACTCTGCGATTGTAGCTTTCTCAATATTTTCGATGGATTGTTCAATACTTATTGAATAATTCGGATGTCCTTCTGAGTAAATGTTTTGAGAAAATACTATGTTTCCTTTCGTCCATGGATCGGAAAGCCCTTGTTTCAAGTTCCCTTTCATCTGTTCTATTAAGATATTAAATTCCTGTTCATCAAATAGAGGAAATCGTAATTCTTCTGCTAACAGATTGACAACCATGTTTATGTCTTTTGCTAGACACTTAAATCCAAAATTAACATTATAGGTATCTGCATCTACCGATAAACTAACACCTAATTTTTCCAATTTTTCAGAAAATTGGAATTTATTGTTCTTTGTAGTCCCTTTGCTTAACATGCTAGTTGTTAAGGATGGGATTGCTTCATTTTTTTTTGTGTTAAAGTAGGCAGCGATTGGAAAACTTGCTGCTACAGTTACAAACCCCTTTGCGCCAGTTTTAGACGTAATTACGTCGATGCCTGCTACTTTTTTTCTGGTATAATCCAGTTTAGAGAGGACAGCAATTGTCGGAACTTCAAATGACGACTTATTAGACGTTTTGACGGCAACTTCTTCAGAAACATTTTCCTTACTTATAGGTTCACTTTCTGTGTTTCTATAATAATATTTAGAATCGTTTTGTATGTAATTAGAAGCGTGTTTTTCTTGATTCTGGTTAGATCCAGCAGCTTGAGGAATATAGTATCCCGTAGTACTTTGATCTTCGACCAAATAAGTTTTAGCAACCCTCAATACATCTTCTACTGTTACCATTTTAAGTCGTTCTTCTCCATTAACATAATCTGTCCAATCTCCACCTGCAATAGCTTCATTAAGCTCACCAGCTATTCTGCCAGAACCGTCCTTTGCTAAAATTGTTTGTGTATTTAATTTCCCTACAACTCTATCAACATCGGTTTGTTGTATACCAGATTCGATAAATTTTGTAATAATAGAGTCTATCTTTAATTCAAGGTATTCGTGTTTTTTAGATGGATTAAATCCTGCGCCAATAGTAAAAAGACCGACTTCTTGAAAGTTGCTAGCGTCTGAATACACATAAAAAGCTTCACCCGTATCTATCAACTCTCTATTTAAGGCTGAAGATGGCCCTGAACCTATAAGTTGACCCAAAACTTGCAGAGCAGGTAAATCCTCATGTAAACGACCAGGAATTTTATAACCCTTTAAAATAACCGACATCTGTCCTGGTTTTTTAATAACAACCCTACGTGGTCCGTATTGTAGTGGCTCTTCAGTATAAGGTTGAGGCATTATATGAGGCGCCTTTGTTATTTTACCAAAATACTTATCAATTAATTCAAAAAGACTTTCTTTTTGAAAATCACCAATAATGGTAAGGGTTGCATTATCTGGCCAGTAATATGTATTATAAAAATCCCTTAATGTTTCTATAGGTGCTTTTTCGATATCAGAGCGCCATCCAATAGTAGAATGATGGTAGGTGTGTGCCATGTAGGCTGATGCCCAAACTTCTTTATTTAAAACACTATTTGGGTTATTTTCACCACGTTCAAATTCATTACGAACCACAGTCATTTCGGTATCCTTGTCTTCCTTTAACAATAACGAATTACGCATTCTGTCTGCTTCAATTTGTAAAGGAAGTGCTATTTTATCACTTGGGATGGTCGTGTAATAGTTTGTGCGGTCATTCCAAGTAGTGGCGTTCATTTGTGCGCCTATTCCTTGCAATACAGAAGAAATGGCATTCCCATTTCTCTTATTGAACGTAGGTGTGCCCTTAAACATTAAATGTTCCAATAAATGAGTAGAACCGGTATTTCCCGAAATTTCATGCTTGGAACCAACGCGATACACAATTTGAACAGTTACAACTGGAGCTGAATTGTCTTGAAGCAACAACAAATTCATACCATTAGGAGTGTATAAATATTCTGATATTCCTCCTAGTTCTTGAACCTTATCGAATTTTGAAATTATATCTTGTGCACTAACAAGTTGTAAAGAAAATACAACTGAAAAAGTTAACACGAATGTTTTGAGTGTATTCTGTAGTATTGTCATAAATATTTTTGATTAATGTTATAATACTAATAAAGAGTCATAAATGAGATTATACCCTTATTAATGAATGTTAAATTATTCTTAGCAAATTCAAAAAAACGCTATTCAGTATTGTCAATGAAAAGTCCACCACTAATTGTGACCGTTTTTTCAATGTTCCAAATTAAATAGTACGTTTAT
>NZ_LZRN01000082.1 GCF_001678675.1 Gelidibacter algens
TTATCAGATACTTGGGTAGAGAACAAGAACAGGTAGAAGCCATAGAAGCAAGTAAAACACTTCCCGTTTCTCAATATCTCTTATTTGGTGTTATTTTAGGAATCATGGTGGCTATAGTTTATACGATTGTGGAATATGTGTTTGATAAATTTCTGTCCAAAGCTTTAAATTTGGGTATTATCCTCATTATTAAATCGGTTATTTATTTCATATTTCTGATTTTCTCACTGAGTATTATTGCTTTTTTGGCTGAGGATTATTTGAATGTAGATTTCCCAAATCAAACCGGATGGTGGATTTCTAACCGAATATTTTGGTTGGTCACCGCCTATTTTATCATCTGCTCCCTACTTTTTTCTTTTATAAGATTGGCCAATGATAAATTTGGTAAGGGCATGATTTTTAAAATGCTTATTGGCAGATATAGAAAACCGCGTGAAGTGGATAGAATATTTATGTTTTTGGATTTAAAATCTTCCACAACACATGCTGAACAATTGGGGCACCTTAAGTATAGCCAGCTTATTCAGGACTGTTTCTTTTATCTCAACAAGATCATCAATAGATATGATGCTGAAGTGTACCAGTATGTTGGTGATGAAGCGGTTTTGAGTTGGACACCCAAAAGAGGTATCAGACACTCAAATTGTGTCAGATTGTTTTTTGATTTTGAAAGAAAGTTGAAAAGACATTCCAAATATTATCAAAAGAAATATGGGGTACAACCAGAGTTTAAAGCTGGATTGCATTCTGGTAAAATCATTATTGCTGAAGTTGGCACTGTAAAAAAGGAACTGGCCTATCATGGAGATGTCATTAACACCACGTCGCGCATCCAGGAACAGTGTAACGAGTTTGGCGAATCGTTACTGATTTCTGAAGAATTTTTATTGAAACTGAATTTAGGCAATAAGTTTATAGCGAAACCTTTGGGCGATGAGCTTTTAGAAGGAAAAAAGGAAGAGTTGAAACTTTTTGCAATCCGAAGATCATAATGGATTGAGGGCAGCATTACTTTTCGATAAAATTGTATGACCTCTAGCGCAAAATCAAGGTCCTTCTTTGAATAACCATCGAAAATAGTGTTAGTTGACATTAGATTTGAATTGGATAGTTGGTTTTAATACCTGGTTAGATTACTAAAATAATATAGATGTAACGACTTAGCTGTCGCAATACGCCAAAAAATTGCAGTGTCCTCTTGTTGGGTATGGTTTTTTATTCTATGAGATCATAGGTTTTTTTAAAAATAGCCGCGTCACATGGATATATTTCTCCATCGATTCCTACCATTAACCAATCACCAGCTTTTCCTGTAAGTTTACCCTCCATGGTTTTGACTTCAAAAGCTTCGTCAATTTGAACGCACTTAATGGCAATCGGCTTCTTCTTTGCTTTTTTAAAGTCTAATTTAGGCAGGTTGTTTGGATCAAATTTGAGCATGGCTTTCATTTTAAATTAATTTACGACAAAAAATTTGATTTTAGGAATTTGATATACGGATCATTTGGATTGTTGCTTTGCATCATGTGTGTGTAAGCTTTATAGGCATTGGTGTGAATAGATATTTTTTCGCGTATCCCTGCCATTTCTGCTGCCTTTTTGTAATAACCTTTTGAGGCTTCCAAATCACCCAAATACAAATTGGCTTCACCCAAAGTTGCGAGTTTCCACATATTTTCGAATGGTGTTTTCTTTGTTGCGGCCATAGCCTGTTTGGCATAGACTTTTGTTTGATTATAGTCTTGATTGATGATCAAAGTCAGAAATGCCAAATTGATGGCATGATAGTAGATTTGATCGAAGTCCTTGTTCTTCATGGCCATATCAAGCGCAATGCTATAAAACTTGATGGCCTCCTTCCCATCTTCTGCCGTAAATTCGTTCAAATACTTTCTTTTATAACGTCCGCCTAAAATACCCAAAAGGTCAGAATTGTCTTTTGCCAGCGGATGTGTTTTCAATAGTTCAAAAACGTCCTCATTTCTACCCATTCCTTCCAAAGCAAATAACAATTGCTCCAGTCCTGTTTTGTCTAAATGATTCGCATTTGGCAATAATTTATTGATGACTTCATTGTATTCGCCCAAAACCAAGTTGATGTCTTCTGCCGATGTAAACTGGTTACTGAACGCATTGTCAGTCAATGTGGTTTTTATTAATTGATAAGCATCATGGTCTGCGTGTTTTGGTTGGACCATAGAAAAATGGGTGCCAGCAACGGTCACACAGTGTTCGGCTTCAAATGGCTTAAAATTCGAACTTATTGAAACAAATTCGTCTTTGGTGGCTGCAATGATTTTGAGCGTAAATGGGTATTTATTTTTGAACATATAAGACCAATCTTGTCTTAAGGTTTTGATAAATGGAGAATTACTGCTCAAATCTTTTAAAAGTTTACTCCACGATTTCTGTTTTGAGGATTTTAAAAGGCCGTTGTTTGGAGTCCCAAATAATAAGACATGACTGATTTTATCCCGAAGCGATTTATCCATATCCAAAATGGCTCGTTGTACTACCAGTCCACCCAGACTGTGGGCAACAATAGCAATCCGTTTATACTTCCCATATTTGTACTTCATGGAAGTCTTCAAATAATCGATGTTGATTTTGAGATCATTTTTGGAAGCCCAAATATTTTTTCCCATCTCAGGGCTCATATTATGGCTATACCCAAGCGGAAACATGTCCCATCCTTCCAATTTTTCATCCTTGGATAAAAAATCAGGAATTTGCCCGAAGCTTTTGGCCGCTTCACCAGAAAACCCATGAACAAATAAAATAGCGCTGGTTGCTGTTTCAGTCTCTCTATAGACGGTTATAATATCTACAGTAGTACTGCTTTTGTCTGCTTCAATTGCTGTGGATTCTGGCTCGTGGACTCTATTTTTTAGGTTTTTAGGAATATTGCTCAAAATGAAATCATCATAAATTTGAAGATTTGCATATGGGTTTTGTATGGGATTGCGTTCTGGCACTTTCTTGAAAATATAGTGTACCACTTCAGAAATTCGTACAAAAGGTTCATCAAAATATCTTTTATGTTTCCCTTTTAAGACCTCAATCAAGCATTTTGTGTAGAGGCTATTGCTGTCACCATCCATAATGTAGGAGAGTTGATCTTCTCTGCAGGACGAGATGATTGACATGCCCTTACCATCATCAATGCGCTGCGCCAATCCGTCAGCGTGTTTGAAAGGATCTTTATTTTCTGCAGACTTGCTGGTTTTGCCTAGTCTTATTTCTGGTAAAGATTTTGTCATCCCAGCCGCATGGCAGCAGTCTAAAAAGAAAATCAATCGCTGCGAGTTGATCTGTGCGATTTTATCTTTTAGTTCTTCTGCTGTGACCCATGTCTCTTCATAATTTTCAGGATCAAAATTATTGGGCACTAAATAAAACTGGTTCCAAGGTTCATACAATCCACCATGTCCGGAATAGAAGAGCATGACTGAAGATGTCTCGTCAATTTTTGAGATCAAGGTATCAAACGCATCCAAAATTCCTTGTCGGGTCGCGTTATTTTCAGTCACTAAAATAATGTTTTCTTTAGGATATCCTGCCAATTTCTTGTCGGCCAAAATAGTGTAAATAGCCGTCGCATCTTTAACGGTAACAGGCAAATCGTTGCCAATTCCAATTAGAAGTGCATGTGCGTTTGTTAGCATTGCCATATGTTCTAGTTTTAAGGGTGTATCTGGACTGTTGGGCCTGACTGGAGAATGATTGGTTTCAAAACATGCTTCATACTAATATTATTTTTACAGGAGGAGCATTCACCTCATTAAGTTGTGGTTGTAAGGCAGAGGATCATCATGTCTTGATAAACTTCATAACCTAATTGGATTTTGCCAACTTCTTTTTAATTATTACTATGTTAGTGGTATCAGCATTTAATGAAATATATTGGTTGCTGAATTAGAAGTATCATCCTTATGTCTATTGATTGTTACAAGTTTATTTCCAGAAATTCATAATATCATCAAATTCTTGAGTGTTTAAATAAGGTAAAAAGTGGGGGTCGTTCATAAAAGTTTCAGGCTTGTATAAACGGCCTTCGCCAACTGACTTTTTTAAATTATTTGAATGTGTTTTTTTTATTCATTTACAGACACATAATATTGTGCCAGAGCATAGTCAATACTTCCATATTGGTATGTTGACCTTAAATTATTCAAAGCAGAAAGTAATTGTTCTGCCTTTTGGGAATTATTATTTTTCATTTCAGAAATAGCCAACTTCACAACTGTATTAATGTCTTTTGGATTTTCCTTATAAAGTTCTTCCAGCAACTTTTTGGCACTTTTAAAATCATCCAAAGCATATAATGCCGCTGCACGATCTTCCTTTGTGGAAAAATCAGACGAAATAATGTCCTTAAAATAAACCATCGCCTCATCTTTCTTATTCAAGAGCAAATACTCATTGCCTATATAAAGACAGAGATCGGTCCAGTCTTTATTAGAAAGCATGAATTTTAGCTTAGAAAGTAATTCTTTTAATTTTTCGGTTTTATCAGCTCTGATGTAGGCGCTGATCAACGGTTTTGTTAAATAAGTGTCGTCAGTAATTTCAAGGTAGGGCTCCAATAAATTGATGGCAGCCTGATACTTTTTTAGCGCGATATCTGCATATGCTTTTACAAAGAGACGGTCTTTGCAATAATCGCAATTTTGCAAATCCATACCGTCCATTGAAATCTCGTAATATATGGAATCAACTTCTTCAGGCCGATACACAAATTGTAAGGCAACTACCATCATTCCAGAATTGGTTTGAAGGTCAAAGGGTGTAATCTCAAACTCTTTCTTGGTGGTATTATACACCTTATCATTTTTTCCAGTAATCAAGGCTTGGTAATGATTCAGCAAATTGCGCTGTCGTGAATTAGTAAACGCACTTGTATTGATCGCCTCTCTCAAAGAATCGGCCACCCTGTATTGTCCAAGATTATAATAATAGCCAACACGAAGTACTTTGGGTTCAAAATAAGAATCATCATCCAAAATGGCTTTATTGATGAGTTTGATATAAGTTTCCTGATTGGAATAATTGGCCTTTGCATTCAAGACATTTTGGTAGGCCTCAAACTTAGGAGGTGTATCCTGCAAATTTAGTTCCGGTTGGTCTTTGGTTGTTAGATAGCCAATAATGACCTGTTTAAGATCTTCGATACATTCTAATGGGGAATTTTTGTTACAAGACCTATTTTTAAAAGCGATAAGGGTTTCATTGATGTCACTCCCAGATATTGATGCCTGTAATATCAGATTGTCTCCTTCTAAATAGACATTTCCAGAAATTATTTTGCTGGGCTTGAAGTAATTTTTGAGGATAGATACTTCATCTTCAGGTTTGGATCGCGCGGAGATGATATTTGAATAATCACTTATGATTTCTGGAGAGATTACTTGCGCTACTTGATTTTCGGTAATCCCGTGAACGATCCAGTCTGCAGCCATTTTTCCAACAATGTCATAGGCCTCATTACCTGTATTGTTTCCAAATTTTAAAACCGCAATCTTACTTGTCTCTTTTGCAACTGGAAGTGCCAATACAGTGCTGAATTTGTTATTGACGATCAAAAAGATTGAAACAACACAAATTAAGGTTGCTGCAAATAAAAGGGTGTAATATATTTTTTGAAACATTTGCCTGTTTGTCTGATGCTCTTCTTCGGATTCTATGTGTTCCAATTCACCACTAGATGCCCTAAATCGCCATATGTAGAATGCATAAATGGGGAAGGCTATCAGCAAAAGTATGATGAGATAAGTGACCGAATATGCGGGCAAACCTATGGGCTCCCATGTGATTGCTAAAACTTGTAGAAGGATCCAGCTTGCTACCACATATATGGATAGCATTTTAAGAATTTGCTTGTCACGGCATTCCTTGAAAAAGGCTTTGAAATTCATTAAGTAAGTTAATTTCGTTTATTTAGTGATAATTAGTCCTAGAAATTATTGCATAAGTTACACATTTTTAGTAATATAGCAGTGAGTAACCGGCATAAAATACTCGCCTATAAGACTATGTCTGTTCGTTTTTCACTCGATTGTTCAACAAATTAATCCATAATAACATGTCAAAAAAAGAAAAATCAAACAAGGTCACTGAACCGAAGAAGGAACCCGTTTCAAAAACAGGAATCAGTATCAAACCAAGAACTGCAGATACACGAACAGGGAATAAATAAAACCCAAATAGTGTAAGTTTTGTCCGGTAGTATTTAGGATTTAAATTATACTTAGACAAAAGAAAAAAA
>NZ_LZRN01000083.1 GCF_001678675.1 Gelidibacter algens
ATATATAAACTTTTACTTTTCTATCCATTCACGAAAGGAAACTGTATTACTTTGGCTTGTTTTTAGATAATTTTTACAGCCTACTATTTTGAGTATCAAAGCATTTTTGGAATATCGTTCTATTTTTTGGATATATTTTTTGTTAACAAGCTCACTTCGATTAATTCTGAAAAACTCTTTTGGATTTAGAACAACTTCAATTTCTTTAAGTGTGGTTTCATTAAGTAAATGTTTTTTACCCAAATTATCATATGCAAATATTACACCCTCATCTGCTTCAAAAAATATTATGCTATCCATATCTAAAAAGTAAATTTCCTGATGATTACTTATTGTAAACCTTTCTTTATAAGATGGATTGGTCAAATTTCTTTCTACGATAAAATTGATTTGAGATAGCAAGTCATTATTAGTGCCTTCTGATTTGCTCAACAGCAAAAATTTATTCCAGGCTTTTTGAAAACGTTCTTTTGAAAATGGTTTTAAAAGATACTCAATGCCGTTGGTCTCAAAAGCATTCATCCAGAACTGGTTATAGGCTGTTGTAAAAATAATTGGGCAGGATACCGAAACATTGCTATAAATTTCAAAAGCATTGCCATCCAGCAATTCTATGTCGGAAATTATCAGATCTACTTTGGTATTTTTAAGAAATTCAACAGCCATTCTTATGGTGTCAATTTCTACAACGACTTCGGTTTTTTCCTCCTGTTCTATAAGAAATCTTTTCAGTTTATTTCTTGCTGGTATTTCGTCCTCGATGATTGCTATTTTTATCATTGTTTTTGTATTTTATAAATTATAGGAATGATTACAGAGAATATTTTGTCTGATTTTTGGATTTCTATCGGAATGTTGGTTAACAATTTGTACTGTTCTTTTAGATTGTTCAAGGCTGGAAAATAGGTCTATACTCTTCCCGATGCAGGTTTTGTATTTCGTTTTGGAATCAGGTTGTTTGATATGCTGATATTATTATTATTTGTAAGTATTTTTATGCATACAGGATTTTTTTCAGTTCCCAAATTATGCTGAACTGCATTTTCAATAAGCAATTGCAGAGAAAGAGGCACAATAGCGCCATTGCAATTTTCGTTTTCAATTATCAGTTGATACGAATTTCCGTATTTGTGTCGTATCAGGTTGAAGTATTGTGTTGCAAAGGTTAATTCTTCACTTATCGGGATGGTTTTTTTATCCGAGGTTTGTAAAACAAATCGGTAAATGTCCGCAAATTCATTTAGGAAGTCAGATGCTTTGTATTTGTCTTCTTCAATCAACTGGTCTAATACATTTAGATTATTAAAAAGAAAATGAGGGTTTAGCTGTGTTTTGAGTTGGTTGATTCTACTTTCGGAAAGTGCCTTATTATACTTTACTAATTGCTCTTGGTTTCTTTTGTTTTTGTTGTAATAATTATAAGCAAGGAAAAAACTACCATAAATAAACCCGTCCAATAGATAAGAAAATGTAGTAAGTGTAACGATTTCCCGATTGAAATTCCTTTCTATATTATCAAAAATAAAAGCAATCGCCAAACTAATTGTTTGCATTATTAGAAGGTAGGAGATAAGGGAAGAACTGAATATCTTTAATAATTCTGTTGTACTGAAAATATCTGATTTCTGCCAGCGTCTAGTAAAAAAAATAAGTACTATAAACAAAATGCAAACTGAAATGAGGGTGCCTATAGCGGCATCAGGAGTGAAGGTATAAGCATTCAATTCTGTTCTTTCCCTAATTCGGGAATCAATAGATTGCGCATAAGCAAAAAGCACAATAAACAATAAAAAATATCGGTTTCTATTTATTCTATCAAGGACTTTTTTCATTCTAAATTAATTGCAACAATATATAAAATAGTCCTGCAATTTTTGCAGGACTATTTTTATCAAGATAACTATTTTTTCTTTTCAGGAAAAGAAGCAATGGTATTGCCTTTTTCATCGAAAAAGTCGAGTTTGGCATTATTTTCTTTATCTACGTAAAACATGGCTTTTGGCATTCCTATGTTATCAAAAAGGAATAAGCCATTATTTTCGCTTCTAGATTTTCCAAGCATTATACGAGGAGCACCTCCTAACAATCCTTGTGCTTCATACATTTTGTACTTTTCCTCTGCAGCTTTGGGGTCTTTTTTACCAAGTATATCTAACTCTTTCATTAGCTCTCCTGTTCTAATTTGTGATTCTTTAGAAGGTCGGTCATTAAACATCAAGCTACTGCTTACAAACCTTTGGTCTCCCTCTTTATAATCTTCGTTAAGCAACTGCATTACTTGGTCGCCATCATATTGATCATAGGTTAGTGAAAGACCTGAACTGTGACCGTTTTTAGATTTCTGTCCATCATAAATAAATCCGCCACATTCTATGCCGTCTTCATTAAAAAATAGCATGCCTGAACGTTTTTTTCGGTCTTCGTTGGTTGGTCTTCCATTAATTTTAACTTTTCCGTTAGGAAATTTATCAACGTTGGTAATGACCATTTTAACGGTGCCGTCTTTTTCTACGATATTGATTCTTTCCACATCAATTTCGCTAAACTTTTGATTCCCAAATTTATAAAATCCGGAAGTCATTAGGAAAATCATTCCAGTTGATATTACAAATGCGAATGTTCTTAAAAATACTAGTTCTCTGTTCATTTTGTTAGTTTTATTATTGATATTTAATTTTATAAGGCAAATCTAATTTATGGGATAAGTTCTATCAATAACAAACCGATGAGTTAAGGAGATATTTTGATGAATGATGTAATTCAGCAAATAAGTGGACTGCATAAAGTAGTTAAAAGCAAGTTGCATACTACTAGGTTGATAAAATCCATGAGAAAACTATTGCCGAAGAAAATGATTGTCTGTATAACTAGACTTAATTTGAATTGAAAGAAAAAAAGGATACGGAATTGTAATAAAAAAGCTAATGTTGATTTCGGGTATATTGAATTATTTTTGGCAATAAATTATTTTTTATTTAATTCAAATTTTAAAAATATACCAAAACACTTCTCTTATTATGCTAGCAATCTTTTTTGATATCATAATTATTATCCTTTTCATAACCCTTCACTTTTTAATATGGCGTGTATAATTTCAAACGCAATACAAGTATAGTTATCTGGATTCATTAGATAATCCATTTCATCAATATTTGACAAAAAGCCTAATTCCAGTAATACTGATGGAAAATGGTCTATACTTGGCTATTTCGGAGTGATGGTGCCACCTGTTTCGGTCAAACCGTGCCACTTTGAAAGATCTTGCAATTATATAAAAAATTATTGTTATTCGTTCTTTAAAGCTCCCTTTCTTAAGGATTCCCCTTTGAGGTCGATCCTGTGGGATGAGTTTACGATCCTGTCCAGGATTGCATCAGCTATGGTTCCTTCTCCAATGATGTCATACCAGGCGGAGACTGGTATTTGAGATAAGATGATGGTGGAGGATCGGTTGTAACGGTCATCGATTATATCCATAAGTGATTCTCTTGCATGGTTGTCAAAACCTTGCAGACCAAAGTCATCCAGGATAAGCAGATCTGCCTTTAGGAGCTTTGCCAGTTCTTTTAGATAGGTTCCATCGGCCTTGCTGAGCTTCAGTCTTTTTAATAAACGGGCCGTGTTGGCATAGATGGTGCGATATTCCATCATGCACGCCTGGTGCCCCAGGGCCTGGGCCAGATAACTTTTTCCAACTCCGGAGGCACCGGTCATAATAATATTCTCTTTTCGTTTCATAAAATCCAGACAGCCCAGACGCAGGAACATGTTCCTGTCCAGATTGCGCTGTTGGGCGTAGTCCACTTCCGCCAGATCGGCCTGTCCACGGAAGGATGCCTGCTTGAGGAGCCTTTGGATCTTTCGATCCTTATGGTCCTCCCACTGATGGTCCGTGAGCAATGCCAAGTATTCATCGGCCGTAAGATCCGGTGTGCGATTTTCCTTGATATGCAGCAGGTGTAAGTCTGCCATGGCACCTAGGCGCATTTGTTTTAGTTTTTCAACGGTTTGATTGTTGTTCATAATTATAGAGTTTATTGGTTACATATTTATTGATAGGCCGAAGCTCCCCGGAGATTCTCATGTACGGGGATATGAGGTTTGTCTTGTTCTAGATCTTGGTAGAACAGGGAAGACCGGTCCAGGTTGTTTTTCAGGATATTCTTGATGCGCTGGTATGCGACCGCATCTGCCTGTATGGCCCTTTTGCATGCGCTGTCCAAGCGTTGTGAGCCAAAGGCTCTGTGCAACTGGATAAGTCCCATGGCACGCTTGTAACCGATCTCGGGGTAATCTCCCGAGGCAATGATGGTATCAATACAGGCCACTACATTTTCCCCGTGCAGGGCAGCTTTCTTTTTAAAAAATTCAGGGCTCCAGTCCACATAATATTTGTGGGTACTGCTCAGGTGGTCACGATTTGTGTTGTAGTTTCCCTTACTGGGATTACGCTGGTGCAGGGCTATCCGCTGATGGTTGTAATACACTTCCACAGTCGTGGCGGTATAATGGATCTGGGTCTGCTTGCCGATGTAGCGGTAGGGTACGCTATAATAACTTTTATCTGGCGAGAAGTACACATATCCCATCTTCTGCACCTTTGCACGGCAATAGTCCTTGAGCTGGTAGGGACTTAGTGGAAGTGATTTTAAATGGCCTTTTTCTATGGACTGGAAGAGCTCCAGACGGCTGGCCTGTTTCCTTTTGAACAGTAGATTGTTATAGGCTGTCAACAGCTTGCGGATCTCTTTGTTGAGCTCGCTTAGGGAGAAGAAGGTCATATTGCGCAAGGGATAATAGATGCGCTGATAGGCAAGATGGACAGCATTCTCTACAAGGGCCTTGTCCTGCGGGGAGTATCCACGGGTCGGGTTGATCACACAGTTGTAGTGCCTGGCAAAGTCCTTAAAACTGCGGTTGATATCCGCCTCATAACGACTGGCACGGGTTACGGCCGACTTTAGATTATCGGAGACGATGGCCTTGGGCACCCCGCCATAAAACTCCAGGGCATGGCCACAGCATGTGATAAGATCGGCTCTCTTTTGGCTATGGCAGGCTTCCACATAGGTGTACTGGCTGTTGGGCAGGATGGCCACAAAGACCTCCACCGCAATGAGCTCCCCGGTGGCCCGGTCCACGATCTGCAGCTTCTTGCCCGCATAGTCCACATACATCTCATTGCCCGGATCGTGCTCCAGTTTCATTGATCCCCTGACCTTTGAGTATTTACGGTTGTAATGCTCCATGAACTGGGTATAACTATAGGGTTCTTTGGCATGTTGCACATATTCCTGGTAGTGGAACAGAAAGGTAAAACCGGGATGGTTCCGGGCTTTGTTGATCCCGTCAAAATACAGCATTAGCTCACCGTAACGGGGATTGGCTATCGTGGTACTGGAAGGAAAGAGTGCCTCCAGGGCAGCATTGTCGCGGGCCAACAGTTCCTCAGGGGAACGGTCACTGGCCTTGAACAGCTGCATATAATTGTTTACCGTGTTGCGGGATATCCCCAGGGTAGCGCCTATTTTACGGTTGCTGAACCCATCTAGGTGCAGGGAAATGATTTGTTTTAAGTCCATTGGATCAAGTGTGTTGGCCATATCGCACGTTTTTTGGCGACAAGGTAATTATTACTTGATCTTTCAAAGCGCTGCGGTGAGCGAGGTCGAACTGTGGCACAAATCGAACCGATATAGACTTTTACCACACAGGCAAAAGTGGCACAGTTTGAACCGAAATGCCTGGCACTATGAAACCGAAATCACTGGCACAAATCGAACCGAAGTATCCA
>NZ_LZRN01000084.1 GCF_001678675.1 Gelidibacter algens
TTTTTATTAAGTAAGGTGTGTGTCTAATTACAAAAGCATTTTTTCAAAAGTGAAGGTGACTTTGCTAGTCCTAACGGAGTTATTGACATCGCGAATATTCACTAAAGATTCATAAGAAAACGAATCTCCCCCATCGCTCATTTCAATGTCAGTGGATTGGGATGCGCAATTTGCTACAAAGGTCAACACATTGCCGGTAAGGCTCCAAGTGCCTGTTAAGGTTTGTTTGCCCTGACAGTCATCAGCCAAATACCCTTGCTTGAAGGCGTAGTTTCTGTTATTCATAAAATCATAAACTAAATCCTGTTGGCATTCTGTATACTGCGCATAGATATCAGTGCCTGGGTTAGCGGTATTGTCATCAGTAATGTCTACTGCTTCTAAAGCCACTAAGCCAGTAAATTCCCAAGAACCGGAAAATTCAGTTTCTGTAGCATTTAGTTCTCCTGTTAACGCCACAGGACATTCTATGCCATCATCGGTGTTACAACTGACCAGAAAAAAAGTGGTCATTACCATTAAGGATTTCATCATTACATTTAATTTTCTCATGTTTTTTGTAGTATTTGAGTTCACTTATAAGATGCCTTAATGTTGAAAAGGTTGCTTTCAAAATAACATTAAAATTAATTGAAATTTCAAATTGCATTAAACTACTTTATAATTGATTGTTTAGTAATGTCATAAAAGATTGTCTGAGAATCTAATTTGTCTGGCTAATTTTGAACCCGCTGAAAATTAAGTTCAATTTCAACCATTGTATTTATTCTTCAATTATGTCAAGCAAGGTCAGCAACAGCAGTGAATCTCGGAAAATTTGTTAATGACTTGTTAATAACTTTAGAGGGTTCAAAAAAGTTTCGCACTCATTATAAAATAAGCATAGTACGGTTTTACCACAACAAGTTTACGGTTTTCCCGTAAATGAATGATATAATATTGCTATAGATTTACCGAGATGTAAAACTCCAAAAATCGTATCATATGAAACATCATTGCCCTCTTTTTCAATTCATAATTCTTTTACAAACTCTCAGAAAAGAATAACACCTCATAATTTCAGAGATTTTAAACTAGAAATAAAAATCAATAATCAGTCTTAATAACATAACACATGAAAAAACAAAACTACTTTTTAAAACTCGGGCTTTTAATCTGTGGACTATCAATCTTACTGACTAATTGTAGCGAAAATGAAGACGCTTTGCTCAAAGAGACGCAACTGGAAAGGACAATAACACAAATTTCTTTCGACGAATTCAAATCTAACATTTCTGCTACAGATAGTAAATTTGAATTTTACAGTCATTTCATTGACACAAATAAAAACGCTTTCCAAAAAAGCTCAAATGATAAAAGCACAGATGAATTCGCAAGTGCAACTATACTTACAGATAACATTATTAAAATACAAAAAAGAAAGTTTCACGACATATACATTCCCTATTTTAATCCAATCCAAGAACCATGAATTTTATAATTTGGTCCTTGTAGTAAATAATAACCAATTTATTTATAGATCACATATCTTGAGGTACACACCCTCCGATAAATGGCTATTTGACAGAACTCAGAATTTTAGTGGTAACGTTGAAATTATCAATAATAATTTATTTAATGTAGATAATTTAATAAAATCTGATGCAGAGGCACAACTGCGGCTAAGTAATGATTGTGTTGACGATGTTCTTATAAGTTATGATTGCAGCAATGGGATAGAAGGACATAGATCAGGAAATCCGGGCAAACCGATTTGTAGTGCAACAGGTTTTGATGAATACATAGAAATAACTTATGGATCTTGCCCAGATAAGGTGGTGGAAATGGTGATTTTGACTCAGGAAACCCTTCAGGAGAAGGAGGCATTACATCTGGTGGCGGAGATGGCGGCATAGTTACCGCTCCCAACATGGAAGCGTACACATGGCAAATGAAGAATTTTGAAAGTGGCGTCCTGGATGCTGGCCTAAGAGCATACTATAAGTCCGATTCCAACATCACTAACACGGTAAACACCTTCTTAAAACAAAATAATTTCTCTAATTTCTCCCAAACCGAAGCTAAGGCAGCCTTAACATTTGGACAAACCTTTTACCTAAATTTTCAGCAGTTCAATTGGGCATTCTTTAATCGTGACAGCGAAGCCATAGCCGAAATCAATAATTATCTCTCTGAAGTTATTCTCACAACTGATAAAATAGGATTTATTTCCGAAATGATTGATTTGATGAGTTTGGATATAGAGCCTGACACAAAAGCGCTCTCCTTTGTGCTCGAAGCATTTGAACAAAATAAAATTGAAAATACCTTTGACAGCGCATTTTTGTTTTCTGTGAATCAATATTCAGACTTGGATTTATCAGATGTCAACAATCATGATCCAGTAATTATTAACTATTTAGTTAAAGTTGCAGTTTTAAGATCATTAAATCCAGAATGGTCTAATACAAAGGTATTTTGGGAAGCTTCAAAAGATATTGTGCATATTGCACTTGATGTCTTTGGTGTGGTACCCGTTGTTGGTGAAGTTGCTGATTTAATAAACGGAGCCATATATGCCATAGAAGGTGATGGTGTAAATGCAACGCTTAGTGTAGCAAGTGCTATTCCTTTTGTGGGATATGGTAGTTTGGCAACAAAGTATGGTTTAAAAATTACAGCAAGCACATTAGGAACTCAGATTAAGCTGGTTTGGAAAATAACCGCCAATGGTATTGAATTTGGAAGTAGTTCAAAACTAAGAAAAGTTCTGGGAATAACATCTTCCAGTTTACAAGCTCATCACATAATACCTTGGGCAAAAAGAACACATCCTGCTGTTCAAAAAGCGGCCCTATCAAGTAATGCTTTTCATATGAATGAGGCATTAAACGGTATTCCATTAAATACTGCTTTTCATAGTGGTTCTCATCCAAATTATAGTAATTTGGTGCAACAATATTTAGATGCTATACCAACAAATGCAACACCTGAACAAGCATATACTGCAATATCAACTTTAATTTTAAATATTAGAACAGCTTTACTTAATAATCCAACAACCAGAATTAATGAATTGATTTTTTAGAATATGAAATATTACGTAATTAGGAATTCTTTAAATAGAAAAATCATTGGACATTATCCGCAGACAAAAGAAATCAAGTACAACTGTAACGTTTGGGATGAGCCAAAATTTATTGAACATGTACATTTTGAAAAAATCGATTTTGAACCTATAACTGCGAATCCGATACTTTATAATTCTTCAAAAGTAACTGATTTGATAGATGTTGTAGGAATGGGATTTACCAAAAAATTATTGTTAAGTTCAAAACTTAAGAATATCCTAGAAAAGCATAGAAGTTCTGGAATGCAATTTTTTCCGTCAAGTGTTATTCGTAATAATAGGTGTTTTGATAATTATTGGGTTTTAAACATGTTTGAGATTGACATGAATCTTATAGATTTCAAGAATTCATCAATTTACGAAACAATGAATGTGTTTAATAAATTAAAGTTAATTAAAATAAATTCTATTTCGGAGTTTGAAGAGCATTTGAAAATTATAGAAGAAAAGGGTTATCCACATGGTTTATTAATCGAAAAATTCAACTTAATTAAGAATAATCAAATAGATTTTTTTTCCATTCTTTATGTTGAAGGGGGTGTAAAATATATTGTTTCTGAATATTTAAAAAAAGAGATAGAAGATGCAAATTGTACTGGTATAGAATTTATGCCAGCAGAAATTAAATTAACTGAATGGCTGCAGGGTGGTGAACGAGAAAAAACTTATGGGAAAGCTTAATTAAGAGGTATAAATTATTCTTTGAGCAAAAAGAACGAAAAATTTAGTGCATCACAGAGCATATAATTCAAGAGCATTTCATGTAACATCTGAACGGAACTTTTAATAGTATTCTTCTTGGTGATTTGTAGAATCTAAAAACGGTTAAAACAAGTAAAGTCAAAGATGGGCAAAAAATTTGGTATAAATACAGGAAATATCCAAATGCAACTTATGCAAGTGCTGATATAGATTTTTTACTTACTGCCTTTTGGGATAAGGTTAAGATAGTAGGGTGCTATACCACACATATAGAGGACGCCATTATATTAATTGATAGAAAAGACTTTGATGGTATAGAACAAGATAAAGTTCAAACAGCAGGGTTTATGATTGTTGGGCTTATTCCTGGAGGTAAAGCTCTAAAACCAGTAACTAAAATTGTTGGCAATATTGTAAAGTACAGAAAAATAGTTAAAGTAACGGTTAATGGCGTTACCAAAAACATACCTTTGCCAATAAATATCGTTAACGGAATAGTAGAGTTTGGGTCTGATGGTTATAACAGGTCTCAATTACGAAAAATACTCAATATTACCGACAGTGCTATTCAAGCACATCACATAATACCGCTAAATTTTAGAAATAGCCCGTTAGTACAAAAAGCAGCAAAATCAGATAATGTATTTCATATAAGTGATAAATTAAATGGAATACCTTTACCTTCTACTAATCATTTAACGGGTCACAACACCATTGGAGGGTATAGTGATACTGTAAGTCAAGTTTTAACAGACATAAATCAATTTGTAGGGAATGATTACAATAAAGCTAATGACGAATTAGTAAATTTTATTTCCTACTTGGATAATTTGATAAGAAATAATTCGGACAAAAATTTAGGACAAATAGCTGATTTAATAAATTATACTGTTAACTGATGAAATATTATAAATTAAAAAATAGCTTCAAAACAAAAGAGATAGGAGTTTTCGCTCAGGCTGAAAGAATAAACAAACTTGGGGATTTAGAAAACATATATATTGACGGGCGAAAAAAGCCCATCAATATTCAGTGGGATATTCCCGAACCGATAATGAAAAACAAATCAAAACCCACAACTTATTTACATGTAATTCCTTTTTCAGATGATATTTTTTTAGTTTTAAAAAAATATTTTATTGACTTTTTAAAAGGATTTAATGTTGGAGACTTTAATCATTGGCCTTTAAAAGTACATCATAATGATAATATATTAACTGATTACCAGCTTTTCCATTTATCCTATCCAACAAAAGTTGATAATCTTATAAAATATGAGCAATCTGATTTTGTGATTTTGCCAAGGGGCGGACGTTTTGAAAATACACCAACCAAACCTGTTAGGCTAGAAAGTTATGAGAGCTTCAAAAATTTAAAAGAAGTACTCAACGAATCCAATGAAAATATAACAGTTTCCTATGATAAATTAGTAGTAGATTTTAGCGATCTGGACTTGGATTTATTCCGGTTTATTGAAGCTCCATTTACCAACGGATACTATATTTCCGAAAGGTTAAAAAACGCTATTGAAGAACAAAATTTTACAGGTATGGCTTTTCAAGAAATTGAGGAAATGGATAAACGAATAAAAGCTATTTATTAAAAATAAATAATTGCAAGGAATGTACTATGCTTACTATATATGAAATATTTTAGTGTATCAATTGAATGGTTACATTGAAGAAGCGTTATATAGTGGTCAGAATTTGAATTCATTTTTCAGAGATGTAATAAAACCCCGTTTGGGAATTAATTAATTTAATATGTGTTTAATTATGTTTTATAGTATAAGCAGAAGTGATAGCATTAATGAAATTGGACACTATCCTCAAGCAGATTTAAAAAAAGGTTATAACCCAAGAAAGAATGGTCATTTTATGGT
>NZ_LZRN01000085.1 GCF_001678675.1 Gelidibacter algens
GTTTTCTATTTTATGGAAACTAATTTTTTTTTTGAACGATTTCAATTGGAGGAAAAACTTAAGTGAAAAAACGAAAAGGAAGTTAACTACATTCTAGTTTTGCTTTTATGGTCAATAACGTCTACTGCAGAAAGTTTAAGGGAAATTATGTGTTTATATGAGTTAAGTAAATTGAATCATTTATATAATCATTTTTAGCATTACTTCCTGATTTACTCAATCACTGATTAGTCACTATTAACTTTGTAGTCAATTTACCACTGTCTTTTTGAAGTTCCAAGACATAGATTCCTTTGGAAAGGGAATCTAATTTAATCTTCATTTTGTTTGTTCCTTGATTAAATACTTTATTAACCATTTCTTTTAAAAACCTACCATTGATATCATATAAACTAACCCTGACAAGTTCTGCTTCTTTCAAATTAAATGAAATGTTAGTTTCAGAATTTACAGTCGGATTAGGATAGCAATAGAAACGCAATTTCTCAATTTCTGGAAAAGTGGGCACACTCAAAATTTGATCATAGGGAATACTAAAAAACTTCAAACCTTCGAAAAACAACTCCTCATGAAACAGCCTTCCAGATAACAATAGATTCGAATTATTCAAAGGAATTAACTGTTTGGGTTCAAATAATGAATAATTTGGCCCTGTAAAATCAAATGATTCAGCAGATAAAAGGTCAAAACTTATCTTTGTTACTTTGGAAGAAATAAAAGGACCTGCCCAATTTATTAATCTTTTTGGGAAATTAAAATCATCTTGATTTTGAGTTAAAACATATAGGCTTTGGGCATCTAAAAATGCATCCTGATAGTAATTATTATCGTCCAGAATATAAGAACCTAACAAGTCACCATTTAAATCCCATGAAACCACTTCAAGGTTACTATCAAAAAATCCTCCTTTAAAATTAACCGTGTAAAAAGAGTTTGCATTCGCAGAATATAACAGTTTATTTAAAAAAATACTTTTATCCGCTTCGAAATATGCTGTTTGCCATAACAGTTGACCTTGTGATCCTACCTTAATCAAATGGATACCGCTAGAGAAACTCTGTGGGTCACTTGAACTTACTCCAAGATAAAACTCATTGTTATGAGATTGTAAATCCACCAATGATGAAGAATAATCTTGAATTGTATACATCATAAAATAATTTGTATTTCCTGAAGGTGATATACTTATGAGTGTTGGAACATTTGTTCCGTTATTTACTGATGTTGATGTTCCACCGATGAACAGATTGTCATTTTCGTCGAAGAGAATCTTCGTGGCATAATTATAGCTAAAGGATTCATCATCTGGTCTATACGCATTAGCAAAGATGAAATCACCATCTGAAGAGTATTTGGAAACGTGAATATCTGTTACGAAAGGAACCATTTGAGTCTCCGTCGCACTCACGATATAGATATTATTTTGACTATCCGTGCTAATCAATTCTGACTGAAAACTATTTAGATTCAATGTAGTTCCCCAAATTAATTGCAATGAATTTGTGAATTTCTTTAATTTCAGTTCAGTTGATTGCCCTTCTTTAATCATAACAACCACATCATCATTTTTATCCACTACTAATCTGACTGAAGTTAACCCAGAATCATCAATTAAATCCTCTGAAATGAAACTGCCATTGGCATCATGCTTTAATATGTAGCTTTTCTGTTTTAAAGCATTGGGATTGTCCGCATCAACATAAAAACTGCGAACCAAACTAAAGACATTACTATTTGAATCACCAACAGACTCCAGCACTTCAGTTTTTGATGAATTCTGCAACATGAATTTTGTGTTCCAAAGAAGTGAATTATCTGAATTGTTAATCTTTCGTACTTCATATACATTTCCTAATTGGCCATAAAATGTTGATGACACAAGAGCTTTACTATCGTTATAATTTATAACTTCAAAAAAATCATTGATAGTGAAATTTTGATCCAAATTATCAAAGTCGAAGGTATTGGAATTAATCAAATTACCTGAAATCAAAGAATAATTTGACGAATAAAATATGCTGCCAAAAGTTTCTGCATCAAATGCTATTGAATTCAAATAAATTTCGTTATTATCCATTGACATAGAAACCTTTGAAGGTGACAATTGATCAATAGAATTTTCTATCCAGTTTAAACTTCCATCCAAATTCAAAGATGACACAGTAAAACCATCTGCTACCCCTCCATAATGATATCCTCCTAAATATATTAAGTTTTGATTGTAGAAGATGTTTGTAATACGTGTGTTTTCTTCATCTACCTGATAGATCTGATTCCAAGATTCAACACCATTAGAATCATATTTTAAAGTCATAGATGAATAATAAAATTCTAATGAGAAATTATTGGCCACATAAATATTGTCATTATTGTCAATTACGAAATCAGTTGGCCAACCATCAGTAATTATAGATTCATTATTAATGATTGCCTCATGAGTTTTAAAAATTTTCCAAATTAGTGACCCATCACTACTATATTTTGCAGTGACTGTTTTGCTCTTTAAGTCTTCATCGAAACCAGTGCCACAAACGATAATATCTCCATTACTATCGTAATGTATCATTCTAGGTTCGTTCCAAGTTTGACTTGGAAAATCGTCTTCTATATTTTCCCAAACAATTTGACCATTGCTATTTATTTTAGAAATATAATATGTGACTTTTGAATTATGATATGTTATCCCTGCGATGTACATCTCTCCAAGCCCGTTAACTGTTAATGATGCAGGGACATCAAAACTGCTTGAATTGCCAAGCATAGTCTGCCAAATAAGCTCTCCGTCATTACTCATTTTAACCCCAATGACATCTGTGCTCGTTTGGTTCCAAAAATAGCCCACTATGTAAATGAAACCATCGCTATCCATGGCAATTTCAGTCCCAGAATTTACTGTAAATTCAGGTGAAGGGATTCTTAATGTCCATTCTATATCTCCCGTAGAATTCACTTTAATGGTTGTTATATCTCCTGAATTGTTTTCGATATTACCGCTACTGCCAGTAATGTAAATATTACCTTGAGAATCCGAACATTGAGCGCGCGGAATATTCATGGAACTTCCTGTAATTCCGTGGTAATCATAATCAACGTCAATCCTGCTCAATGAATTATTATGCTTACCATGCCATTTTTTCGATAAAGAAGATTCAAATTTGGAAATAAATCCATTTTTAAAAGAGGTTTCATATCCTTTGTAATTGGTGTAAGCGTTCAAATCTAAAGTTTGAGCTTTAATTAAGATAGGAATAGAAAATAAAGCACTAAACGTTAAAACGAATATATGTTTAGATCTAATAGTAATTGATTGTCTCATATGCTATATATTTTAGAAACAAATATTTGAAAACAATATCAAACAATCGACCTCGCCTGCAAGTAAAGACTTCAATTTTTTCCATTTAAGGAATACTATTTTTGTTTGAACTATTTTAATCGTATGTAAAAAATATTAAAAAAAACGGAATGGATAAGAATAACATCCTAATCTGGTATTTATGTTAAATAACGTCTTATGAACAAGGTTTAAGGAAAATAATATGGTTATTAGAGTTAAGTAGATTGAATTATATATAATCATGTTTTTTAAAACTGCTTCTCGATTTACTCCGCCATCATTGGAAACCATAAAGACGTACTTATCGAATAACTTCCAATTGCGATAATCAGAATAAAAAGAAAAAGAATAAAAGATGCACTATAATTCAAAATTGCTATGTTTTTTCTTTTGGCAAATAGGTATAATTCAAATAATATTAAAGGAATTGAATATTGGGAAATACTCAAAAAAGTCAAAAATGGGCCTTGAAACGTTTTGGGATCGTAACCATATGGCCCGTTATTCACGAACAACCAGAAAAACAATCCAACCCTAAAAAACCAAACACCATTGACCAACAAATAAAGTCGAATAGCCCAACTACTATGAATTTTGATATTTCTACGGACTGCGAAAAAAATAGTCATTGTCGCTGCGATTATTATCAAAATGGCGTTGATGCTAATGCTAATATGCTGTGCAAGTCCACCAACAGCTCCTCGACCCCAAACCATTGTCAATCCTGTTATACTTAATACATATGCTGTAAAAATAAAGATCCGACCATTCCAACGATGGAATTTTCGAAACCTGTTTCTGATTTTTGTAATTAGTTGAAGAGGACCACCTACGATAATAACTGCCGCCAAAAACAGGTGAAGACCTACAACCAAGTTGCCAATTACCTCTCCATTAACATAACCATGAGGAAGTATTTTATTCCAGTATTCACTATGTCCACTTAATGTTGCCTTTCCGTAAAATAGTATCACGTATGTCGCAAAAATAATCTGACTTACAACCGCTACTGAAAACCAAGAAATAACAACGGAATTCAAATATATTTGACTTTTTGATTTAATAGATTTTTTCATGCGAGAATTGAATGTTTTAGCTTTAGAATATTAAAAATCGAGAAACCTTCTGTGGTAATTTATTTGACCTACATGATAATTGAGATGCATAAGAGCATGGACTAACAAAAATTCTATTGATTCGGTACTTTCAAATTTTGAAATGGGATAATCTCTCTGTAATTCATCATTATTTAATGTTTTTAAAGTATTGTCTACAATTTCTACCAGTTCTTTAATTCTATAAATCATATATTCTCTAGAAGTATCGTCGGTTATAAATTCGAGTTCCCTATTTCTGACATAGTCAGTTTTACCTAAAACGTGTCCAATGAAATGGCTTAAATTCCCTATTAAATGAAGACAGAGATTTCCAGCCGAATTTGCAATTTCCTTGTCACGAATCCATAGATTATCTTCATCCTTATAAAGTTCAATTTCAATTTTGAGTTTTTTAAGCTCTCTTGAATAGAGCTTTCTATAGGATTCAATTAGCATATATCATTATATATTTCTGGTGTAATTAATCGACTCGTTTTTGCTTCGTTCCAATAATCAAGAGCCATAAGCAAATTCCTATTTCACCAATACTTGCCGGTATTTGTATATATGAAGCAATGCCAAGCGACGGATAATTAACGAAAAGTGTATTCCCAATAAAATTTATGAGATAACTAAAACAACCAAGCATTAAGAATATTCCGAAAATTTTTGGAATAAATCCTGACTTATATACCAAATAACCAAAAGGAAATAACCAAAGTCCAAAAAACACTGATGTAATTAAGTGACCGTTATCATAATGATTGAGATAAAGTAAAACTTGTGCTTGTATTTGTTCATTTGAAAATATTTTGAGATAATTTTCACCACTCATTACGGATAACACATTATATTGGTTTTGGATATTTATTAGAGCCATTGGAACGCTCACCACGGCCAATGCGACCATCAATAACGCATATTTATGATTAATTGGCTTTAGTAATTTGTATAAAACCAATGGTAAAAATAAAAAGGTGATATAGCAAATTATATAGCCAAGAAGGCCCATTCGGAAGAGTGTTTGATGTTCAAAAATATTATTAAAGGTGACCGTTGAATTGTCCCAGACAATTAGGTTTGACGGAACATACATTAAGCTGAATATCCCAGTTATTAC
>NZ_LZRN01000086.1 GCF_001678675.1 Gelidibacter algens
ATTAGGCCCATTTAAAGGTGATGACTTTTTCTATATCTGGATGGAGACTGTTCAGAACTGGACAGGTCATTGCTGTATTTTCAAGAATTTTTTTAGTTTTGTCATCTGCCTTAAATGGCAACTCCATAACCACTTCAATTTTTGAAATCCGTCTTGGATTGCTGTCCATGGTTTTTGTCACTTCTGCTGAAGTACCTGCCATATTGACCTCCATATCTCTCGCCTTGATGCCCATAACGGTCATCATGCAACTCGCTAATCCCGTTGCAACTGTATCTGTTGGAGAAAATGCCAAACCTTTTCCATTATTATCTGTAGGCGCATCTGTAATGAAAGCGTTTCCAGATTGTTCATGAGTACATTCAGTTCTCAAATCGCCAAGGTAAACAACTTTTGAGGTCATAATTTTGCTTCTTCTATGGTGAGGTCAGATGTGTATTTCACAATGTAAACGGCCTCGTTATAATATCCGCCAGAGAGTTTTTTAGAATATCTGAACTTGTTTTCAGAGTATTTGGTTTCAATGGCATTGGTAGACGCCTTATAAAGATTTTCATCAGACGCCAAACGCAGAAGAACATCTAAAGTCAGATCAAAACCTCTTGCCGCAAATTTATTGGGTTCAATGCCATATTTCTTCTTATAGGCTTTTACAAAACTATCCGGTTGCTCATAGTTCGAGCTTTTGTTTGGGGATGGATAGTGGAATTTTAAATTGGCCAAATGATAGTTAGAAACATTAGTACCTTCAAATGCTTCAGTTTTATTAGTACTCACCAGAATAATATCTTGGTTTTTATTGGTCAACCCATTAAGCATACTCGTTACGGTAGACACCAATGCTTCATTAGCAGTTTCTAAGAACACATAATTTTTACCGCTTGCAAAAGCACCACTTAAATCGCTAGCCATTATATAAAAGGCATCATTTCCAGTCTTGTTTTTTCTCGAAAAAACCTGTTTAGCCCCCGCAAATTCCGACTTTAGACGATTGCTGATTGCGCTATGGGAATGGTCGGCTATGATTACCACATTGCGTTTCAGAGAATCTGATTTTACAAAGTTGATGATTGCATTTTCGAGCATTTGAGTTTCAGGAATGGTTTGGAAAACATTTGCTAACAACTGGTCTGGTTTGGTTATTGGAGAAATTACCGGCACCATGTCGTTTTCCAATGCTCTCGCCACACGGTCTAAATTATTAGCCATTAGTGGACCAATGACCGCATCATACTCAGAAAAATCATTGCTGTTTAAGATTTTTGAAACTTCAGACAATTGATCCTCAGTGTCAAATACTTTTAGTTTTGTTGAAATACCCAATTGTTTGGCAGAATCTACTGCCATCAAAACACCAGAATGGAAATCGAGAGACACAGAAAGACGTCTATCTGTTTTTATCAAGTCTTTGGCTTCTGGCACAGAATCTGTATCCACTCTGCTCAAACGAAATGGCAACATCACAGCAATTTGTTTGGTCTTTAAATTGTTCAAATTATTTGTGAGGATCGTCTCTTCAACTTTTCCTTTTATCTCACCAACTTGTGTGGTTTGAGGCACTTTTAATACCATACCATCCTTTAACCCATCTGACTTCAATTCAGGATTTAGCTTTTCCAATTGCTCTTGGGTTAGACCTAACTTCACCTTTAAACGATAGTAACCTTCACTTTTTTGAACCGTATAATAGTTGAAGTTATCATCAATTACTTTTTCATCGGCAGTATTAGGGACATTGACAAGCTCTCCTGGTTGCAAAACCTCATTCATTCCTGGGTTTAAGGTTTCCAATTCTGCTACAGAGATTCCAAATTTATAAGCCACACGCCATTTACCTTCTTTAGGTTGTACCTCGTAGGTTTTAAGGGAATTGCTTGGTTTCACATTGGACACAAATGTTTTGTATCGTGGAATTCTGATTTTATCCCCTTTTTTTAGGTTGTCGGCATAAAGACTTTTATTGTGCTTTTTAATATCTTCAATTTCAATGCGGTATTCTTTTGAAATGCTATACAGTGTTTCCTTACGTCTAACCTTGTGGGTTTCATAACCAATAAGTTCCTTCGTTTCAACTGAGGCATTGGAAGATAGGTTTGAGGTATTAGGAATGATCAACACCGTATTTGTGGTCAGTTTTTTCTTAGCATCCGGATTTAATGTATAAATATCAGAGACAGAAACTTGATATTTTTTTGCAATAATCTCTATAGTTTCTCCTTGTTTTACAGTGTGTGACTTAAATTTTTGCGCATTTGCAAACAAACTGCAAGACAACGTTATAAGACAAACTAAAATGAGTTTTTTCATCGTTATTTTTTTATATTCCTGAGATTCTGCCTGTCATTAGACTAAACACAAGAAATTTCCTAAATTCAAGTTCTTTATTATGAGTTATGAGATTTTTGTTTCCGCAGAAATTTTATTCCCATTCAATAGTTGCTGGTGGTTTTGAACTGATGTCATACACTACTCTATTAACGCCTTTTACTTTATTTATTATTTCGTTTGAGGTCTTTTGCAGAAATTCATAAGGCAAATTCACCCAATCTGCAGTCATTCCGTCTGTACTTTCAACAGCTCTTAAGGCCACACATTTTTCATAGGTACGCTCATCACCCATAACACCTACACTATTTACCGGCAGAAGGATTGCTCCCGCTTGCCACACTTTATCATAGAGATTCCACGATTTCAGGTTATCTATAAATACGGCATCTACTTCTTGTAAGATACGCACTTTTTCAGCGGTGATATCGCCTAAAATACGAATTGCCAATCCGGGACCGGGAAACGGATGACGCCCTAATATGGCTTGATCCATATCCATAGAAGCACCCACGCGTCTCACTTCATCTTTAAATAATGCTTTTAACGGTTCAACCACTTTCAACTTCATAAAATCTGGCAACCCACCCACATTATGGTGACTCTTAATAGTAGCACTTGGACTTCCTGTTGCACTCACACTTTCAATCACATCAGGATAAATAGTGCCTTGTGCCAGCCATTTTACATCTTTTATTTGATGTGCTTCATCATCAAAAACTTCAATGAACACGCGACCTATGGCTTTCCGTTTTAATTCCGGATCGCTCAATCCTGCAAGTGCATCCAAAAAACGTGCCGAAGCATCCACACCTTTTACATTAAGTCCCATACCTTCATATTGCGCTAGGACACTGTCATATTCATTTTTTCGAAGCAATCCGTTGTTTACAAAAATACAATAGAGATTTGTGCCAATGGCTTTGTGTAATAAAATGGCTGCTACTGAAGAATCTACACCTCCTGACAAACCTAACACAACTTTGTCATTACCTATTTTTTCTTGTAATGCTTCAACAGTTTCCTCCACGAAGGATTGTGGTGTCCAGTCTTGTTCTACTTTTGCGATATGAACCAAAAAGTTTTCTAAAAATTGCTTGCCGTCAGTTGAGTGGTAAACTTCTGGATGAAATTGAATGCCGTAGGTTTGTTCACCTTCAATCACAAAAGCTGCATTTTCAACATCTTTGGTGCTAGCAATCAATATGCCGTTGGTTGGCAACTGCTTAATGGTATCACTATGGCTCATCCATACTTGGCTACCTGCATCGATATGATTAAAAAGCGGTTCTTTTACTTTAACATAGGTCAAGTTGGCTCTTCCATATTCACGTGTACTGGAAGGTTCTACCAATCCGCCCGAAAAGTGGGACAAATATTGGGCGCCGTAACATACGGCGAGCAATGGCATGTAACCTCTTATTTTTGACAAATCAGGATGTGGGGCATTTTCTGCTCTTACCGAAGATGGACTGCCAGATAAAATGACCGCTTTAAAACTGTCAATGTCGTTTGGAATTTTGTTAAATGGATAGATCTCACAGTAAATATTGAGCTCTCTAACGCGTCTCGCAATAAGCTGTGTGTATTGTGACCCGAAATCTAAAATAAGGACTTTGTTGTGTTGCATGCGCAAAAATAAGGATTGATTTTATATTGACGAGTTTGGACTCCTGATTTCTTCAATTAATTTTTAGTATGATAATGAATTTTGGCGCAGTGGGTTTTTGTTAAGAATCTCAAATTACTTATCTACCAAGATATAACCTGCAACTATTTTTGCATTCAATAAATCATTAATGTCCGATAAAAATTAAACCGGCTTGATTTTATTTTTTATCTATATGATTTTCAGTGCTTTGATTTATATCTTTCGTTTTTTTTGAAAAACAGGTCACAGATTAAATACTAGTTGTTCTGATTCAGCTTTGTCAATTATCCAATCCTTTTCGGGGTTTTCCAGAAATCTCATCAAATTGATGTAATTGAAAAGGTGGATTTTGCAGAAGCTGACCAAATTTGAAAATGCCCAACTGCGCTTCAATCTCTTTTTAACCACTGCCAATAGCAGATTGACTATCAGAACACAATAAATTTGTATTTTAATTGCATTTTCATTATCTCCCAAGAAATATTTCAATGGAAAATTCTGTTTCAGCTGTTTAAACAGTATTTCTATTTGCCATCTTATTTTGTACAGGGCAGCAATTAAATCGGCGCGCAAGTCAAACAAATTAGTTAAAAATTCAAATTCTCGTTTGTTTACGCGGTCATAAAACGTCACTTTCCTCAATCTTAATTTCGATATTTCCTTGCCTTTTTTTACATCAACTTCAATAATTTCATCTTCTAAAACTCCGTTATGGATCCGTTCCCCAATATCTAATTTTTCGATACTTAGATACGATGCGTTGTCTTTTATGCGAGTTACAAATCCTGTTTTATGGGCTGTAAAATGCTCAAAAGCCTTGTAATCATTATATGCCTTATCAAAAACATAAATGGTGTTCTCATCGCATTTTAGCTTTTCTAAAAATTTATGATCGTGTGTTTTGGCTTCACTGAACCAGACCAAGCTCGGTACGATTTCATCTGCGTTGATAACAGAATGTACTTTTATTCCCCCTTTTCTTTTTCCGCTTTTTGGATTTCTGCCAACGCAACCCATAATGTCCCTAAAAAGGCTAATTGTTGAACTGTCGAAAATTTTGACCTGCTTTATTATGACATCTTTAATGCGGCTGTCCGATAAGAAACCACCATACTGTTTGAGCAATTGATGATAGATATTTTCAAAGACCAAAACATCCCTTTTCTTGTTTGCATCAGATAAAGTACTCCTTTTGGGAATATGGTTTAGCTGAAAACTACTCGTTTTTCCCGATAGACCCAGCATTGCTCCAGATATTTCACGCAATGACGTGCACTTTGAGAACGAACAGAAAAGCATACTTATCAAATGGTCCTTTGTGGTAAATCGCTTGGTGTAACGGTCTGAATCACATTTCTTGACCTCTCTTCTTATCAAAGAATCATCTATTAAAGAAATCAGCTGTCCGAAAACAGATTTACTGGAAAAATAATTACTTTTACTCATCGTATTTTAGTTTTTTGCAACTCCAAATTACGATTTTTTAAGAAGCCATTCATTTGGCTTCTTTTTTTATCGGACAACAAT
>NZ_LZRN01000087.1 GCF_001678675.1 Gelidibacter algens
TTAGAATTTTCTATCATATTACGGATTGTTTTTGTTGGACTATCGTCCAATGCCAAAATAAATCCTAAATGGTGATAGAGTTCATTATTTTCTAAACCAATATTTAAGTTTACCGAAATTTTCTTTAGTGAGGTTCCATAATTTTATAGCATTCTTCTTTTCATCTTCTGGGCTTTCAGATTTAACCTGCTTTTCAAACCATAAATAAGTTGAATATTTTTTATGGTTGTTGTTTGCTATTAGTTTAAAGATAAATTCGATGGTAGAAGAAGTTTCTTCTAAGGCTTTATTATGAAGGAAGTACCAGAAATCTTCTTGACGAAGTTCCATTTCTATGCGATGCCATTCATTGGATATTTCAGCTTGCCTTAAAATAGCTTCACGATCACTTAAACCATGTTTTATTTTAGAAAGTAACAATGCTCTAATAAGTTCTGCATCTGTCAAAGGAATCTTTCCAATATTTAATCGATTGAAAATATCAATTTTTCGACTTTCAATTTCATCGAGGTCTATAAGCTGCTTTAACTCCTCTATTTGATACCAGATGATTTCAACCTTCTTAGTTAATGTGGAATTGAACTCATCTATATAACCTACATCATTTTTTGTCTTATCATCAAACCAATCTTTAACAGTACCATAAGCCTGACTCATAAAATGAAAGTCTGGGTTTCCATCATTAAATGTTTCAGGAGATAGATTTTCTAAAAACTGAGTACTTTTCCCTCTTTTCTCGAATAGTATAGAATATTTTGGCCTATTTAGGTAATTAAAAATAATATGCATAGTAATCAAGCGCTGTTGTCCATCAATTACTTCCCACACATTTAATCCATTCTCATCCGTTGCAGGTACGACTACGATAGGTTGCAAACAATACTTTTTTTCGTCTGTCAGCATAAAATTATGAATATCCTCTAATAATGCGGAAACGTGTTCTTCACTCCATCTATATCCCCTTTGGTAATATGGAATTAAATAGTGCTCAAATCTTGGATTTCTATCAGGTGTATTTTCATTTAAAATGATTTTACCTACAGGTTTTAATTCTATTTTATTCATTTTAAAAATTTAAGTTTAATTAATTACACCAACCTAATCCTCCCCGTTAACAACTCCTGCATCAACCCCTGTTTTAGCAGTTTATACTTCTCCAACTTTTGCTCCAATTGCCCTATCTCCAAATCCATATCGGAAAGAATGGTGGCTATTCGGATTTGTTCTTGAATTGGAGGGACAGAAACTTCAAACTCCAAAAAGGTCGGCAATCTTAGAGAATCTACGGTTGCTTTAACAGAGTTCTTCATTGCATGACTATTAAAGTTTTTCTTCATATAGAGATAAATGAATTTACCCAAAACATCTTGTACAAATTCACTTATTTTATAAACGCGTTGATGAACGTCAAACTTTCCATTTATATAATGATAGATACTTCCGATTCCTCCTTCCCCAGGTATTAGGATTGCTTCACAATCATAAGAATAAGAATTTATTCTTTCTACATTTTGGGAACGAACGAAGAAAGGATATTGTCCATCAGATATTTTATCTTGATTGTTTTTTTTACCAGTTTTAATGTGTGATATTTCTCCCAACTTCCTAACCTCCCAATCCTCCTTCGGCGTCAACAACTGCTGCATAGCGCCTTGTTTGATGGCTCTTTTTTTGGCAAGTTTTTGTTCCAGGGTTTGGATTAAAGTATCGGTATCACTTAAGACTTGGGCGATGGCTTTTTGTTCTGGGAGAGGTGGGAGAGGAATTTTAACATTGATTAATTGAGTTTTTGAAACTCCAAATACTTTCATTCCAACCGCAAGTTGTAACATTTGATTCTTTACAGATTGTGAATTTAAAATGACGCCTCTAAAATTATCAGCGAGTAAATATTTCTTATCTCTTAGTAAATATGTATGAAGTCCAGATATGTATTTTTTATTTCCTACACCAAAAATTTCAACTGATTTATTTATACCTTCTAAATCCTCTGATGCATCGACCATAATCACATCTCCATCACGAACAAATTCATATTTTGCTTGTTCAGAAGTAACATAGTATTTGACACCACTCTTTAAGTCGAAATTCGTATTCTTAATTGCATGAATGAGGCCATAATGGATGCATCCAACTTCGTCGGCTTCAGACATTTGAGCCTTTGAATAATTAGAAGTGGAATAAAAGGAAAAGATGCTATCAAAAGGCACTAATTCCCAATCCTCCGGAATTAAACCAATTTCCGTCTGCTTATATTTAGTTTTTGTTAATTCCATACCAGTCCCATCTTTTCTAAATGATCATTTACTTTGGCTTCGACTGCGCTCAGCCTGACATCAATTTCAGGTAAAGTTTGGTCATAGCGTTCTGCCAATTCCTTAATACGATTGGTCAAATGTTGACTGATATGATCTATTTCATCTTTTATTGAAGCTTCAATAGTTTCCATCCATTTATCATCCACTACTAAGGTTTTAATCTCTGTCTCCGTTAGTTTTGGATATTTGGCGTACAATTTTTTATCCAACTCGGCTTCAGCTTCCTTTATTTTTTTATTGGTCTCGGTTTGCTTGTCGAGGAGCTTTAGGTAGTTATTTAGAATTTTAGCTTCTTCAATAATATCAGTCGATTTTTGTTTTTGTGCTTTTAGTTCCTTCAAGCGGGCATTTACGTTGGCTTTGTTCACTTTTTCCATTTCCTCAAAAACGCCATCTTCGCCACTATGCTCTTCTTCTAACTCTGTTAAGCTACTTGCTATGGACTCTTTTTCCGTCTGTAAGGTTTCTAAAGCCTCTTTTTCTGTTTTAAAGAAGCGCTCGATAACCAATTCTTTCGGAATCAAATCACAGCCCCATCCTTTGTCCACCTGTTTTTTAGTTTTCCCTTTGCCCTCAACAATAATGCGATGCGTTTTTGCTTCCCACCCATCTTGGTTAATCAAGTAACAATCGTCCTGCATGACCTCAAACCAATAGCTCATTAAATGCTGGTACATGTCATAAGCATCAATCAGTGGCTTGCCTTTATATCGTTTTAATAAATCTTCGGAAATATCATGAATGAGTTCTTTGGGCTTAAAACCCGTTTCCAATCCTTTTAAGGCTTGGGTAGTTTCAGTTTTCCAAGTGTTGAATAATTGATCCATTTCTTCGCTAAATGCCACAAACTCCTCGTGCTCAAAAATGGCATCTTTTATCTGCTCGATAGGAACTGTGAGTTTGGAATAGTTGGTGCGCAAAGCCGAAAACACTGCAGGTTTTAAAGATGGATACACGTCCCAGAAATTTTTTAAAGCTTCGATATCGGCATTAGGAATACCGCCTTTTAAATGGGCTTCAATATCTTGGATGTCTTCCGTATCTTGACTTTCGATATATCTTGGAATGTTTAAATTGTATTCGTTAGCCTCTATAGCTTCCAAAGCAATCATTTTACTAAAACCTGGAATCTCTTTTTGGGCATTAAACACATCAGCTACTTTATGAATGTCCTGTTCGCGAAGTCTGTTTTTATTACCATCTTTAACAAAACCTTTTCCAGCATCAATCATAAAAATGCTTTTTCGGTCTTGAGCATTTTCCTTATCAATCACGATAATGGCAGCTGGAATCCCCGTACCGTAAAACAAGTTAGCAGGCAAACCAATAATTCCTTTGATATACCCTTTTTTAATCAGGTTTTTTCTGATTTCAGCTTCGGCATTCCCGCGGAACAACACGCCGTGAGGCAAGATGACCGCGCCTTTACCATGTCGTTTTAAAGAACGAACGATATGCAGTAAAAAAGCATAATCGCCATTTTTTTCTGGTGGCACGCCGTAATCTGCAAAACGATTGTAAGGATTATCGTCAGGTAATGTCAGCCCATTGCTCCAACGCTTATCACTAAATGGCGGATTGGCAACTACAAAATCGAAGGTTTTTAGGTTGTTCTCTTTATTTAAAAACAATGGGTTTGCTAAGGTATTTCCTTGCTTAATTTCTGCGGTTGGATAATCGTGCAGAATCATGTTCATACGTGCCAAACCTGAAGTGGCTGCATCTTTCTCCTGTCCGTAAAGTGTAACTTTCCCTTTGGCTTCGCCACTCACTTTTAAAAGCAAAGACCCAGAGCCACAAGCGGGATCGTAAACGGTGGTATCTGCCGAAGTTTCAGAATCATTGATGCCGATAATTTTTGCCATAATTCGACTTACCTCAGCAGGCGTATAGAATTGCCCTTTACTTTTTCCGCTTTCCGTAGCAAAATGGCGCATGAGATACTCGTAGGCGTCGCCTAAGATATCGTCGCCTTCCGCCTGGTTTTTACTGAAGTTTAATTCAGGCTTTTCAAAAATGGCGATTAGATTGGTCAATCGATCCACCATTTCCTTGCCACTGCCCAGTTTGGACACATCATTGAAGTCCGGCATATCAGCCAGTTTGTTGGCTTCTGCAATCGGACCTACAATTTTTTTGTTGATCTGATCGCCAATATCGGTTGTTCCCTTAAGTGCCACCATATCCTTGAAGCTCGACCCCTCAGGAATTGTAATTGGCGCATAAGGTTGTCCTGCCCATTTATCACTGATGTATTTTAGGAAGAGCATGACCAATACGTAGTCTTTATATTGACTGGCGTCCATGCCGCCTCTTAATTCGTCACAGCTTGCCCAAAGGGAGCTGTATAATTCTGATTTTTTTATTGCCATTAATGCTTACTTATTGTTAGGTAGTTATTAGTATATATTCTTGTCATTATTGATTTTATTGTAAAGTTTTTTTAGAATCCGAAGTTAAGGTTATAGTAGCGTTCGAATGCCTGGAAATGTTTTTGAAAACAGAGCTTTACTTATGTTTTTGTAATTATTTATTTGGTCATATTATTCTATAAGTTTTTTACTCTTTTTTTTAATTCTTGTGTTCTATTATCGATGTATTCTTCTACTTCTCCAGTAATAATATCATTCTCCTTTAAATTATTCTCAGTGACAAGATGAGGAGGAATAAAAACATTGTCCGAACCATCATTAGGTTGTAGAAATGCAAAACCTTTATTGACACTCAAATTGATAACTATCCCTTTTATAATATCTGCTTGAGACTTTTCCCTTTCAATAGTCCTTGTCCAGTTTTCTGTTTTTGGCTTGGATTTAATATGAATTTTAAACCATGCAATAACATCTAACAACTGGTACAAAACACTTTGTATTAAATAGGAAGTGTCTACTAATTTAACGTGTTGATCTATTGTTGACCGGTGAGATCCATTCTGTGTTATT
>NZ_LZRN01000088.1 GCF_001678675.1 Gelidibacter algens
AATTGACTATCGCATTACAATCATACCTTATTCCCACACTATTTCCTATTTTTTTATCGCTCTAATACACATAAAAGCTGGAAATTCATTTAGTTCTTTGTAATGTTTTCGGTCTAATTTCTCAAATTCCTTTAAAGGTTTTGGTTCAATCAATTTGTCAATGTAAAATCCGTTTTCCGTTATTGATGCCAAGCATTCGCCAAGAGGTCTTCTATGGCTATTAATCTCTACAGGTTTACCAAAACCTCGCCAAGTACATTTTACGGGTTCTGTTTTAAAATACTCCGTCGATTTGTAATAGTTGTACTCAAAAAAAGGATGTTCAATTGAGATGATCAATTGTCCTTTTTCTTTAAGAACCCTATGGAATTCTTTAATAGATAAACTCCAATCTTCTAAATAATGTAAAGCCAATGCACACAAAACAAAATCAAAAGAATTGTCTTCTAGCATTGTCAAAGGTTCGTTTAAATCGTGAACAAAGAATGTTCCCTGATTTGTGTTTCTTTTTTTAGCAAATTTTATCATTTCTGAACTCAAGTCAAATCCAGTCACTTGCGCATCTTGTGATAGTAATATTTCGGCATATTTTCCAGGCCCACAACCAGCATCAAGGATTGATTTGTTCTTAACGCTTTCAAATAAACTTAACGTATTAGGCCTATCATAATATGCATTATGTGGTTTATGGTCTATTAATTTGTTATAGCTTTCCGCTAATTCATTGTAGGCTTTTCTAATTTTTTCTCTGTTCATTTAGATTATTGTTAGAACGGATCAATGAAACTCCTGAAAATAGAATCCAACCTGCAATATTGAAAACTACTATTCTGAAACCATCAATATCTGTAAATTCAAAATTTGTAATTGCGCCGATAATTACCAAAATTAAAATTGTAATACCAAAGTATCCAATCCATTTCGGGATTTGTTTTGAGACAATCGTAATTAATGAATAAATAGTTATGGCAGAGCAAAACGATACAATAAAAACATAGTCTAAAGCTTTGCTTACCGCAAAGTTATAATTTACAATAGTTTTTACAATTGAAATATCATGTTCAACATTTTCCGAGTATTTACCAAGAAAATATGGTAAGGCCAAACCATTTAATAGACCTGCGAGCATCACTGTAAAAAGTCCGAAAGTAATTATGATAAAAGCTAAAGATGATAACCTCCATGTGTTTGAAAGTTTGTGGGTCAGACCATAAAAACCAAATAAAATGAATGGTAAAGAAAAAATAGCTAATGAATGAGTAATCCGTAACAGTGCAGAGATTTGAATAATATGGTTTATGTCTCCTCCTGCCGGATGTAACATCATAATGGCAGAAGCCATAAATGATCCTATAATCAGCGAAAATCCTGCGCTTTTGTAAAAGTTAGTATCCATAGATTTATTATTTGTTTTGAAATGCAAATGTCTATAGATTATGGAAAATTAGCACTTGATTGAAATCAAGAAAGAAATTTATTTTAAGAAACTCTTTTTCTGACCCTGCTTAATGTTTCTGGTGTCATTTTAAGAAAGGATGCAATTATGGTTTGAGGAAATTTCTGGATAAGTTTAGGTTTGTTCTTTAATATATGTAGATATCTTTCGTCTGGTGTATAGTTATTATCAAAAAACGCGATTCGTGAGGTTGATTCTTCCACAATCTTCCCCATTTGAAGAAATGACTGTGACTGACCAATTAACCTATGAATAGCATCTATCGAAATTTCGTAGATAGAGCTGTCTTCAAAAGCTTGAATAGAAAACATAGATGGGTTTCTTGAAGTAAAACTTTTATGATTTACTACCCAATCACCAGCAATGTTAAGATCAATGATGTTCTTATTTAATTCTGAATCGATACGGTATTGATAAAAGCTACCCGCAACGATATACCAAAATGATGAACAAATAATTCCTTCTTCCAAATAAAAAATCGTTCTTTTTTAACTTTCTAAATTGGAGTTCTTGGGTCAAGAGTAATAAATCCTTTTCGGAAAATTTTCCAATTTTATTTATGAGTGCTAAAATAGATTCCTTCATGTTTTATGATAATAAGAATTTTTATTCAAATTACCGACAAATTATGAATAATGTTATTCTTTAAAATTTTATAACTATTACTTTTTCAATTATCAATAACTAAAAGATATTTCAGATATGATTTCTTAATTTTCCTAAATCCATGTTTGTTTCATGATATCCAACTATTCTGAAAATTATTACTGCTCAGATTATTTATCATTCCAACTTTCCTCCAATTTTCGCATCAACATTCTAACACCCATTTGGGTATCGTCGGAAAAACTATTGGTAAAACATATGTATGCTATATTTCTTTCTCTATCAATGGTCACTAATGAATAGTAAGTTCCATCGGTTCCTGAATGGGTAAAATAATGACGTTCATTCTCCAAAATATTAAACCATCCTATGGCATAATCGATCGATGCATTATGAATGTATTTGTAAGTATCTGCTTTAAGATAATTACTTTCACCACTAAAACCTTTTAAATTTAATTGAATGAACTTTATATAATCTGGTAATGTTAGATTTATATCACCAGATGCTTGCATTAAATCTATTTTATAATCTGAATCTGAAGGTACTGGTGTATATGTTTTACCATCAAATAAATGACCCCAAGTATCTTTTCGTTTTTGATTTTCTGGCCATGAAAATTCAACATGAATATCCAATTTGTCATTATATACCTCTTTTACAAGTTGCTCCCAAGATTTGTGCGATACCTTTTCCAACATCAGCGTTGCCAATTGGTATCCTGCGTTTGAATATACGAATGAGGTGCCCTCGTCTGGTGTGACAGGATTTAAAGTTAGTAGAAATTTACTGAATTCCTTATTTCGCTTTTCATTGTTACCCTCAAATTTAGGAAATATAGGATCGGTATCTTCTCCTTGAAAAGGCTGAACTCCAGCCCTATGTGTCAATAACTGTCTTAATGTTATATTCATATATTCCTTGTTTGCGAATTTTTCCCATTTCGGAAATATATCAAAGAAATTAGTATCCCAACTTAATTTACCCGCTTCAACATATTTGGCAATTATAAAAGCGGTCATTGCCTTGGTATTTGAACCAATGTGAAAGCGATCATTGATGGTTGCTCTGTCAGGTAAATTCATGGAATGGAATCCGGTCGCTGCTATTTCGAGAATAATGTCACTTTTAACAACTGCATAACTCAACTCCGGAATACTGTATTTGACTCTGATTGAGTCAGCGTAAGATTTGTTAGTTTGGGAATGAATCGCATTAAAAGACAAGAATGTCATTACGAATAGTTCTAGTTTTAGTAGAGGTTCTATCATTTTAATTTGGTTTCTGATATCATGCTTTTAATTGCTCCTATGATTACATCTGGCTGGTCTTGATTAATATAGTGACCACTATTAGGCACTCGTATTTGTTTGGAATTCGTTGATAGCTTCAATAAATCTTTCTGCATCATTTCCCAAGCATTGACCATTTCCATTTTTAAATTTTCATCTTTAATGAAACTACTAAATCTTTGACTATCCCCTGCACTAATGACACTTAAAGGAATTGACCCAAATGATTTAATTTTATTTGCCTCTTTTTTCAAATTATTCATTTCTTCCTGTTCTTCGAGAACACCATGGGCACTTTTATGGATAAGGGTTGGCATTACTGTATTCTGATATTTATAATCGCCAGTGTCTGGAAACATCCCTTTGAACATTAAACGGGCAACTCCTGTGGCATTTGCAAATTTCAGAAAACCCGCAGGCAGTCCTTGATTAACCATTGAGTATAGCTCGGGTGAAAGATATTCTTCATCATTCGGCGTTTGGCTATCAACTAAAATAACACCGCTAACCTCATCTGAATACTTGGAGACAAAGCTTCTTAATAACATTCCACCCAAGGAATGACCTACTAGTATATAAGGCTTGGAAACATTCGCTTGTTCAAGTAATGAATGAAGTTCTTCTGCTATTTTTTCTCCTGTTTTTGGATTGTCTCCTCTTTCACTCCACAATATACCAGATCTATCATAAGATATCGTCGTGGCAAATTTGGATATTTCCTGTTGTAAATTGTACCACTGAAGATGTCCAGCTGGATCAAAAGCTGCTTCAAAAACAACAGTAGGACCATTTTCACCTTTTTTGTAATAATGAAGTTTATGATTTGCAACTTCAACAAGTTGACCATTGGGCATTATTTTTTCTGATTTATAACGAGAATGTTTCTCGTAAATTAATCCAACAATTAGTAAGGTACATATCAATAATAAAAAATGTAACTACTATCTTTTTTAAGACCTTAAATACTTTCATTTTATTCATAATATATTATTTTACATATTCACTTTTATAATTTCAATCATATTTTAAGGGTTGGATATAGATTATTTATCGTCCAATTAATTTGTTTTTTTATTTGCACGAAGCACCTATAATTGTTAAGCACAGTAAATATCCTCATTACCATTTTTACAGAAATTATATTATTGAGTCTTGAATAATTTAATTGTATAATCAAGTAATTTTTTATCTCCTAAATCTCCATGTCCTGGAACAACAACCTTTACATCTTGGTACTCTTTTTTAATTCGTTTAACGGTTTTCGACCAATCTTTAACATTGGAATCGCCTAGATAACCTTTACTTGCATTTCGTGCTTTAATTAAACACCCTCCAAATAGTACATGCTCATATGGGAAATAACAAATTATGTTATCTTTTGTGTGGCCTTCTCCGAAAAACTTTGCAATGATGGTTTCATCGCCTACTTTTAAAATGAGCGAATCACTAAAGCCATTTTCAGGCACAGTAAACTTATTTTCTTGAGCGAACTTAATTGTTTTTAAATACGCATAAGAAGGAATATCATTTTCCTGAAATACTTTTAACCCACCTAAACAATCGTCATGGAAATGGGTTGGGACAATTGCATTTATTTTACAATTAAGCGTTTCTTTTATCCAATGAATCAATTCCTTTGAACTTTTTTCATTTGTTGGCGTGTCAATCACAATTGCTTCATTATTATTTGTCACGATGAGACCATTACAAGAAACATTCCCAAAGTCATTTGTTTTTTTTGTAAAGAGGTGTGTTCAAATGAATTTTTGGTAATTTGTGTTATGATTAAATGTTTGGATTTATAAATCTCTTTGGGTCTGAACACCTTTTGTTTTTTGAGAGCCACAATTTAAAGTCGTTATTGCCAATACAATAATTAATAATTTGTCTATCGCGATTTTCA
>NZ_LZRN01000089.1 GCF_001678675.1 Gelidibacter algens
AACGTTTATGTGTATGGACCGTTGCGTGTCTCACACACGAACCAATCCAAATATAGACAAACTTTGGGTTAATCCGATAATATTCCAAATAAAGCACAAACCCAGCAATGGTCTATACACGGTGTTAGCACACGGTTTATTCTTTCTTCGCTATTATTTTTCTCAAGACAGAATAAAGTCCGACATAATTTTGTTTAGAAATCCAGGTTAAAAATTGCCTCTTAAATTCCGCTGCCATTTTTCGCAATGAGTTTTAAAATAAACTTTTTTCAGATTTGGTAGGGAAGGGCAAAGTTTCGGTTTCGCACTTAAAAAACCAAAAAAAATTTCGGTTCCTTTTCGCGGTTTTTTCAGTTAGATTTGATTTCCGCGTATATCTAAAATAAAATTTTGCCCAAACTTTGGTCAAGCACAGGTTTTTCAAGTGATGCGACTTATTATTGGAAGGCCAAGAAATAAAATTGTTCACACGAGTGATAATTTCGCCGTTTTGGTTTTTCCGTATCTATTTCAATTTCGGTATGGTTTTTCAGTTTCAGCTCTTAAAAATCAAAAATTTTCTCGTTTATCTGTGTTATCTTGAGCAGACAACTGTGTGCTAACGGATTTGTATAAGAATAGTAGGGCGGAAAAAACGCGACCACTTTTCGGATAGCACAAGCCGAATTTTTAAATTTTTCTTATTATCTTTTTTGTTCAATAAGCCAAATTTAAAAATTTGGCGACCTTGCAAATACGCCTTTATCATTGGGTTAAGCACTCATTGCCCTATTATTTTTATACGTTGTTCTACGCAGTTTATTATTCCGCTTGCTCGACGTTAAATTCAATATCCCATTGTTTAACATACTCTTTTAGAGAACCAAGTCCAACTTTCTTTCTTCTTTTATCAACTGTTTCTGGATTTTCTAAATCATAAATCATCCAAGCTCCGCTTTCTCTGTCTTCTGTAATTTGTGAACCATAGATTTGTTGCTTATTATCATACATTAAAATTCTATCCTCCATAAGTGCCATTTTACTTTTACTTAAATCTCCATTTTCAGCTGACTTTTTTAATTGTGATAAATACTTTTTACGATGATAATTATCTGCGTGCTGAAAAACTAACCAAATTGCAGACATTTGCTCTCTATTAACTGTATTTAAAGTTGGCATTCCACATTTCTCTATTAAACTGATAACCTTGACCAAATTTTCTCGGTCTATATTTATATTACCTGCATTTCCGTTTTGTCGCATATCTTGGTCGAGAGAATGAACCTCGGTCAAGATATTCTGAATATTATTGCAATCAATTTCAATTGGGATTACAGGTTCAATAATTTCTGTTTCATAAACTGCAATCAATTTTTTCTGAAACTCTTTGTCGTCGTCAGTCGCTTTCCTTAAAATTAACTCTACAAGTTCATTTTCTTTATTTATATATTTATCAAAAGTCCATTCTCCTGAATTTTGAATGTTTTTTATACTATCGAGCGAAATTTCAACTCCATTTTCATTTTTGTAAACTACATTATCAAAATTATATGACTGTCGTTTTTCTGCATTTTTCAATAATTCTTTTTTGGTTACTTTTCGTAATTCATTTGGCTTATATTTTCCGTTTTGATTACAGGAAATAATAATTATTGTAAGTAACCCTAGTATTAAATGTTTTAACTTCATTTTCTTGATTTGCTTTAAATTGCGTAGAACGTTTTATGTGTATGAGCCGTTGCGTGTCTCACACACGAACCATTAAAGGTACAAAACTCCGCTGGAAAATTCCCAAGAATTTTCCAGATTAGCACAGACCCAGCAATGGCTTATACACGGTGTTGCCCACAGTTATTTTATTCCGATTTTATTAATTCTGATAATTTTTTTTCAATTTCGTGACCTTTAATTCCTGATAAATTTTCAAAATATTCCTTTATTTCAATTTCGTTTAAATTATAGGTCTCTTTTAGTCCTTTTATAATTGTTGATAGATATTGTTCACTTGGTGGATTTATCTCTTTCATTAAATTCTTTTCATTAGTGAATGTAAAAATTGGATTGCCATTATGGTCTCCCAAATAAAGTAAATTTCCATACCAAGATTTTTCTTTGAAAATACAGAGAACCTTTTTCCTGCGCTTTTTTAAAATCAATAATTAATTTTCCTTCGTGATTAGTTTCTTGTTTGACAATTTCCGCGTATTGTTCAGGTGTTATTAAATACATTCTCCCTAAAGTCTGAACTTTGTCGTTGAATTCGGTTTTTATAAATCCGACGCCACAATTATTCCAACTTTTAGATATTTTAGCAAAGTAAAGTTCACTTTTGATATAAATTTCTTCTTTGTCTTGTGGTAAGGTTTTATCTGTACAACCAAAGTAAGTTTTCTTTGAGCCTTTTGGTTGTCCTCCGAGAATGTAACAATGGAATCGACTTTCTAAAATGTTCGAACCGTAACTTGCATACCAAACTTGTTTAATCTCTTTTGACATTCAGTTCGAGTTTTTTTTTAATTGTGGGCAACGTTGTTGTGTATGGACCGTTGCGTGTTAAAGCACGAACCATTAAAGATACAAAACTACGCTGGATAATTCCCGAGAATTTTCCAGATGAGCACAGACCCAGCAATGGTTTATACACGGTGTTATAAACAGGTTTTTAATTCGACTAAATTATTAATCCATTCTCCATATTCCTGCATTGGTTCTAATTCCATTTGACATTTTGTGAGTTTTGTAATTTGATAAATATTCTGTTCTCCTATTTCCTCAACCGCAAATATTAAAAAGAAATTACCTTTTAATTCTTTAATAAACCAATAACCATTTGTGTCAATTTGGCTTTCTAAAAAGCGTTTGTCGTTTTTTCGGTCAAATATTGTAGCATAGAAATGCAAGTCATTCAAAAATTTTAAACTTAAATGCTCATTGATTTTTTGAAATTCATTTTGAATAAGAAATTCTATTATACCTTCTTTATCTGTAGTTAATTTATGCTCCAGATTTAAAGGTCTAAAAACGTGCATCATATTCTGTCCAAAATCTATTTCTATAGAATCTTTTCCGTAAGTTTTGAAGTCAATGTTTAACGTATCTGAATTTAAGAATATTTTGGATTCCTTAAAATCGATTTTCACACTTACTACTGTGTCAGATGATATATTTCCAACAGTTTGTTTGTCAAAATCTATAATCATACCTTCATTTCTCGAAGTAGTTACTTGACCTTCTTCAATGACACGATTTTTATATGACATCCAAATTCCGCTAACTTCTTGACCTTTGCAAGATGTTAATCCAATTATGATAAATAATATTTGTAGGGTTTTTCTCAACTTGTTTATAACGTTTTGGTGTATGGACCGTTGCGTGTCTCACACACAAACCAATCCAAATATAGACAAACTTTGGGTTAATCCGATAATATTCCAAATAAAGCACAGACCCAGCAATGGTCTATACACGGTGTTAGCACACGGTTTATTCTTTCCTTCACTATTATTTTTTAACTACAGAGTATAGTCCGACATAATTTTGTTTAAATATCCAGGTTAATTATTTCCTTTTAAATTCCGTTGCCATTTTTCGCAATGATTTTTAAAATATTTTTTTCAGATTGTAGGGAAGGGCAAAGTTTCGGTTTTGCAACTAAAAAACCAAAAAAATTTTCGGTTCCTTTTCGCAGTTTTTTCCCGTTAGATTTGATTTCTGCGTATATCTAAAATAAAATTTTGCCCAAACTTTGGTCAAGCACAGGTTTTCCAAGTGATGGGATTTATTAGTGGAAGGCCAAGAAATAAAATTGTTCACACGAGTGATAATTCCGCCGTTTTGGTTTTCCGTATCTAATTTAATTTCGGTGTGGTTTTTCAGTTTCTGCTCTTAAAAATCAAAAAATTTTCTCGTTTATCTGTGTTATCTTGAGCGGACAACTGTGTGCTAACGTTTTATGTGTATGAGCCGTTGCGTGTCTCACACACGAACCATTAAAAGTACAAAACTCCGCTGGAAAATTCCCAAGAATTTTCCAGATAAGCACAGACCCAGCAATGGCTTATACACGGTGTTGCCACACGTTTTTTCCTTTCCACGCTTTGTTTCGCACGTCCGAAAAATTACGACGTTTTGTTTTTTAAAAATCCAAATTAGTAAATTTTAGTTGAATTTCTTTATGCTTTTCCATATTTCAGATTAAAATTAGTCGATAAACACAGTTTTTCGAACTTGCACTTAAAAATCAAAATAAAAATTTAAGTCCATTCCGACGATTTTTTCGGTCTGTGTAGATTTCGGCGTAATGATTTTCACGTTTTAAATTCAAATCCTCTCGGTACACTTCTATGCAAAACTTTATTAAGACATTTAGCGTGAGCATAAACTGCCTGGACTTCGTCAGTATTCTTATCGCATTGTATGGTTATTTCAATTGAATTATGAAATGTCGAATCCTTTCCGCAGAAGCAACATAAAACTCGTAATTCTTCGCTCATTATTTTAGTTTATCTTAATTCTTGGGTATTAGCATTTCCAAATTTTATCATTTAGCGAAATTTTTCTCAAATTCTGACTAACGTCAAATTTACTATAATTTTCCTACACAAACATTTTACTCGTTATCTCAAGAAATTAACAGGTTTTTCTTGTGTGGGGAATGTGTGGCAACGTTTATGTGTACGAGCTGTTGCGACGGATGGAACGAACCAATCCTAATAAGACGTGACTGTGGGAAATCCGCAGGATTTTCCAAACGGTCACAGTCCCAGCAATGGCTTGTACACGGTGTTAGTACACGGCTTTTAACTTTTCCGCCCGAGTTTGAATTCTGACGTCTTGTTGTTTAAAAGTCTAATTTAGTAAATTCAGACTAATTTCTGTTATGGTTTTTCGTATTCAGTTTTATTGAAGTTGTTTTTCTGTCAGATCGGATTCGGTCGAAAAACACAATCTTCTGGTTTTGCACTTAAACAGCAAAAAAAAATCCGGTTTGGTCTTTCAAGGATTTTACATCAGAGTGATTTTCGGCGTAAGGTTTTGTCTTTTCAGACTTGGGAATTACTTTTTTGAAGGAACTTTGGTTAAGCACAAATTTTCCTGATAAGCGACTTAACTTCCGATATTCAAGGAGATAAAACAATTAAAAAAGTGATCAATTCTGCACTGATTTTCTTGAAAACTCAATCTTCTGTTTTGTTCTTAAAACCAAAAAAAAATCGAGGAATTTTCAGAGTTTCGTTCAGCTGTG
>NZ_LZRN01000090.1 GCF_001678675.1 Gelidibacter algens
ATTGACGGTTTTAAGTTTAAATCACAAATTAACTTGAGTTCAAATGATGATGATACAGAATCTTTCGTTCCCTCATATAACAATGGTTATAATGCAAATGCTTTTGGAAGGCCTGGAGCAACTTTATATACTCAAAGTAACATCAGTTGGTCAGCATCCTTTATTAATACAATTAATTTTATTAAGAAGATCAATAATCACAGAATAGATGCTGTATTAGGTGTTTCATGGGACCAATCTAGGGTAGAATATAATGGTTTAACTTATAGGGGTTTTCCAGATGATTCGAATTTGATTAATACAGGTTCAGCTCAATTTGTAGAATTTCCTTCGAGTGCACATAACCAGAATGGATTAAATTCACTTTTTACCAGAGTAAATTATATCTATAATGATAAATATCTAGCTACATTCACCGCACGTAGAGATACCTCTACAAAGTTTGGTCCCGGAAACCGTTCAGGGTTTTTCCCTTCTGGAGCATTAGCTTGGAATGTACACAATGAAGGTTTTTTTAAAAATCAAAATATTATAGAACTTCTTAAGATTAGAACCAGTTTAGGTAAAACAGGATCAGATAATTTAGATTCATTTTCTTATTTAGCCTATTATAATACCGGAACATTTTATGCCGGAAATGCTGGGATAACTGTTGATAGAATACCAAATGCTAATATTAGATGGGAAGAAACCAATCAGTTTGATATTGGCTTAGAGTTTGGGTTATTTAATAATCGCTTAAACGGGGAAGTTGTTTATTTTAAAAAGAACACTTCGGATATTATTTTGAAAGTTCCAGTTCCAGCTGAAACCGGAAGTGCGTTTTGGGATAGCAATGTGGCTGATGTGTCAAACAAAGGCTGGGAAATTGTGATAGGAGGTGATGTTTTAAGCACTAAAGATTTTAACTGGAATTCATCATTAAACATTTCGTTTATAAAAAATAATGTTGATAGACTAAACGGTGGTTCAACTAATGGAGGTTTAAATATTGGAATATTTGAAGGACATCCAATAGGTAGCATTGAAGGTCCAGTTGTTGTTAAAATTGCTCAAACCCAAGCAGAAATAAATGCTTTAAATGCCGCTTCGCCAACTGGAATATATGATTCAAACTTAAGGTTACCAGGAGACTATATCTTTGAAGATCTTGATGGAGATGGTAGATATACTACAGCTGGTGATCGTAAGGTTTTAGGTGATATTAATCCTGATTATTTTGGTGGATGGAATAATAGAATTACATACAAAAATTGGGATTTAGGAATGAACTGGACTTTTGCAAATGGTATTAAAAAAGATTATGAAGTTATTTCTTTTGGATGGAATTCTAATTCTTGGGACGTGAATGTAGACAAACTAGCAGTAAAAGAATCTTGGACTCCAGAAAATACAGGCGCAAAATATGCCAGATTTGGTTCAAGATCTAATTTTTTCGCAAATAGTAGGTCGGTAATGGACGCATCCTATATTAAGTTGCGCTCTTCCTCTATAGGTTATAATTTACCAAAAAATTTGCTAGATAAGTTAAGTATTTCAAGTGCTCATATTTCATTAAGTGGAAATAATCTTATTACAATAACCAATTATGTTGGTTTGGATCCTGAAGATGCTGCCAGAGATATTTTTTCGACGTCTGGTCATACGGCAAGGCAATCTGGTGATGATGGTAGTTCTTACCCAAATACAAGAACATTTACATTAGGTTTTAATATAACATTTTAGTAAAAATTAAAAACATTAAGAATATGAAAAATTTTAAAAGGAAACCATTTGCTCTTTGTGTTATATTGTTAAGCACATTGTTTTCGTGTCAATTAGCTGAGGATATAGATGATTTTAAACCTCTTTATGCTTTAGAAGCCACTTCTGCTATTGTAGGTGAAACAAGTGCTGAAAATGCCTTAAACGGAGCATATGCAAAATATAAACAAATTGCATTTTCTACTATATCTAGAGGATTATTGTCTGGTGACTTAGTCGTAGGTGGTTATTATAACCGATTTCCAGAAATGGAAGGATGGTCACGTAACGATCCTCCTTCTAATATAGATAGATTTACCCTAAACGACTATTCCGCAATGTATAGTTCAATCAATAATTGTAATTGGTTGATTCAAGAAATTACAAAATTGGATGCTAGCGAGTTTACTAATCTAGAACGTAAAAACGAAATTATAGGGGAAGCTAAACTATTAAGAGCAAATACACATTTTAAATTGTTACAATCGTTTGGTCAGTTTTACGATATGGGCTCTAATTTTGGTATAGATGTTAGATTATTGCCAGCTTCAAGTGATAAAGCTTTTCCAAGAAAAACAGTGACTGAAACCTATACCGCAATTCTTCAAGATTTAAATGATGGAATTTTAATGGCACCAGATTTAAGAGGAGGCGTTAAAGGTTATATGAATAAGTCTTTTGGTAAAGGACTAAAAGCTAAAATACTACTTTACATGGGCAATTATAGTGAAGCTGCTAGTGTGGCTACAGATTTAATTAATACGGGAGGAAGCAATTTTGCTTTAAACCCAACCCATGAAGGTATATTTTTTCCAAAAAACTCTCAAGAATTATTTATGCATCCAGAAGTATTATTTGGGATAATGGGTACACCTGAAGCTAATAGCAGCCTTTATATAGGGCTTGATATAGGGGGTGGTTTTTTTGGTTGGGAACCATATAACATCCTAACTGCAGCCAGTGGTTCTATAGATATAAATGGACAAATGATTAATTTTGATGGAAATAGATTTGAAAATCTTTTTACCCCATCAACTGTATATGTGCCTAGAAAATATAGTACCGACCTGTCTACAGAAAACCATGAAATGTGGATTCAACTTCGTATGGCTGAGGTATACTTAATTTTAGCGGAAGCTGATGCCAGGGCAAACAATGCAGTTACCACTGCAGCTTTAAATGCCTTAAATGCTGTTAGATTACGTGCCGGAGCTACTACTACTGGTACAGATGGGTTTGAAACTTATCCAGCAAGTATTTCGCTAGATCAATTTTTAACGGCTGTTCGCATAGAAAAACAAGTCGAATTGTATCTTGAAACAGGTGAATCTTGGTTTGATTTGGTTCGTTATGATTATATTGATGGTTTTGGAACAGGATTTCAAGTTTCTGATGTCAAAGCATCAGCGACCAATACTGATAAATTTATTCTACCTATTCCGATAAAATCAGTGGAGGCCAGTGGAGGTGTGACAGTTCAAAATCCTTCTTACGAATAATTAAATAATAGCCTAACCTTTTACTTTTTAAAAGGTTGGCTATTATTTACCTTCTTAAAGATTTCAATCCATTAAAATCAACTAAAATGAAAATATTTAGATATACACTAGTTTTGTTAACTCTTACAATTTGGTCCTGCAAAAAAGTAGCTCCAAAAGTTGACTACGTAATCCTTAAAGGAGACATAAAGAACGTAATGGGAAGTGAACTTAGAATAAATTCTATAAAAAGGTTCACTAAAACGATAAATATAAAAGATACGGGAAGTGTTATAGATACACTGTACATAGAAGAAGGTTTATATAGCATCTCTTTCGAGAAAAAAACCTCTGTAAACGTATATATGATGCATGGAGATGTTATAAGTTTTACTGCTGATGCAAAAGATTATTATAAGACTTTAATATTTCATGGTGATAATTCAGGAATCAATAACTTTTATGTAGCCAAAGCGCAAGCATTAAAGGATTTTAGAAAGAATGCTCAAGAAATTTATTTATTGGAAGAAGGTGAATTTGAGCAGAAGATAAAAACTTTTCAAGATGATTTAGAAACGAAATTAGACCAGGTTGCCAGTATTTCAGAAGCATTAAGAACAGCTGAAAAAAGAGCTATTAATTATAATCGAATAGAAAACAAAGACATGTATGAGTCCTTCCATGGCTATTATTCTAAAAATGAAACATTTAAAGCTTCAGAAGGCTTTAAAAAAGAAGTTGAAGAATTAGATTTAAATAACACTGAAGATTTTTTCTTTTCATCAGACTATTACCTTTTAGTAAGCAGTAGATTAAGTAAGGAAGCCTACGAGATTGGAAAAAGAGATTCAATTTCATACGAATTTGCTGAACTTGAGCAAGCTTCAAAACTCGAAAACAAAGCAATTGGCAATCAAATAATGTTTGACAATGTTCGCATACAATTGGCGACGACTTACGATAAAGAATCTTTTTTGGATAAGTTTATGGGGCTATCAACTAATGACGAACACAAACAAAAAATTCAAGACTTATACAATGAACTTGGAATATTAGATGTAGGTAAACCATCGCCAAAATTTGTTAATTACGAAAATTATGCTGGAGGGACATCTTCTTTAGATGATTTAAAAGGAAAATTTGTATATATAGATGTTTGGGCAACGTGGTGTAAACCATGTATATATGAAATTCCATTCTTAGAAGAGATTGAAAATCAGTATCGCGGTAAAGGTATTGAGTTTGTAAGTATTTCTGTAGATAATAATAAAGACCATCAGGTTTGGAAGAATATGATCGCTGAAAAAGAAATGACGGGATTGCAATTGTTTGCAGATAAAAACTTCAACTCTGATTTTATTAAAGCCTACAAAATTAACGGAATACCACAATTTATCTTATTAGACAATGAAGGTAATATAGTACAAGCCAATGCACCAAGACCATCTGAAAAAAAGCTAATAGAATTATTTAACGAATACGGGATTTAATAAAAGCGTACTCAAGATAAAATTAAAATAATACTGATTTTAATAATACTAACTATTTGGTTTGTATACAAGATCACTAAAATAAAACGTAACTAATTTAATTTTAGGTTACGAATTGTAAAAACGGTAAACGTACAACTTAAG
>NZ_LZRN01000091.1 GCF_001678675.1 Gelidibacter algens
CAACGTTTATGTGTACGAGCTGTTGCGTGTGACGGCACGAGCCATTCCAAACACAAAACTGCGCTGGAAAATCCGCGAGGATTTTCCAGATAGGCACAGACCCAGCAATGGCTTGTACACGGTGTTGGCAAATCGGTTTATTATTTTTTCGTTTGGGTTTTTAAGTCGGATGTATTATTGTTATAAAAATCTAATTTAGTCAATTCAGTTTAAACTCCGTTGTGGTTTTTTGTATTCTGTCTATTATTTTCTTTCCGGTCAGATTGCAATTAGAAGAGAAATATAAGTTTTCAGTTTCACACTTAAGGCATCAATAAAAAAATCAATTTTGTTCGATAGGGTTTTATAACTTGGAGTTGATTCAGAAGACTTGTCAAGCTTCTTAAATGTTTGTAGGTTCTGTTTTCAGCCGAACTTTTGGTAATCACAGAGATTCATCTTTTAAGCGGCTTAACACTGGTTTTCAAGGAAACAAAAACTATCTGTAACTGTGCTAAATTTGGTATTGTGTCTTCGCAGATTTCTTTGCCAACGTTTTATGTGTATGAGCCGTTGCGTGTCTCACACACGAGCCATTAAAAGTACAAAACTCCGCTGGAAAATTCCAAAGGATTTTCCAGATTAGCACAGACCCAGCAATGGCTTATACACGGTGTTGTAAAACGTTTTTATTATTCATATTCTTTTTCATAATCAAAGTTTGCTAAAGTTCCAGGTATTGGCGGAATATTATTATATTCAGTTGGTGTCAAAGTATAAACATCAATTTCGTCAATTCCGTTTTTTGAAAGTAAAGGTTTTAGCGAATTAAATAATAAATCATTGAACTTCTTGTCATAAATTCCTTTGTCAAGTCTCGAAGAGTAACTGTATTTTTGTCCGTTAACTTTCTTTATGTTCAACGTGTCTTTGTCAAGAGCAAAAAAGAGAATATTTTCTTCTGTTTTATTTAAAAATTCCGTCGTGATTGAGTCTTTAATTTTACTTACTAATTTTAGAAGTGAATTATTAAATTCAAATTCAGAATCCGAGTAAGTGAGTTTTTTGAATTTCGAGCTTGAGTCAGAGAAAGTAGGATTAGTATTTGACTCTTTGATTATCTCATTTCTTTGATAATTCCAATATCCTCTATAACCCAAATATGATAATCCGATTATCACAATTAGTAAGACAAAATATTTTATGTTTTTTCTGTTTCTCAAATTCTGACTAACGTCAAATTTACTATAATTTTCCTACACTAAAATTTTACTCGTTATCTCAAGGAATTAACAGGTTTTTCTTGTGTGGGGAATGTTTTACAACGTTGATGTGTATGAGCCGTTGCGTGTCCCACACACGAACCATTAAAAGTACGAAACTCCGCTGGAAAATTCCCAAGAATTTTCCAGATTAGCGCAGACCCAGCAATGGCTTATACACGGTGTTGTCAATAGTGTTTTTTGTCCGCTGTTATGTTATTGATATTTGTAAACTTTTCCGCTGTCTTGGATTTCAATTTTTTCAATATCCGTCAAAGGAATTTCCCTTGTCAAATTTTGGATTAATCTTGACCTCGCTCCTTTTAAAGTGTCGTTTATTACAATTACAGTATCAAAAAGGAGAATGTATTTTTTTCCATTTTTTCGAGTAACTCTCATTTCTAATTTTGGTGAATTTTCGAGTTTAACTTTATCTCCATTTTTATCAGTTACAATAATTGATTTTATGTTATTAGCTTCGTACTTAATGTTTTTAATTACGTTTATAGGATTATTAATTTCCACATTTCGTAATTTTTCGGAACCAGATTTGGTCATTTGTTCTCGAAAACTGTCCACAGGAATAGTGTAAGTTTTACAAGAAAATACTAAAGATAAAATTCCCATAAATGCAATTAATTTTGTTTTCATTCGCTTTTTTTTTACATTATTGACAACGTTTATGTGTATGGACCGTTGCGTGTCTCACACACGAACCAATCCAAATATAGACAAACTTTTGGGGATTTCCATAATGTTCCAAAAAAGCACAGACCCAGCAATGGTCTATACACGGTGTTATGTGCAGGCCTTATTCCCGGTTTTCCTTTCAGGTTTTGGTTTTTTTGTGCATTTTGATAATTTAATTTTCAGCGTATAATTTTTAAAAAAAAAATTTAATTGTTCTTTTTAGTTGTATTTTTTTCAGCGTGATTGTTGGCGCAGTAGGTGCTTTGTTTTCTTAATCAGCAATAACATTTACGGATTCATCTATTTTCGTTTAAAAGAAAGAATCTCTATTAATTTTTTTCGGCGCACAGTTTAGACATTGTGATTGTAAAAATAAAAAGCAATTATCTCGTCGAAAACTCTGATTTTCCTATTATGAACTTAATTATCGGAAAGCGAGAAGAATAAAATAATCCGTTGAATTTTGAATTTTAGGTTTAATTTTCTTTTAATCCTCTATTTTAATTCTGCATCAAATTTTTTTGGGCGCAATGCGTTTGTATTGTGATGTTTAGCGAGATTTTTTCTTGGCTTGCACATAACGTTGATGTGTATGGACCGTTGCGTCTCATACACACGAACCAATCCAAATATAAAAAAACTTTGGGTCAATCCGTTAATATTCCAAATAAAGCACAGACCCAGCAATGGTCTATACACGGTGTTATAAGCAGGCCTATTCCCGAATCTTTGTTATCAGGTTTTATTTTTTGCGCATTTAGATAAAATAAATTTCAGTTTATCAATACCAAATTTTCACCGATTGTTCTTATATTTTTCTTTTTTAGTTAATTTTTTTCGGCGGAATGCTTGGCGCATTTAGTTCTGTATTTTCTTAAAAAGCCAAAACATTCCTAATTCATCTATTTTTGTTTAAAAGACCGAATTTTCAATAATTTTTTTTGCGCATAGTTCAGCCGTTGTGATTGTAAAAATAAAAAGCAATAAGCTCGCCGCAAACTCTGATTTTCCTCTTATGAACTTGATCATTGGAAAGCGAGAAAAATAAAATTATCCGTTGAATTTTGAATTTTAGGATTAATTTTCTTTTAATCTTCTATTTTAATACTGCATAAAATTTTTGGGCGCAATGCGTTTGTATTGTGTTGTTTAGCGAGATTTTTTTTTGGCTTGCTTATAACGTTGATGTGTATGAGCCGTTGCGTGTCTCACACACGAGCCATTAAAAGTACAAAACTCCGCTGGAAAATTCCCAAGAATTTTCCAGATAAGCACAGACCCAGCAATGGCTTATACACGGTGTTGTGAGCCGTTTTTCTATATTTCAATTATTAATTTATCAAATATTTCGAAATGGTGTTTTTCAGTTCTCATTTCGATTTTTAGCTTGTCATTACAATGCTCAATTTTATAAATTTCTCCAGATAAAAATAGTTCTTTTAATATTCTTGTCAATTTAGAAATTAGTGGCGGTTTGCCATTTTTGATTTCCAATACATATTTGTCAGATAAATCCAAATCAGATAAAGATTTATTTATAATTTTTCTCAAAGAATCTGTTGATTTTTTTTTCCTGATTTCAAATTCTGAATTATGAGTTCCCTTTCTTTCGGTTTCCCATTCGGCAAGAACTAATAAAGTCTGACTTTTAGAAGAAAGCAATAAATTACCTGATGTGAATGTTGACTTCTTATACATCAAAGTCCAATTTTTTGGTGAATTTATCTTTCCGAAAATCAGATATGACCAAGCATTGTATTTTCCTTTTACTTTACCGTTTTTATTTGCAATGTAATTTTCAAAATCCGAGCAAAATGTTTCATTTATTAAATAAAATGGTGATGAAAGTTCATTAGAAGATGCATTTGGTTTTATTTTCATATGATTCTCTCGGTTTTTTGGTCAAATGGCTCACAACGTTGATGTGTATGAGCCGTTGCGTGTCTCACACACGAACCATTAAAAGTACAAAACTCCGCTGGAAAATTCCCAAGAATTTTCCAAATTAGCAACGACCAAGCAATGGCTTATACACGGTGTTAGGCACTGGCTTTTACTTTTTCTTCAATCCGTTTTCTTTCATTAAATCAAAAGCTTTGTCAAATTCCGCTTTTCGTTCAGTTTTTACATTTCCATAAATCATTCGGATTCGGTCAACACTTTGCTCTCGAGAGTGAATTTCAGGATTATCATTTTTTGGTTCGTTCAGTTCCGCATTTCCACCTCTTAATATTATTACATATCTATTATCAGGATAAACAAAATGTTGATAAAATCCTTCTTCGTAAGAGTCAACTTTATTTTTTATAATTCCAGTTGGTAAAGTCAAGTAATCGTCAGACGTATTTACTTGAACATCTTCAAAAGAGTATTCAATTCCGCCGCTCTGTTTGCAGTTCGACAGAATTAAAATTCCGATTAATATTATGAGTATTTTTTTCTTCATTTGTTCCGTCCGAGTGAATTCCGCTTGTGCCTAACGTTTATGTGTACGAGCTGTAGCGTGTGACGGCACGAGCCATTCCAAACACAAAACTGTGTT
>NZ_LZRN01000092.1 GCF_001678675.1 Gelidibacter algens
ATATGAGCTGTGGCGTGTTTTAGCACGAACCTCTCCAAATAAAAACTGGCTTTGGAAAATCCGAGGATTTTCCAAGTAAGCACAGACCGAGCCATAGCTTATATACTGTGTTGTAAGCAGTGGTTTGTTCCGCATTTTCAATTTTCTTTTTCAGGTTTAATGAACAGTGAAAATACTAATCCAAGTCCAACAATTATGTCAACTATATTCCAAATTTGTCTGCCCAATGCAATTTTTGTAAAAGGCTGAAAAAGTAAAGCCAATGCACCAAAAACAATCATTTCTATTTGACTTCCTCTTTGATTTGCGTCATATGCAAGAATTGCAAAACCAATAAGACTTGCAAACCTTACAAATTGATAATAACCATAAGGCAAATCCGCAAGAACAAAAAAACAAGTAAAAGGGCTAAAATTATTTTTATTGCTTTTATCATAGCATATTTAATGATTAAAATTTGGTCTATCTGCGATTATTTCCACCTCCAAGAATTCCCAAGCCCATAAAAATAAAACTAATCCACCACCAAATACTGTAAGCAGTTGTGGAATTTGGTGCTTTACAATATACGTCATCAGCAAACCAGCTTACGACCCAATTTGGAATTACAAATATTCCGTGCCAAATTCCTGAATACCAAGAATAGGTTTTTTCTGGATTGATATAAGCTATTTTTGTTGCCAATAAGCAGAAAGTTAAGAATATTCCAAGGTAGAAAACAATCGAACCAATTGTCATTAATAGGCTCAAATTTTCTTCTTTTTCTTCAAACATTTCTATTCCTGCTCCAACTGATAACGAAACAGCAAATCCAATTGTCAAACAAGTGAGTAAAATTGCAAAAAATACTCCAAAATTATCCTCGTAGGCATCAGTCATTGTCCAATAGTAAATAATTTTTGAAATACACAAAAGAACGCTTATTGTCAGAATAGAATAAAAAGCAAAATTTTTACTTGGTGATATTTTTGCAGATAACCAAGTAATTCCTCCTGGCAATAATTGGAATAGTCCAACAGCCAAACCACCAAAAAATATCAATAAGATAATTATCCAAAATTTACTTAAACTCATTAAACCAAATAATGATATTGGAATTAATGAATAAACTAAAAAAATAATCAAGTAGATTATGGGAATGAAAATGATGTATCTTATTGCTTTCATATTTGAGTTTGGTTAGTTATCAGTTTTTTCACTTTTGTAAGAGTAGGTTATTCTCGTCTATCATTTTCAATTGTTCGGAATTTTTGTTCCCATTGCTTACAACGTTGATGTGTATGAGCCGTTGCGTGTTAAAGCACGAGCCATTAAAAGTACAAAACGCCGCTGGAAAATTCCCAAGAATTTTCCAGATAAGCACAGACCCAGCAATGGCTTATACACGGTGTTGTGCGTAGGCTTTTTTTCGATTGTAATTTTGTTTTCAATCTTTTACCATTATTTTTTTATCGAAATAAATATATCTTTCTTTACTTTTCCATTTGTCATTATTAAGTAATTCTTTTTCTACTAATATCCCTCTTAATGTTTTTTCTCCTGACGTGTCAAATTCGTATCCAAACATTAGCATATGGTTGAGAGGCATTTCTTTAAAATGATTATTTATGGAATCATATTTTAAACTATAAACAGTATCTGTTTTGATTTGATTTAAGTTAGAAAAATCATCTTTAAATTTCTCGTGTTTTAACGGTAGAACTAAAGATAAATCGGAACTATCAGATAACATCCAACCACTCAAGTATAATCTTAATATAATCCCTTCATTAACTTTTATAGTGTCCTTAAGCTTTTCTAATTTGTAGTGATATCCACCAACTGTATCTCCTTTAGAATTTTTTAACCAAGTTTGATTTAAATATTCTTCTCCGTTGATATTCATATATTCATAAATATGAGTTGTATCATTTTTCATGAATGTCCATATACCATTCTTAATCGTATCGCCATTATTTCCTATATCATAATTTTTTTCTGTTTCTGGCTATTTCGGAGTGATGGTGCCACCTGTTTCGGTCAAACCGTGCCACTTTGAAAGATCTTGCAATTATATAAAAAATTATTGTTATTCGTTCTTTAAAGCTCCCTTTCTTAAGGATTCCCCTTTGAGGTCGATCCTGTGGGATGAGTTTACGATCCTGTCCAGGATTGCATCAGCTATGGTTCCTTCTCCAATGATGTCATACCAGGCGGAGACTGGTATTTGAGATAAGATGATGGTGGAGGATCGGTTGTAACGGTCATCGATTATATCCATAAGTGATTCTCTTGCATGGTTGTCAAAACCTTGCAGACCAAAGTCATCCAGGATAAGCAGATCTGCCTTTAGGAGCTTTGCCAGTTCTTTTAGATAGGTTCCATCGGCCTTGCTGAGCTTCAGTCTTTTTAATAAACGGGCCGTGTTGGCATAGATGGTGCGATATTCCATCATGCACGCCTGGTGCCCCAGGGCCTGGGCCAGATAACTTTTTCCAACTCCGGAGGCACCGGTCATAATAATATTCTCTTTTCGTTTCATAAAATCCAGACAGCCCAGACGCAGGAACATGTTCCTGTCCAGATTGCGCTGTTGGGCGTAGTCCACTTCCGCCAGATCGGCCTGTCCACGGAAGGATGCCTGCTTGAGGAGCCTTTGGATCTTTCGATCCTTATGGTCCTCCCACTGATGGTCCGTGAGCAATGCCAAGTATTCATCGGCCGTAAGATCCGGTGTGCGATTTTCCTTGATATGCAGCAGGTGTAAGTCTGCCATGGCACCTAGGCGCATTTGTTTTAGTTTTTCAACGGTTTGATTGTTGTTCATAATTATAGAGTTTATTGGTTACATATTTATTGATAGGCCGAAGCTCCCCGGAGATTCTCATGTACGGGGATATGAGGTTTGTCTTGTTCTAGATCTTGGTAGAACAGGGAAGACCGGTCCAGGTTGTTTTTCAGGATATTCTTGATGCGCTGGTATGCGACCGCATCTGCCTGTATGGCCCTTTTGCATGCGCTGTCCAAGCGTTGTGAGCCAAAGGCTCTGTGCAACTGGATAAGTCCCATGGCACGCTTGTAACCGATCTCGGGGTAATCTCCCGAGGCAATGATGGTATCAATACAGGCCACTACATTTTCCCCGTGCAGGGCAGCTTTCTTTTTAAAAAATTCAGGGCTCCAGTCCACATAATATTTGTGGGTACTGCTCAGGTGGTCACGATTTGTGTTGTAGTTTCCCTTACTGGGATTACGCTGGTGCAGGGCTATCCGCTGATGGTTGTAATACACTTCCACAGTCGTGGCGGTATAATGGATCTGGGTCTGCTTGCCGATGTAGCGGTAGGGTACGCTATAATAACTTTTATCTGGCGAGAAGTACACATATCCCATCTTCTGCACCTTTGCACGGCAATAGTCCTTGAGCTGGTAGGGACTTAGTGGAAGTGATTTTAAATGGCCTTTTTCTATGGACTGGAAGAGCTCCAGACGGCTGGCCTGTTTCCTTTTGAACAGTAGATTGTTATAGGCTGTCAACAGCTTGCGGATCTCTTTGTTGAGCTCGCTTAGGGAGAAGAAGGTCATATTGCGCAAGGGATAATAGATGCGCTGATAGGCAAGATGGACAGCATTCTCTACAAGGGCCTTGTCCTGCGGGGAGTATCCACGGGTCGGGTTGATCACACAGTTGTAGTGCCTGGCAAAGTCCTTAAAACTGCGGTTGATATCCGCCTCATAACGACTGGCACGGGTTACGGCCGACTTTAGATTATCGGAGACGATGGCCTTGGGCACCCCGCCATAAAACTCCAGGGCATGGCCACAGCATGTGATAAGATCGGCTCTCTTTTGGCTATGGCAGGCTTCCACATAGGTGTACTGGCTGTTGGGCAGGATGGCCACAAAGACCTCCACCGCAATGAGCTCCCCGGTGGCCCGGTCCACGATCTGCAGCTTCTTGCCCGCATAGTCCACATACATCTCATTGCCCGGATCGTGCTCCAGTTTCATTGATCCCCTGACCTTTGAGTATTTACGGTTGTAATGCTCCATGAACTGGGTATAACTATAGGGTTCTTTGGCATGTTGCACATATTCCTGGTAGTGGAACAGAAAGGTAAAACCGGGATGGTTCCGGGCTTTGTTGATCCCGTCAAAATACAGCATTAGCTCACCGTAACGGGGATTGGCTATCGTGGTACTGGAAGGAAAGAGTGCCTCCAGGGCAGCATTGTCGCGGGCCAACAGTTCCTCAGGGGAACGGTCACTGGCCTTGAACAGCTGCATATAATTGTTTACCGTGTTGCGGGATATCCCCAGGGTAGCGCCTATTTTACGGTTGCTGAACCCATCTAGGTGCAGGGAAATGATTTGTTTTAAGTCCATTGGATCAAGTGTGTTGGCCATATCGCACGTTTTTTGGCGACAAGGTAATTATTACTTGATCTTTCAAAGCGCTGCGGTGAGCGAGGTCGAACTGTGGCACAAATCGAACCGATATAGACTTTTACCACACAGGCAAAAGTGGCACAGTTTGAACCGAAATGCCTGGCACTATGAAACCGAAATCACTGGCACAAATCGAACCGAAGTATCCA
>NZ_LZRN01000093.1 GCF_001678675.1 Gelidibacter algens
CCAAGTAATTTTCACTTTAACTTGTTGCGATAATTTTGATCTTACGATTAAATCAACAGAGGTTATTTGATTCAGAAGATTCAACAACCTTTGTGTAAAGCTGGTTATATCTTTCTTACAAAAATACTGCTGTAATTTTAATAATTTAGTATTTCCATTGTAAACTTTAGACCATTTTGGTATTCAAATAAGTGTTCTAAATAGTGAAGTCCCCCTGCATCCTTTGTATAACTTGCAACATCACATTGATAGTACACTGATAGTAAATAAAAAAAATCTCTCAGGTGTAATTTTGCACTTTCGCATTGTGATGTAATTAATGTATATGTATACTCCAAAGAAATCTTATTCTCCATGTACTTTCCTATAGAACTAGAGGTCAAAAGAGCTTTATATAAGGATAAATTATCTGCCGAAATGTTTAAATCAGTACTATATTTGCTTATTTCATTAAATGAATCACTATACTGATCTTGTCGATTACCTTTTTTGAAAGATATGGATTTTCCAATATCATGTAAAAGCAAGAATAACGTAAACTCTTCAATTTTTGGTTTTGGAAAATCCTCAAGAAAATACCTTTCAAACTGGTTGTATACATTTAAGGTATGATCCTTTATTATATAGTGACGTACCCTAGCATCATATAACTCATTGAAAGCAGGAACCTTTGTGCAAATATTTTCAATTCTATTCTTTCCGTCCATTTTAATAAATTTATCGCTTGTTCTTTTCATTTGGTTTGAGATTATTTAAGAAAAGGTAAGTTCACCTTGATTTGGACTCGAATGATTTAATACATAACTAAAAGCTTTCTCCAATGTTTTTTCTCCTACCCCTTTATAGTTTGCTAAAGTAATCATTGAATTTACCTCACCTAATTTTATTATCTCTGTAATTTTTCGAGCGTATTGTGGCTGTATGCCGGTCTCCAGTTTTATCTTGTTTTCGTCAAGAGTTAGCCATTTTGTTCTGAATGTTGTGAATAAATCATCTTCGGCATTTGGATCATAATCATAAATTTCAATTGGAATCTTACAATTACTTAAAAACTCGTCCATCAAGTTGGTTACTTCAATTTGAGAGAGACCACCATTGTGAGTTCCTAGCAAGGGAAATGCAATTGAAGTAATTCCTTTTTCTTCATATGTTTCAACGAATTTCTGTAAACCCATTTTTATCCATTCTATTTTACTAGGATATTTCCAATGATTTTTAGTTGGGAAATTTAAAATTCCGGGAGCGTTAGTTTCTTTATTGTAAAGCCAAAGCGTTCCAGGCTTTAATAATCCATTTTCGCAATGAATTTTATATTGTTTGTACATATCAGGATATCTAAGTCTATAAACTAGAGCAATACCTTTACCCATTACACCCACACAATTAACAGTGTTAACAATGGTTTGTGCTTTTGAATTAAATATATTTCCTGAAATTTTTGTTATTGCCATTGTATCAGTCTGTTTTGAAAATTAACCACTCCCTTTTGGATTCATCTACAAATTTTATTTTGAACGGCTCATTAAAATTAGATAGCGAAATATTAGATGTAAAATGAATTTGAGAACCTACTAAGCTTATAACATCACCATTAGTGATTAAGGATTTATCGATATTTGAATTTGTCTCAATGGAGAAAAACCCATCACCCATAAAGTCCGAATCTACGGTAAGATTATTTTCATTAAAATCTACATCAACTCTAGCATTATCAAAATTGTAATATGCTGAATCCACTATGATTTTTGAAAATATTTTTTGATATTCATTCCCAAGCATTTTTTCAAGCAGAGCTTTATCTAAATAAGTTGCACAAATAATTTCAAAATTTTTGTATTCATCAAAATTCAATTCATTTTGCACTAAAAACTCTTGTTGTGATGATTCTCTGTAAATTTGATAATCAGTTTTTGTTGCATAAGCTTCTGGTAAATAATACAAGTTTTGAAAATCAAAGTTATTGGCCATTTCTTTTATTGAACCAAATCGGGTAGATTTTGTTTGCATATTTCCATTACTAATACAATTAATCAACTTCTTATCGTAAACCACTTCCTTTAGTGAAAATTTGAAAAATATAGGTACAGGACATTTAGGGAAACTAAGACCTCTTGATTTTTCATACCAAGAAACCCAATTTCCGTCTTTTGTTGTGTAGCCAGAATTTGTCCTAGTACCTAAAAATTCATTGTAAAACTGAGTTGGTGTATGTGGTCTAAAATAGAATCGGGCATACGAGTGGGCATCACCACGCAGGTGAACTACATTTCCAGCTGCATCGCCTAATATATTAGCTTTATCTCTACTTTGAATTTTTTTATTTCTTATAATCTCAATTGCATTTTCAATGTGAGTAAAATGATAAATAAAGTTCTTGTAATGAGAACTCTGTAGGTCAATTTTTGAAAGAAATTTAATTTTAGGAGATTTATCAAATTTATTTTGAATAAAACCACCAAGAGATTCTTTCACTTTATTATTAGATTTCAGTTTATTCCAATTCCAGTTAGTCTCAAATTTGTCGATTATATCTTCATTAAATTGAATGCCTGTATTTGATGATAACAACTCCCAGTCTAAATAATTTTCAAACTTCTCCAAGATGACAGGATTAAGAAAGAAATCATCGTGTTCACTCAAGTGTTTCCAGTCTAGGTATTCTTTAAATTCAGCTATTAAGTCAATATTCTCAATATCAAAATTGTTATGTCTTGTGATACTATGCCAATTTAATTTTTTATTGAAGTTAAGTAGGGTTTCCCTATTTATCGAAAAATCTGGGTGCTTGGATATACTATCCCAATCTAAATCGAATCTTTTGATTTTCGGTAGTAGTGACTGAGTCGGAATAAATGAACGGTGTCTTGACAATTGATGCCAATCCCAAGGCTTATCGATTAAATTAGTTAGAAACTCTTGATCAAATCTTAGTTCAGGAGATGATGACAATTTTGACCAATCCCAAAACTTGCTCTTTAATTCAATAATCAATTCGTTAGAGATTTTTAAGTCCGTTCTATTAGATAATTCTTGCCAGTCCCAATCCTTACTCTGTAATTGAATAAGCGTATTTGCATCAATTTCAACAATGGGATTGCTAGATAAAACTTTCCAATTCCAATTTAATTTTTGAGTATTGACCAATGTTGAGTTATCAATAACAATGTCAGTTCTAAAACTAACCAACTCTAAATTTATTTTTGGGAATTGAGCCAAAAGTCTCGTTAAATAGTCGTCAGAATCTTTCTTTGACTTTCTCAAAAATCTTCCGTGCTCACTTAAAAACGCCCAGTCCCAATCTTGCTTGATATAATTTGAAATAATAGAGCGGTTCCAATTGAGGGAGTTGTTAGTTGAGAGTGTCTTCCAGTCCCAATTATGTAAGAAATAATCTAGATACTTCCTTACATATTGTATGTACTCTTTAAAATTTGACCATTCTTCATCCGGATTAAAAATCTTATTAATGGCCTCATTTCCTGAAAATATATTCCAATTCAACTTTGATTTTAAATTGTTGATGGAAACCAAATCAACCTTCAAATGTTTATTTGCAGATATTGCTTCCCAATTCCAATTAAAAAACTCTTTGTTTTTTGTCCTTTCAATGTAAGAGAATAGAGTTTCTATTGGATATCGATTGGTAAGAGCCATCCAAGCCGCTTCATTTTTCTCTTGTGTAAGATTTCCGAGGCTCAATGCTATTTGCTCTAAATTGGTTTCTAAACTTAAATCTGTTTCAATTTCAAAAAGCTTGTTAATGATAATCGGCCAGTCTACATAATTTTTTAGATTATCGATCTCACTGTATATCGTAGGTTTCTCAATGCGTGGTGTGATTATTTCCCAATTCCACATATTTCTGATTTTCTCATATTCTAGGGAGCTTATTATTTCATCAATTAGTATATGTTTGGACAAATAATCGAAATCCCAATTAAACTCTAGCTTATTAAGTATATCATCAAATTCTTGGTGCTCAGTTATCAATGTAAAAAATTCAGGATGGTCAGTCTTTAATATTTTTTGATTAATCTCAACAAGGTGCTCATTCCAAAAAGAAACTTCCTGATTAATAAATATTCGCTTCCAATCAAGCTTTTGATATATTTCAGTATCTACTTTTAGTACATAGGATATGAATTTTGTGTTGTTGGTAATAGCATCGTTACGAGAGATAGTCGCCCAATCCCAGTTAAAATTAGGATATCGGAAGATTGAATTCGCATCCTGTAATTTTGAACTTACAAAAGTAAACCCTTCTTCGGTTTTGATTTTTTCTTTGAAATGCTTCAAAAAAAGCGTAATTCCAACCTAAATATTCATTTGTGTCAAATCCTTTTTTATAAACTTCCGTTTCCCAGTCTACTATTTCTAAATTATCAAGTACACTTACTAATTCTTTTGTGAAATAATATTCTTGGGTAGTAACG
>NZ_LZRN01000094.1 GCF_001678675.1 Gelidibacter algens
AAACGTAGCGTATAAATAGACGCTAAACTTTCGGATTATGCACGAGCCGAATTTTTTAATTTTCTTTTTATCTTATTTTCTCAAAAAGCCAAATTAAAAAATTTGGCGGACTTCGCAAATATACAAAAACCTCTAGGAAAGCCTGTAATAGCTATGTTTTATATACGTTGTTGTGCTTAGTGTTTTTCCGCACGTAATTTCAATTCCCGATTCATTTGTTCAAAGCCATTCTTGGTATCCTTGTCCAAACTCTTGGCAAATAAGTTGACTAATATTCCGCTAAAATTTTCGCTCTGCTCAAAGTTGGTCGTTCCATTTCCGTTGTCTATCAGTTTGAATTTATGTTCTCCGTCAAAAAGTCCTTTGAACCAAAGATGACCAAGCCACTTTAATTCTGTATTTTCATTCAAGGTCAATACGACAGGTTTAAATGTCATTCCTTGCAATTTTATTACGATTTGATTTCCAACTTTTACGTCTCCAGAAACCGACTTAATAAACGAATTCCATTCGGGATAATTCTCAAAGTCCGTTAATATTTTCCAAACTCTTTCTTTACTTGCGTTTATCGTAATCGATGTTTTAATTTGCTTTGCCATAATTTTTAATTTATCTGACAAAGTTCGTTTCAATTTATGCTTTTGCTCTTGACAAAAATCAAGAAATCTTTTTGTTTCTTATTCGGCTGAAAGTTTCGGGCGACATTCCCAGCATTGAAGCAAGATATTGCAATGGAACTTGGTTAAAAAGCTCTTTATTGTTCTTAAAAAGTTTGTCGTAACGTTCTTCGGCACTTAGTGATAAATGACTGAAAACTCTATCTTCTAATTGAACGAAACAACCTGCAATGAACTGTTTTTCCATTTCAGCCCAATTCGGAACTAAATTGTTCAAAAGTGCGTAATTCTCTTTGTCGATTGTATAAAGTTCGCAGTCGGTTAATGCTTGGATATTCCATTTTGCTCGCTGTTTAAAAGTAAAACTGTATAAATCCGTTATGAAATAACCTTTTGTTGAAATCCATTGCGTAATCTCTTTGTCATTGGTGTTTGCAAAAACTCGAATAAAACCACTTCTTACAAAACTCAGTTTTTCGCAATATTGACCAGATTTTGTAAAAAATTCTCCTTTTTTGAGCTCAGATTCTTTGAACAAGGACGTTATTTTGTCCATATTTTGGTTTGTGATTCCAAAGTAGGAAGTAATATATTTCTGTAATTCTGTCAATTTCCTGAATGTTTTTTTACATTAAGCACAACGTTGTTGTGTATACTGAATATTTTAAAAAATCTCCATCAAGAAGACTATCTTTAAAAGTTAATTTGCTGACTTTAGATTTAAGAATAATATCATTGTCTTTTTTTAATATTATTTCAGTTATTTGATCGTGATAAATGTCTTTATAAATGATAGGTTTATTTATATCGTTTATTCGAACAATTGAGCTATCGTTTAGAGAATATGTTTTTAATTCAAGTTTGTGGATTTCATTTCCGATTTTCAATTCTTGATTAGTTCGGATAGTATCGAAGTCCGTTTGCCAATAAACAACTGTTGTGTCCATTTTTTTTGGTTCAGATTTCTGTTCTACTTTAAATTCCGTTTTTGACTTAAAGTCAGATTGAGTCTTCTCCGACTTTTTTCTGTCGCAACTCAATAAACAAAGCGAAAATGTCAATATTAAAATCAGAAGTTTTTTCATTTTTTCGGTTTTCAACTGTTTGGTAACGGTCTTGTATATGTGGCTATTTCGGAGTGATGGTGCCACCTGTTTCGGTCAAACCGTGCCACTTTGAAAGATCTTGCAATTATATAAAAAATTATTGTTATTCGTTCTTTAAAGCTCCCTTTCTTAAGGATTCCCCTTTGAGGTCGATCCTGTGGGATGAGTTTACGATCCTGTCCAGGATTGCATCAGCTATGGTTCCTTCTCCAATGATGTCATACCAGGCGGAGACTGGTATTTGAGATAAGATGATGGTGGAGGATCGGTTGTAACGGTCATCGATTATATCCATAAGTGATTCTCTTGCATGGTTGTCAAAACCTTGCAGACCAAAGTCATCCAGGATAAGCAGATCTGCCTTTAGGAGCTTTGCCAGTTCTTTTAGATAGGTTCCATCGGCCTTGCTGAGCTTCAGTCTTTTTAATAAACGGGCCGTGTTGGCATAGATGGTGCGATATTCCATCATGCACGCCTGGTGCCCCAGGGCCTGGGCCAGATAACTTTTTCCAACTCCGGAGGCACCGGTCATAATAATATTCTCTTTTCGTTTCATAAAATCCAGACAGCCCAGACGCAGGAACATGTTCCTGTCCAGATTGCGCTGTTGGGCGTAGTCCACTTCCGCCAGATCGGCCTGTCCACGGAAGGATGCCTGCTTGAGGAGCCTTTGGATCTTTCGATCCTTATGGTCCTCCCACTGATGGTCCGTGAGCAATGCCAAGTATTCATCGGCCGTAAGATCCGGTGTGCGATTTTCCTTGATATGCAGCAGGTGTAAGTCTGCCATGGCACCTAGGCGCATTTGTTTTAGTTTTTCAACGGTTTGATTGTTGTTCATAATTATAGAGTTTATTGGTTACATATTTATTGATAGGCCGAAGCTCCCCGGAGATTCTCATGTACGGGGATATGAGGTTTGTCTTGTTCTAGATCTTGGTAGAACAGGGAAGACCGGTCCAGGTTGTTTTTCAGGATATTCTTGATGCGCTGGTATGCGACCGCATCTGCCTGTATGGCCCTTTTGCATGCGCTGTCCAAGCGTTGTGAGCCAAAGGCTCTGTGCAACTGGATAAGTCCCATGGCACGCTTGTAACCGATCTCGGGGTAATCTCCCGAGGCAATGATGGTATCAATACAGGCCACTACATTTTCCCCGTGCAGGGCAGCTTTCTTTTTAAAAAATTCAGGGCTCCAGTCCACATAATATTTGTGGGTACTGCTCAGGTGGTCACGATTTGTGTTGTAGTTTCCCTTACTGGGATTACGCTGGTGCAGGGCTATCCGCTGATGGTTGTAATACACTTCCACAGTCGTGGCGGTATAATGGATCTGGGTCTGCTTGCCGATGTAGCGGTAGGGTACGCTATAATAACTTTTATCTGGCGAGAAGTACACATATCCCATCTTCTGCACCTTTGCACGGCAATAGTCCTTGAGCTGGTAGGGACTTAGTGGAAGTGATTTTAAATGGCCTTTTTCTATGGACTGGAAGAGCTCCAGACGGCTGGCCTGTTTCCTTTTGAACAGTAGATTGTTATAGGCTGTCAACAGCTTGCGGATCTCTTTGTTGAGCTCGCTTAGGGAGAAGAAGGTCATATTGCGCAAGGGATAATAGATGCGCTGATAGGCAAGATGGACAGCATTCTCTACAAGGGCCTTGTCCTGCGGGGAGTATCCACGGGTCGGGTTGATCACACAGTTGTAGTGCCTGGCAAAGTCCTTAAAACTGCGGTTGATATCCGCCTCATAACGACTGGCACGGGTTACGGCCGACTTTAGATTATCGGAGACGATGGCCTTGGGCACCCCGCCATAAAACTCCAGGGCATGGCCACAGCATGTGATAAGATCGGCTCTCTTTTGGCTATGGCAGGCTTCCACATAGGTGTACTGGCTGTTGGGCAGGATGGCCACAAAGACCTCCACCGCAATGAGCTCCCCGGTGGCCCGGTCCACGATCTGCAGCTTCTTGCCCGCATAGTCCACATACATCTCATTGCCCGGATCGTGCTCCAGTTTCATTGATCCCCTGACCTTTGAGTATTTACGGTTGTAATGCTCCATGAACTGGGTATAACTATAGGGTTCTTTGGCATGTTGCACATATTCCTGGTAGTGGAACAGAAAGGTAAAACCGGGATGGTTCCGGGCTTTGTTGATCCCGTCAAAATACAGCATTAGCTCACCGTAACGGGGATTGGCTATCGTGGTACTGGAAGGAAAGAGTGCCTCCAGGGCAGCATTGTCGCGGGCCAACAGTTCCTCAGGGGAACGGTCACTGGCCTTGAACAGCTGCATATAATTGTTTACCGTGTTGCGGGATATCCCCAGGGTAGCGCCTATTTTACGGTTGCTGAACCCATCTAGGTGCAGGGAAATGATTTGTTTTAAGTCCATTGGATCAAGTGTGTTGGCCATATCGCACGTTTTTTGGCGACAAGGTAATTATTACTTGATCTTTCAAAGCGCTGCGGTGAGCGAGGTCGAACTGTGGCACAAATCGAACCGATATAGACTTTTACCACACAGGCAAAAGTGGCACAGTTTGAACCGAAATGCCTGGCACTATGAAACCGAAATCACTGGCACAAATCGAACCGAAGTATCCA
>NZ_LZRN01000095.1 GCF_001678675.1 Gelidibacter algens
TATTTATAGACTATCCAGACATTATTTCCAAGAATAAAAAAAGAATATCCAGTGATCTTATCTGCTAAAGTTATAGATGAATTAGATAATTTAAAGTCTAAACTAGATAATGAAGGTAAAAGGAATGTTCAAAAAGCGTTAAAATCAATAAACGGTCATTTAGATACAAGAGATTTAAGAATGGAAATTTCGGATATATCATTATTACCTATTGATTTCAATAAACGTTCACCTGATAACCTAATTCTAACAGTAGCATTAAAATTCAAATCAGAAAATCCTATCCTCTTAACTTCGGATAATGGCTTGCAGATTAAGGCAAAAGGAATGAATATTACTACAATTACCCTGAAAGAATTTCTTGGTCAATCTCGAAAAAACTAAATTCACGTAAAAACTGATTTAACTTCTCGATAAACCCGTTCAAAGTTAGCCAACAATTCTTCATTTGAATATTCCTTTAAACCGATTGGAAGCTCTCTTTTAATATCCTGTAACTTAAATTGAACTTTCAAATCTTTACCATCTGCATAGGTAATAAATTCACCTTGCTTCAATCGAAAAAATACATCAGCCCTAATCTTAGGAATTTCTTTCTCTCCTGTGGTAATTCTTGTATCAAAATCAAGATTGTGTCCACGACTAATACTTTTCGTTGGGTCTTTGACTATCTCAAAAAAGCGTTCGTAATATTTTGCGGTGTCTGGGTCGTTTACCTTACCGAAAAATTGATAGGATAAATTGCTCAAAATTGCTTTGCTCGCCTTGTCGCCATACATCATATCATTTTGAATCTTGTCCTGCATCACATAAACTGTAGCTATATTGTAACTACGCAAAGTTGCCGGAATACGGTGCATATTCAATAAACGTATGGTTGGCGCTTCTTCCATCAAGAGGAAGGAAGGTTTGGAATTCCTTACGCTCATTTGTTTGGTAATTGTGTGAATGATTGTGGCGATAACTGGGGAATAAGATGTTTCAAATTTCGGATTGTTCACAATCGAAATCACACAAGGGTTTTCTGGACTATTTATATTGAGTTCTACTTCATCTGCGGACAATGCCATAAAAATCCGCTGCGTACTAATTCGTTTCAGCGCATTGGCCAAGGTGCTTTTTACACCTGCGGTCTGCCTTTCAGAATCCTTACCGCTAATAAAAGCATCTGCCATTGCTCTCGATGTTGTATTGGTTTCTAAAAACTTGATAAGACTTTCGGTATCGAGATACTGATAAACGGCTATTAAATGAGGAAGTGTACAGTATTTTGGATAGGTGGTTTTAAGTTTCCAAATCAATCCACCAATCAATCCTTCGGCTGCATCATTGAAAAATTTGGTCGTTCCTGAAGTGCCAGACTCCCGCTGCTCCAAAAGATTTTCAATCAACACCCTTGACACCTCATTTACGCTTTCCTCGTTCTCTAAATACCTTGGCGCAATAGGATTTACCCTATCTATAATTCTATCGAATGAAATGACCTTAAATGGAATGTCACTATCCTTGAAAAGAGGATATGCCATTTCGGTAAGTTCAAAATCCTTGTAGTCGTGGATAATCCCGCAAAACCCTTCTTTTTGGAAGTGTTTCAGAAAACCATAAACTACACTTTCAGTCTTTCCACTTCCGGCAGAACCGATGACCGATGCGCCACGTTTAATGTTATCCAAATTAAAATTTCCTTTGGTCGTTACAAAATTGACCTGATATTTACTATCGCCATTTTTTGGACTTTCGGTTTTATGAAGGTAAACATACAATCCTATATTAATTAGCATTAGCGGACATACTAAATAAAGTAGTGTCAAAGCTAATCCTGATTCCTTTGCAATAAAAAATGCCAAAGTACCAATCATTAAAACATTGAAAGCGAACGCATATTTTGATACCCGAAACATTCCATAGAAAATAATACTGGCAAAACCAATAATAAAAAGCACCGTTAAAAGATTGTCCAGTTGCATAATGCTAATTTAGATTCCGATGGAACTTGATTTGATGGCCACTTCCGCACCACGTCGCAGCCTGTTAAATATTTTCATTGCCAGTTGTGCTTGTGTGACAGGAATAGTCGGCATCATCGGAATGCCAGCTTTGCCCATTATTTTAAACGCCAATGCTTTTTCATTGGTGGGTAATTTCATCAATGATGCAAAATAAATTTTCGGATTTTTGATAAAATCTTTCCGAGCTTTATAGGTTTCGGCAAAGTTTCTTTGATAGCCAAACTTTTTATCAAAAGTTTTCTCGGCGTTTGTAAAAAATTTATCTCGGTCAAAACCCCGTTTTACCGTCTTACCGTTTAGTTCAACGTCAGAAGCTTTGTATTTACTTCCAGGCGACAAGCTGAATTTATTAGACGCATCTTTTCGGCTCACAATAATATGGATATGGCTTTGACTGCCTTCCTTCTGCATTCCTTGTAAGATGCGCTTTCCGTTCTGTTGGTTTGGCGCTGCCTTTTCTAATTTGGCGATTTCTCGTTCCATCGTTTTGATATTTCCTGAAAGTTCGCCACGTTCCACCTTTCTGATATCGGTTTTCATCTGAAGTATTTTTGTGGCAAAAGGTTGGTTTTCCTGTACCTGTTTGTCCGTTCCCTTAAATGTCCTCTGGTGCTCGATTTTTGCATAATATTTTATGTCATCGATATTGACTGGTCGTCCTTTGATCTCACGATTGAATGAAGCCACATAATCCCTCATAATTTCTCGTGTATATATTTTTAAATCTTCACTATGGTTCTGCAAACGTTTCAATTCGTATTGTGAAGGACTGACGGTAATAGAGTAAAATCTCGGTTCGGTCTTTTCCAGTTTTGCAGTATTCCCATCGATTTCCCTGACCACTTCCTCTGCCGAAATCTCATCGCCATTTTGGTTAAAAAAATGCTCCATATCCTCCTGCTCTAACCCTTGGTTTTCTTTTTCCAAATAGCCAACAAAATCCGCCGAACTTTTAGAATAATTGCCTCCCATTTTTTGGGGTGTTATTGTAATGTACATAGCACAAGAATTTAGAGTTCGTTGTTTGGATTTCCCTTTTCTTTAAAGCGCACTTCCTTCTTTTTTTCCATAAATTTCTTCTCCAAAATCAACGGTTTCTTGTTTGGTTCCTCCGTTTGAAAAAGTGACTCGATCATTGCGACCGTGGGTTTGGTCTGGGTCTTTTCCATATCCCTCATAATGGCAATGACGGCATTGATCCTTTTGAGAAGTTTGGCCTCGATCGTCCTTCCGGTCGGGCCCAGTTTTTCCCGTGGCGATATTTCATTGTAGAAGAAAAAATCGAGCATCGTGGCCATCGCTTCGGTGTGCGATTTGAAGTGCGTTTTAGAAAATTCCTGAAAACGTTTGGCAGTTGCCCGCTTAAACCTAATTGTGATGAATGAGTCCATTTTCTTTCGCTTTTTTGTGCATTTGACGTAAATCCATCCCTGTTTACAGGCTGTTCAGGGGCATTTGACGCAAATCGAAGAAATATATATAATCCATTAATTTTCAAGTTATTGAAAATCAATTAGTTATACGCTAAAAGGAATATGTAACGCGGCTCTGCCCGTTACCCTCTTGCTATTCCTTTTCGTCACGCCAAAGCGTGACAAAAATTTCATACAATCTGGCTAAAAAGCCAATTGCCCTTTTAGGAATTCGGAAATTCCTATATGTAAAATATAGATGGATACAGCTATCAGCGAAAGTCAAAAATGGGATAGCTATATAAATTATGTGTGCTGAATTTCAGCGAAATAAAGATACGTTTTTTTCTTGAACTGGAATTACTTGAACAGAAAAAACACCTCCAAAATTTAGAGGTGTGATTATTAAGTTTAGAAAATTAGATGTTGAATATGAACTTATAGGAATATAGATTTCTTATTGCTTCTTCCTCTACCGTCGTTTCAAAACTGGTATAATTTTCTCTTACGTATTTGCGAATACTGTCGCCAAATTTTCGTTCCACATCTTTTTTTGAGAGTTCTAAAAGTCGGTTTTGAGCCTCTTCGCTCAAGTCCGTAAAATTAAGATATACCATGATCCAATATTTCAGTATTCGCCAGGTAACATCAGCGTATCATTTACAAAAAATAACCGCAGTTCATCCAATGGAAAATCGGTTGCACGATATCCTTGTTTTTCTAAAACAGTATCGTTGCCATC
>NZ_LZRN01000096.1 GCF_001678675.1 Gelidibacter algens
TGGCTATTTCGGAGTGATGGTGCCACCTGTTTCGGTCAAACCGTGCCACTTTGAAAGATCTTGCAATTATATAAAAAATTATTGTTATTCGTTCTTTAAAGCTCCCTTTCTTAAGGATTCCCCTTTGAGGTCGATCCTGTGGGATGAGTTTACGATCCTGTCCAGGATTGCATCAGCTATGGTTCCTTCTCCAATGATGTCATACCAGGCGGAGACTGGTATTTGAGATAAGATGATGGTGGAGGATCGGTTGTAACGGTCATCGATTATATCCATAAGTGATTCTCTTGCATGGTTGTCAAAACCTTGCAGACCAAAGTCATCCAGGATAAGCAGATCTGCCTTTAGGAGCTTTGCCAGTTCTTTTAGATAGGTTCCATCGGCCTTGCTGAGCTTCAGTCTTTTTAATAAACGGGCCGTGTTGGCATAGATGGTGCGATATTCCATCATGCACGCCTGGTGCCCCAGGGCCTGGGCCAGATAACTTTTTCCAACTCCGGAGGCACCGGTCATAATAATATTCTCTTTTCGTTTCATAAAATCCAGACAGCCCAGACGCAGGAACATGTTCCTGTCCAGATTGCGCTGTTGGGCGTAGTCCACTTCCGCCAGATCGGCCTGTCCACGGAAGGATGCCTGCTTGAGGAGCCTTTGGATCTTTCGATCCTTATGGTCCTCCCACTGATGGTCCGTGAGCAATGCCAAGTATTCATCGGCCGTAAGATCCGGTGTGCGATTTTCCTTGATATGCAGCAGGTGTAAGTCTGCCATGGCACCTAGGCGCATTTGTTTTAGTTTTTCAACGGTTTGATTGTTGTTCATAATTATAGAGTTTATTGGTTACATATTTATTGATAGGCCGAAGCTCCCCGGAGATTCTCATGTACGGGGATATGAGGTTTGTCTTGTTCTAGATCTTGGTAGAACAGGGAAGACCGGTCCAGGTTGTTTTTCAGGATATTCTTGATGCGCTGGTATGCGACCGCATCTGCCTGTATGGCCCTTTTGCATGCGCTGTCCAAGCGTTGTGAGCCAAAGGCTCTGTGCAACTGGATAAGTCCCATGGCACGCTTGTAACCGATCTCGGGGTAATCTCCCGAGGCAATGATGGTATCAATACAGGCCACTACATTTTCCCCGTGCAGGGCAGCTTTCTTTTTAAAAAATTCAGGGCTCCAGTCCACATAATATTTGTGGGTACTGCTCAGGTGGTCACGATTTGTGTTGTAGTTTCCCTTACTGGGATTACGCTGGTGCAGGGCTATCCGCTGATGGTTGTAATACACTTCCACAGTCGTGGCGGTATAATGGATCTGGGTCTGCTTGCCGATGTAGCGGTAGGGTACGCTATAATAACTTTTATCTGGCGAGAAGTACACATATCCCATCTTCTGCACCTTTGCACGGCAATAGTCCTTGAGCTGGTAGGGACTTAGTGGAAGTGATTTTAAATGGCCTTTTTCTATGGACTGGAAGAGCTCCAGACGGCTGGCCTGTTTCCTTTTGAACAGTAGATTGTTATAGGCTGTCAACAGCTTGCGGATCTCTTTGTTGAGCTCGCTTAGGGAGAAGAAGGTCATATTGCGCAAGGGATAATAGATGCGCTGATAGGCAAGATGGACAGCATTCTCTACAAGGGCCTTGTCCTGCGGGGAGTATCCACGGGTCGGGTTGATCACACAGTTGTAGTGCCTGGCAAAGTCCTTAAAACTGCGGTTGATATCCGCCTCATAACGACTGGCACGGGTTACGGCCGACTTTAGATTATCGGAGACGATGGCCTTGGGCACCCCGCCATAAAACTCCAGGGCATGGCCACAGCATGTGATAAGATCGGCTCTCTTTTGGCTATGGCAGGCTTCCACATAGGTGTACTGGCTGTTGGGCAGGATGGCCACAAAGACCTCCACCGCAATGAGCTCCCCGGTGGCCCGGTCCACGATCTGCAGCTTCTTGCCCGCATAGTCCACATACATCTCATTGCCCGGATCGTGCTCCAGTTTCATTGATCCCCTGACCTTTGAGTATTTACGGTTGTAATGCTCCATGAACTGGGTATAACTATAGGGTTCTTTGGCATGTTGCACATATTCCTGGTAGTGGAACAGAAAGGTAAAACCGGGATGGTTCCGGGCTTTGTTGATCCCGTCAAAATACAGCATTAGCTCACCGTAACGGGGATTGGCTATCGTGGTACTGGAAGGAAAGAGTGCCTCCAGGGCAGCATTGTCGCGGGCCAACAGTTCCTCAGGGGAACGGTCACTGGCCTTGAACAGCTGCATATAATTGTTTACCGTGTTGCGGGATATCCCCAGGGTAGCGCCTATTTTACGGTTGCTGAACCCATCTAGGTGCAGGGAAATGATTTGTTTTAAGTCCATTGGATCAAGTGTGTTGGCCATATCGCACGTTTTTTGGCGACAAGGTAATTATTACTTGATCTTTCAAAGCGCTGCGGTGAGCGAGGTCGAACTGTGGCACAAATCGAACCGATATAGACTTTTACCACACAGGCAAAAGTGGCACAGTTTGAACCGAAATGCCTGGCACTATGAAACCGAAATCACTGGCACAAATCGAACCGAAGTATCCAGTTTCATTTAAATGCTTTTTTGATTTGGTTTGATTGCAGGAAAAAACGACCGTAATAAGAATAATTAATATTGTGGCTTGTTTTTTCATGTTACATTTCGGCGTGATAATTTCGGCTTCAATTTCAGTTGTATGTTCTTAAAAGTCAAAAATTTTGAATCTAATAACGAGTTTTCTTGGTCTGTTCAGCTTACGCACAACGTTGATGTGTATGAAACGTAGCGTATAAAAATACAATAATTTTCGATTTAGCAATTAGCCAAATCTTTGATTTGGAACATTTTTTTTCAATAATAAAGCCCAAATCAAAGATTTGGCGGACTTGGCAAACAGGCACAGACCTTTGGGTTAAGCCGAAATCAGCTATGTTTTATACACGGTGTTGGCAACCGTATTTTCTCTGCGCTCTGTAATTTTTTTCCGTCCGAGTTAAGTCCCACGTTTTATTTTTATTTTGCGCAACTGGCTCAAGTCCGACGTTGTGATTCCGTTCGCACGAGTCAAGTCCGACGTTGTTATTTCACGCAACTTGCTCAAATCCGACGTTGCTGTTTTGGTTTCTATTTTTAGGTTCAGATTTTTCGGTTTCGGTTTTCGGGCGAGATTGGTAATTCCAGATTTGTTTTTGTCGATAAACTTTGCTTTTGAATTTTACCCTTAAAAACCAAAAAAAATTACGTCTTTCTATTCCGTCCTAAAATTACCGTTTTTTTTTACTTTTTTTTCGGTTTCGAGTTTTTCTTAATTACCTACGCC
>NZ_LZRN01000097.1 GCF_001678675.1 Gelidibacter algens
AAACGCCTCATTTGACTGAGGCGTTTTTTTATGAATTGTAATTTGAAATCATCAACTTACATCATTCCTGGCATACCGCCGCCGCCCATTGGCATTGAAGGTGAATCTTCTTTAATGTCCACCAATGCACATTCAGTAGTAAGGATCATTCCGGCAACTGACGCTGCGTTTTCCAATGCGATACGTGTTACTTTCTTAGGATCGATAATTCCAGCTTTTAGCATGTCTACATAAGTTTCTGTCTTAGCATCAAAACCGAAGTCTTTTTTACCTTCCATAACTTTAGCAACCACAACACTGCCTTCACCACCTGCATTTTCAACAATGGTTCGTAAAGGTGATTCAATAGCACGTGCTACAATTTGAATTCCTGTAGCTTCGTCATTATTTTCAGAAGCTAATTTTTCAAGAACTGATTTTGCTCTCACAAGAGCAACACCACCACCGGCAACAATACCTTCTTCAACTGCAGCTCTGGTTGCATGTAAAGCATCATCTACTCGGTCTTTTTTCTCTTTCATTTCAACTTCACTCGCAGCACCTACATAAAGTACAGCAACACCGCCGGCCAATTTAGCCAAACGCTCTTGAAGTTTTTCTTTGTCATAATCAGACGTTGTAGTTTCAATTTGCGCTTTAATTTGGTTGACTCTAGCTTTGATATCCTCAGCTTTACCAGCACCATTTACAATAGTCGTGTTATCTTTATCAACCGTAATAGTTTCTGCAGTACCCAACATGCTCAAATCAGCATTTTCCAAAGAGAAGCCTCTTTCTTCTGATATAACCACACCACCAGTTAAGATAGCAATATCTTCTAACATTGCTTTACGTCTGTCACCAAAACCTGGCGCTTTAACGGCTGCAATTTTTAATCCGCCACGTAGTTTGTTTACCACTAGAGTAGCAAGGGCTTGACCGTCTACATCTTCAGCAATAATTAATAATGGACGACCAGATTGTGCTACTGGTTCTAAAATTGGAAGAATTTCTTGAAGATTAGAGATCTTTTTGTCGAATAATAAGACATAAGGATTTTCTAAATCTGCAATCATTTTATCGGCATCAGTAACAAAGTATGGAGAAAGGTAACCGCGATCAAATTGCATACCTTCAACAACATCTACGTAAGTATCTAATCCTTTAGCTTCTTCAACAGTAATGACGCCTTCTTTACCAACTTTGTTGAACGCTTTGGCTACCAATTCGCCAATAGCATCATCATTGTTAGCAGAAATGGAAGCCACTTGCTTGATCATTTCTGAAGAGTTCCCTACCTTTTTTGCTTGCTTTTCCAATTCCTCAACAATTGCTGCAACAGCCTTGTCAATACCACGTTTCAAATCCATTGGGTTTGCGCCAGCAGCAACATTTTTCAAACCTTCTTTAACGATGGCTTGTGCCAAAACGGTGGCGGTTGTAGTACCATCTCCAGCCAAATCATTGGTTTTGGACGCGACTTCTTTTACCATTTGTGCACCCATATTCTCTAATGGATCTTCTAGTTCTATTTCTTTTGCAACGGTAACACCATCTTTGGTCACCTGAGGTGCGCCAAATGATTTACCAATAATAACGTTACGACCTTTTGGGCCTAAGGTTACTTTTACTGCATTTGCCAATGCATCTACACCGCGTTTTATACCGTCACGTGCTTCAATATCAAATTTTATGCTTTTTGCCATAATGAAAAATTTTATTTAGAATTTTAAACTTCCAATGTTCAAATGCCACATTCCGAATTTGGAAGATCATTTAAACAGAAAGTTATTGGAATTTGTTTATTGTGTTATTGGAATTTGCGATTAGATAATCGCAAGCACATCACTTTCACGCATGATCAAATAATCTTTGCCTTCAAGTTTTAGTTCTGTTCCTGAATATTTACCATAAAGAACGGTTTCTCCGACTTTCACAGTAATTGGATTTTTTTTAGTTACCAGCACCAATGGCAACAACTTTACCTTTTTGAGGTTTTTCTTTAGCGTTATCTGGAATGATAATTCCTGAAGCTGTTTTCGTTTCAGCTTCTACAGGTTCAATAAGAACACGGTCTGCCAATGGTTTAATGTTTAATCCCATAGTTATAGTATTTGTTATAGTCACGCCAAAGCATGACAGGTTAATTGATTTTGTTTAATGGATTACTTAGTTGCGAAAAATGTGCCATGGGTATTGAACTGACAAAGTTTCAGTAACAAAAAAATGCCAACAAATTTTGTTGGCATTTCGAATATTTAGGATGGTACTATTTTAATTAATTGAGTTACACACTTACGTGCTGTTTTATTACTTGTTGATATATCGGTTTTTTGGCGACCATTCTTTCAATGGTTTTGTGAAAAATGGTTTCTTTGAACTGTGACCTGTTTATCCTAAAACAGAACTCATCGAAATATCTCTGTACATGCCATTTGCTTACATGTGTTGGAATTGCCCTCAACCAAGATTTCAGCTGCATTATAACAATATGCATTTCCTTGAAGTTCTTGCCGCCTGCACTGTATTTCTGTTCAATATTATAGTCTTTCATCAACGGTGCATACCCTCGCCATTTATCTGTTACCACTTTGGCGGTCGTACTGATATGCTCTTCGAAGATTGGCGTCAGGGATCTCGCTGAATAATCCTCGATCGATCTTACGTAGACCCTTTTGATTTTGTGCTTTTTGTCTAGCTCCACCGCTATCACTGCCTTTTTCTTCTTGGAGTCATAGCTCCGGCCCTGTTTGCCCTCTTCTTTTCCACCAACCGTGAATTCATCCACATGGACAATTTCCGACAATGGATATTGCTGGCTGCTCTGCATGGCTATCCTCACCTTCTGCATAAAATACCAGGCAGTTCCCTGTCGGACATCGAAGCGCTTCCCCATCTGGACACTTGACACGCTCTTCGTGCTGGTGGCCATCTCGAACACGATGCAGAATGCCTTATGGAGCCCGAACTTAACTTTGTGGAACAATGTATTTGCCGTGGAGCTCTCCACATGCTGACAGTTATAACATTGATAGGTGTATCCCGCTTTTGCACATCCTTTGGTGTGTCCACATTTCATACATTTAAAACCATCCTGCCATTTTATTTTAGCCAAATAAGCCTTGCAGGAATCATCATCCGGCAATTCTTTTACAAAGTTCAGTATATTTTGACCCTTAAACACATCCATAATCATTATATTTATTGGGCGCAAGATACAGAACTTAAATGATTAACTCAA
>NZ_LZRN01000098.1 GCF_001678675.1 Gelidibacter algens
CAACGTTTATGTGTACGAGCTGTTGCGTGTGACGGCACGAGCCATTCCAAACACAAAACTGCGCTGGAAAATCCGCGAGGATTTTCCAGATAGGCACAGACCCAGCAATGGCTTGTACACGGTGTTGGCAAATCGGTTTATTATTTTTTCGTTTGGGTTTTTAAGTCGGATGTATTATTGTTATAAAAATCTAATTTAGTCAATTCAGTTTAAACTCCGTTGTGGTTTTTTGTATTCTGTCTATTATTTTCTTTCCGGTCAGATTGCAATTAGAAGAGAAATATAAGTTTTCAGTTTCACACTTAAGGCATCAATAAAAAAATCAATTTTGTTCGATAGGGTTTTATAACTTGGAGTTGATTCAGAAGACTTGTCAAGCTTCTTAAATGTTTGTAGGTTCTGTTTTCAGCCGAACTTTTGGTAATCACAGAGATTCATCTTTTAAGCGGCTTAACACTGGTTTTCAAGGAAACAAAAACTATCTGTAACTGTGCTAAATTTGGTATTGTGTCTTCGCAGATTTCGCCGTTGCGTGTCTCACACACGAACCATTAAAGGTACAAAACTCCGCTGGAAAATTCCCAAGAATTTTCCAGATTGGCACAGACCCAGCAATGGCTTATACATGGTGTTGGCAAACGTTTTTTTACTTTTTCTTCGTTATGTTTTTCACGTCAGATTTGATTCCTCCGTTTTACTTTTAAAGTTCTAATTTAATAATTTCCGCTAAATTTCTTTGGGAATTTCTATTTTAATTTCGGCTTCCTGTCAAGCTTTTGGGCGGGAAACAGTTTTTCTTTTGTTTTTATTTGGTCGGTCGACATTGCTTTTCAATTTTGCTCTTAAAAAACCAAAAAAAAATTCGATTCCTTTCCGCCGTTTTTTTCCGCCAGAGTGGATTTCTGCGTTGTGTTATTTCCGTCAGAGTAGATTTCGGCGTTGTTTTTTCGGTTCCGCTTAATTTCGGCATTGTTTTTCACAATTATATTCCGTTTTCATTTTCTAAAATTCGGTGTGTTGTTTTTTCGGATTCGGTTCGGTTTGTCAATGCATTTTATTCATTCCGTTTTTTTCTTTTCCAGCTTATTTATTGCGTTTTCAGTTTCAGCCGAATTTTTGTTCAAATGGTTGCCAACGTGTTTGTGTATGATTAGTGGCGTGTTTAAGCACCTAATTTAGCAAATAAAAACCGAATAGAAAATCCGCGAGGATTTTCGTAAGTAGGCGAGGACTAGCCATTAATTATACACGGTGTTGTACCACGTTTTTTATTCGTTAATATTATTTAAAAATTCAATATCCTCTTCGTTCAAATCACTCCATTCTTTCGTGTAATAATCTTTTGAATAAAGTCCACTATCAATTTTGTCAGAGTATTTTTTTCTGAATAAAGATATTAATTCTTCATAGTTTTTTACATCAATTTCGCTTGTTGAGTAATAGATTGAATTAATTTGATTATAATAATTTTTTGGTGCATCTTCACTTTTAAAAGTACCGATAACATATTCTTCTAAATCTCCACAAGAACTAATTTTTATATCTATTTCAACATTTGGAAGTTCAATTAAAAAAATCAGTTATCGAATAGTTTTTCTTTTCTGTTTTTAATCTTACTGCACCAATTATGTTTGGTAAAGTCAATCCGTATCTGTCTTCCTTAATACACCAACTATAAATCAGATTTTTAATAAATTTAGTGCTTTCAATCATTTGCTTACAGGATAAACACTACAATTTGAAATGTCTGGGTTATTTATGTCTTCAGAACTGTCTATTTTGTTTTTAAACTGTATCCATTCATACTCTGAATTACTATTTGCAAATTCTCCTTGATGATATTTTTGATTTATGCTGTCTTTAAATTTCTCATAATATTCTTTATCAAAAAATAAATTACCACCTCCATTATAAGATTCAAATAATAAATATCCTTTTTCTGGTCTTGTGAATAAATTTTTCATTAATGCTTGATAAAGAAGTGCTAACTCTTGTCCATCCAAAAATTGTTTTTTAGTGAATGTTGGATTAAAACTTGGGTCTGTTAATGATTCGTCATTATATTCTGAATCTGCATCAAAACTGATTATGAATCCCTCTGAATAAAAACCTCTCAAGTCAAATTTATTTTGATTCTTTTTGTATTTATTTAAAAGTACTTGAAGTCCACCACCAAATTTTAAATTAATACGATATGTTATAAATTCAGGCGTATTGGCATAAATATATTCTTTATTAATTTCAATGATATTATCCGCAATTTCTGTGTTATCTGTTTTGATAATAATATATTCAGAATTTTCGGTTAAACTACCTTCTACAATTGTATTAAGGTATTCCCAAGTTTTATCTGTTGACACGTAAATTCCTTGTCCTCTTTCTTTTGAATTTATTGAAATTCTTCCCATTTTTCGGTTTTTTCTTAAATTCTGACTAACGTCAAATTTACTATAATTTTCCTACACTAAAATTTTACTCGTTATCTCAAGAAATTAACAGGTTTTTCTTGTGTGGGGAATGTGGTACAACGTTTATGTGTACGAGCCGTTGCGTGTGACTGCACGAGCCATTACAAGCACAAAACTGCGCTGGAAAATCCGCGAGGATTTTCCAAATAATCACTGACCCAGCAATGGCTTGTACACGGTGTTGGCAAATCGGTTTTTTATTTTTTCGTTCGAGTTTAAAGTCGGACAAATTATTGTTAAAAAGTCTAATTTAGTCAATTCAGTTTAAACTCCGTTGTGGTTTTTTGTATTCTGTCTATTATTTTCTTTCCGGTCAGATTGCAATTAGAAGAGAAATATAAGTTTTCAGTTTTACACTTAAGGCATCAATAAAAAAATCAATTTTGTTCGATAGGGTTTTATAACTTGGAGTTGATTCAGAAGACTTGTCAAGCTTTTTAAATGTTTGTAGGTTCTGTTTTCAGCCGAACTTTTGGTAATCACATAGATTCATCTTTTAAGCGGCTTAACATTGGTTTTCAAGGAAACAAAAACTATCCGTAACTGTGCTAAATTTGGTATTGTGTCTTCGCAGATTCC
>NZ_LZRN01000099.1 GCF_001678675.1 Gelidibacter algens
AAATTTCAATAGTGGAATTAATAAATTCTTTCGGGGTTAAATAGTTGATTTTTTGAAATGTTTGTTAAATGAAGATTTAGAATTAAAACCACAGTCATGAGCTATTGATAAAATTGTATATTTATTCAAATTATTAGAAACAATCATTCTTTTAAACATCGCTATTCTTTTTGAATTGATATAATTATAAAAATTTTTTTCTCATAAGTATTAATAACTTGAGATAAATTATTGGGATGAATGTTCATCAATTTTGCAAGCTCGACTAAAGTTAGTTCAGGATTTAAAAATAAATGCTCTTTCTCCATTCGTTGGGATAATAAATCATGAATCTCCCTTGCCTTTTTTTCAGTTAATCCAGATTTTTCATATTTTATACATTTTTTCGCATTAATAGGAGTTGTTCTTGTTTTCAATTTTTCTGATATTAATGAAGAAACTATAGTTTCATCTTCTTTGTTTATTAATAGAACGTTCTTGATTATTTTAAAAAATGTCAATAACATGTATTTTATAACTGTGAATTGTATTATTGCTCGCCATACTTAAAACTATTAAATTCAAAAAATTAAATTTTGATTATTTATATTGCATTTTTTAAGTTATGCGTCTTTTAGAATGATGTCTATTGCAATTCATAGTAAAACTTTTAGATTTTTCGTCATATATTTTTTTGAATTCCATATTTTTCTTACCTAACAGTACAGAGCGATTAGCGTACATAATTGAAGGACGCCATTTAGTTTAACTCATTGCATACAGAATTAAAAGGCTATTTAATAATGGATATGCCTGTATATAGTTCGGGGCTTCTGCTTTTTAATTCACCATCAAATAAGACTGCATTTAAATGCTGAAGTAAAAATGTGGCGCTATCTTAATCTAAATTAGTATTAATTTTATTTTTGGATAATATCTCAAAAGCCCCTTTTCAATGTTTTTGGTCACAGGTTACAGGTTACAAAATTGGCGATATCTTTATTTCGCATATTATGATTGGTTTTTAGCATTTCAAAAATTTCTTGCTCGACAGATAATGGCATTTAGCGAGTTTTTGTTAGATGCATCCAATTAGAACTATTACGAAGGCAAATAATATTAATGGTTTCATTTTTATTAAGTTTTATATTGATTTGCTATTGCATCCTATTTAAAAACTGCTTTTTTGTTCCGCATTCATTGGAGGTTTAATTCCTAATAATTTTGCAACTGTTGGTGCTATTTGCAAAGAATAAAAGTTTTTTAATTCCTTTTTTGGGACATCTGGTCCGATAGCATAAAAAATAGGCTGTCCTTCACGGAAAGTTGCTAAACATCCGTGAACGGCTCTTCCAGTTTCATTCATTGTACCATTCAAAAGAAAATTTTTAGTTGCCTCGTTCTCGCTTTCAAACATTTTTGGGTCAAAAGAGTTTTGCACAAAAAAGTTTACTTTAGGCAACAATTTATCGGATATTGAATATCCTGCATTACAGCTCACGAATAAATACGCCTGAATAATCTTTATTGTAGAGACCATATTTTTTTTGTTCTGCTGCTGATTGGCAACAAGTTTAAAAATTGACTCTCCTAGTTTTATTGTCTTTTAATGACTTTAGGGATTCGGTCAATTTATTTAATAGCTTTTCATAATCAATGGTCTTTTATTTTTTCTTTATTAATGTATATGTGTGCAGCCGTTCCGCTAGATACTGCTGTTATATTTTGATTACTATCATTAAAACCAGCTTGTTCAAAATAGTTATTGATTATTAAAGTGGTATGAATAGGTATCATTCCGTGATCAGAAAAAATTACGAAATTGGTTTCCTTTGGAGCAGTATTAAAAATATCAAGTAGGTAATTATCAATAATTTGAAATCTTTTTTTTATTATATTCAGCATAAATTTTTGGACGGTTACCATTATCTGCTTTATAATCCATTTGACGCGAATTTGTAAGTGTATATCTGTGTTGCACATCATCAAGTGTAGAAAAATATCCAAATAGTAAATCCCATTCTTTTTCTTTCATTCCTGTTATAATTAAATCCTTTGAATATTTTGCTAATCGATCTAGTTGCTCAAACCAAATTTTTTCAGATACCATTCCAGTTGTTTGTTTTCTATTTTCAGGTTCACCAGGCCATAAACCACAATTTGATTGTAGTTTTTCCAAAAAACCATTTGGAGAACCATAGACTTCTGCTGGAGCCGTCATAAAAAGTAGAAACTGACCTGCTTTTTCGTCTGCTTTCAAAATTCTGAAAGAAGTATTGTATTTTTTACCATTTTTTTCAATTTCCATTCCTGTCCAACTTTGGGAATTAACGATTGCTGAATAACCGTTTTTGAAATCAGTATCAGTATCAATAAAAATTTCAGTAGGTTGATTAGGTAAGTACATTGGATTAAACATTCGATCCTTTAGATAAAAATATAGCGGCATTTTGAAGTTTCCTGAAACTTCAAAAATAGCTTTTGAAGGGCTTTTCGTTGTTGTTTTTAATTTAATAAAACTTTCGGTATCCATTTGATTGAATATAGTGTCAGTAATCTCTAAATCCATTATTAGGGATGGTCCCGAAATTACTGGGTACATATGCATATAATCTGTCATTCGATTTTTGTTGGTGTAGTCTAAACCAACACCTGCTAGAGTCATCACTTTTTTCCCTTGCCTCATTGCTGCTTGAAAGATTGTTTCAGCAGCAATTGGTTGGCTAAAAGCAGATAATTTTGGACTAGACCAATTTTGTTTATTATTTCGAAATGTGTTTCCAACAATTCCTGTTTTAGAAGGAGAAGCTCCTGTAAAAATGGAAATATGAGAAGGTCCAGTAGAAGCGACATTTATAGGCAATACTGTTTCAGCATAAGCACCTTTTTTTTTCATTCGTGCAAAAGCACCATCAGCAGGAAGCGTTCCATCATCTAGGAATTTATCGATAAGATAATCTGGTGTACCATCTATTGAAATCATAACAACTCTTTTTTTAGGAGTTTGTGCATTTGTATGACTATTTATTGAAAATAACAGTA
>NZ_LZRN01000100.1 GCF_001678675.1 Gelidibacter algens
TTGATGCCCCTAAAACCTTCAACTTTTGTTGAGGGTTTTTTATTTCCAATTTTTATAAAAAATTGATTAAAGTAGACAATCTTCTACAGCAGTTCTCCCGATGCGTCGGGACGCTTGATGCCTCTAAAACCTTCAACTTTTGTTGGGGGTTTTTTTATTACAAATTTTTATAAAAAATTGATCAAAGTAGACAATCTTCTAAAGCAGTGGCTATTTCGGAGTGATGGTGCCACCTGTTTCGGTCAAACCGTGCCACTTTGAAAGATCTTGCAATTATATAAAAAATTATTGTTATTCGTTCTTTAAAGCTCCCTTTCTTAAGGATTCCCCTTTGAGGTCGATCCTGTGGGATGAGTTTACGATCCTGTCCAGGATTGCATCAGCTATGGTTCCTTCTCCAATGATGTCATACCAGGCGGAGACTGGTATTTGAGATAAGATGATGGTGGAGGATCGGTTGTAACGGTCATCGATTATATCCATAAGTGATTCTCTTGCATGGTTGTCAAAACCTTGCAGACCAAAGTCATCCAGGATAAGCAGATCTGCCTTTAGGAGCTTTGCCAGTTCTTTTAGATAGGTTCCATCGGCCTTGCTGAGCTTCAGTCTTTTTAATAAACGGGCCGTGTTGGCATAGATGGTGCGATATTCCATCATGCACGCCTGGTGCCCCAGGGCCTGGGCCAGATAACTTTTTCCAACTCCGGAGGCACCGGTCATAATAATATTCTCTTTTCGTTTCATAAAATCCAGACAGCCCAGACGCAGGAACATGTTCCTGTCCAGATTGCGCTGTTGGGCGTAGTCCACTTCCGCCAGATCGGCCTGTCCACGGAAGGATGCCTGCTTGAGGAGCCTTTGGATCTTTCGATCCTTATGGTCCTCCCACTGATGGTCCGTGAGCAATGCCAAGTATTCATCGGCCGTAAGATCCGGTGTGCGATTTTCCTTGATATGCAGCAGGTGTAAGTCTGCCATGGCACCTAGGCGCATTTGTTTTAGTTTTTCAACGGTTTGATTGTTGTTCATAATTATAGAGTTTATTGGTTACATATTTATTGATAGGCCGAAGCTCCCCGGAGATTCTCATGTACGGGGATATGAGGTTTGTCTTGTTCTAGATCTTGGTAGAACAGGGAAGACCGGTCCAGGTTGTTTTTCAGGATATTCTTGATGCGCTGGTATGCGACCGCATCTGCCTGTATGGCCCTTTTGCATGCGCTGTCCAAGCGTTGTGAGCCAAAGGCTCTGTGCAACTGGATAAGTCCCATGGCACGCTTGTAACCGATCTCGGGGTAATCTCCCGAGGCAATGATGGTATCAATACAGGCCACTACATTTTCCCCGTGCAGGGCAGCTTTCTTTTTAAAAAATTCAGGGCTCCAGTCCACATAATATTTGTGGGTACTGCTCAGGTGGTCACGATTTGTGTTGTAGTTTCCCTTACTGGGATTACGCTGGTGCAGGGCTATCCGCTGATGGTTGTAATACACTTCCACAGTCGTGGCGGTATAATGGATCTGGGTCTGCTTGCCGATGTAGCGGTAGGGTACGCTATAATAACTTTTATCTGGCGAGAAGTACACATATCCCATCTTCTGCACCTTTGCACGGCAATAGTCCTTGAGCTGGTAGGGACTTAGTGGAAGTGATTTTAAATGGCCTTTTTCTATGGACTGGAAGAGCTCCAGACGGCTGGCCTGTTTCCTTTTGAACAGTAGATTGTTATAGGCTGTCAACAGCTTGCGGATCTCTTTGTTGAGCTCGCTTAGGGAGAAGAAGGTCATATTGCGCAAGGGATAATAGATGCGCTGATAGGCAAGATGGACAGCATTCTCTACAAGGGCCTTGTCCTGCGGGGAGTATCCACGGGTCGGGTTGATCACACAGTTGTAGTGCCTGGCAAAGTCCTTAAAACTGCGGTTGATATCCGCCTCATAACGACTGGCACGGGTTACGGCCGACTTTAGATTATCGGAGACGATGGCCTTGGGCACCCCGCCATAAAACTCCAGGGCATGGCCACAGCATGTGATAAGATCGGCTCTCTTTTGGCTATGGCAGGCTTCCACATAGGTGTACTGGCTGTTGGGCAGGATGGCCACAAAGACCTCCACCGCAATGAGCTCCCCGGTGGCCCGGTCCACGATCTGCAGCTTCTTGCCCGCATAGTCCACATACATCTCATTGCCCGGATCGTGCTCCAGTTTCATTGATCCCCTGACCTTTGAGTATTTACGGTTGTAATGCTCCATGAACTGGGTATAACTATAGGGTTCTTTGGCATGTTGCACATATTCCTGGTAGTGGAACAGAAAGGTAAAACCGGGATGGTTCCGGGCTTTGTTGATCCCGTCAAAATACAGCATTAGCTCACCGTAACGGGGATTGGCTATCGTGGTACTGGAAGGAAAGAGTGCCTCCAGGGCAGCATTGTCGCGGGCCAACAGTTCCTCAGGGGAACGGTCACTGGCCTTGAACAGCTGCATATAATTGTTTACCGTGTTGCGGGATATCCCCAGGGTAGCGCCTATTTTACGGTTGCTGAACCCATCTAGGTGCAGGGAAATGATTTGTTTTAAGTCCATTGGATCAAGTGTGTTGGCCATATCGCACGTTTTTTGGCGACAAGGTAATTATTACTTGATCTTTCAAAGCGCTGCGGTGAGCGAGGTCGAACTGTGGCACAAATCGAACCGATATAGACTTTTACCACACAGGCAAAAGTGGCACAGTTTGAACCGAAATGCCTGGCACTATGAAACCGAAATCACTGGCACAAATCGAACCGAAGTATCCA
>NZ_LZRN01000101.1 GCF_001678675.1 Gelidibacter algens
TTAGCAACAGGATCAATTTCATAACCCATTAGATTTTTTTGAGGTTTGCTTTGACCACCCCAATGATCATAAGGTCCAATTACAAAATAATGATTAGCATTTTTGTTGTACTTATTGTGTAATTTAAAATATTGAATTGCTCCAATCTGTGAACCGTCATAATATCCTGTTGTTGAAAGAATTGGAATGTTTATTTTTGAATATTCATCAGGTGTTGGTACCATTGATTTCCAATAGGAATCATAATCAGGGTGTTGTAACCATTTCTGGAAAATTGGATTGGGATGATTTCCCAAACTATCTAAACTTTTAAAAGGAAAACCATTATTGTACCAATTAAAAACCAAGTCTCTATCGTATGGTTTGTTTTTATAGATATTATCATTCGCCCAACCCAAAATGTTACCATAAGGAACATTGTTTTCCATTGGTGCGTCAAAACCTGGCATAACCGCAACTTGTGGAACTATTGTTTTTAAAGCTGGATGACTATTTTTTACGGTTGCCCATTGTGAATACCCGGTATAACTACCACCATACATTGCTACGCTACCATTACACCAAGTTTGCTTACTAATCCAGTCGATAATATCATAAACATCCGTTCCTTCATGTTCATAAGGTGCGTATTCTTTTAAATTAGTGCGAATACCACGCGCGTAAGCAACAATTCCTACGTAATCTCTATCTGCTGAAAGTTTAGCAAAGTAGTCATCTGCTTTACCTTGGTAATAGGTAGTATAAAAAAGAACTACTGGTAAAGGCTGCGTATTTATTTTTTTTCGGACAATTGTAGCGGAAATATTTATTCCACTTTTAGTTGGAATTGAAATGCTATCCTGAATTGAATAAATATTGTCTGTAATATTTCCTTGTTGAGCCTTTGTGGTAAAAGTTGTCAGAAGTAAGAAAATCACCTTTAAAATATGTTTCATTTATATTAGTTTTTTTTAAAAATTCAAAATCTTATGATTTTTCAATTTTAAATTAGAATACTAACTCTGTTATGACTGTCGCAATAATAATGACCCAGCAATTTTAGAAGTATTCTGACATGGTTCAATTGTTTCAATTTATTTAGAATAGAATCTTTATTCTATTCTTTCTTATCTCTATTGAAAGAGTTCTTTTTCCAAGGTTTTGAAGAATGCAAGCTCACTATAAGGCTCCTATTGTATATGTTGTTACCGTTAGAAATATCTGTGATGCCATAATTATAACGAATATCGAAATTTAATCGCTTCCTTTTGGTATTAAATGTATAACCTCCACCTATTTGCACTCCTGTTTCCCAGCGTTGAAAGTCATTATTTGAATTTCCAAACGAGAGGCCAGAAGTTGAACCTGCTATTTTTTGTGACCCATACAGATTGTATGCAATAGAAGGCCCAATGTTAAAATGAAATTGACCAAGATGAAAACGGGCAAGTAATGGCAATTCTAAAGAATATATGCGTATGTTTGACTTATCGGTAGTCATTGGATTTTCAGGTTTTAAACCACCACCTTTCATTAATAAATACATCTCACTTACAATTGAAAAACTTGGGGTAATTCCAGCTTGAAATGATGCTCCAACCTGCAAACCGAGAAGCGGTTGTTTATAGTCACTTAATTCATTATTTGATTCCCCATAATTAAAGTTTGTACCGACAACATTAATTAGTGCGTCTAAATAAGATGTTGTAGAGTGGTGATTTTCAATTTTGACAAAAGTATTCTCTTCCATTATTTGACCAAAGGTTCTTGAATTAAGGCAAATTATAAATAGAATAAGCCCAAGCTTCATGTGTTTTATCATTATGATTTATTTCAAAGACAAATGTCTAAGAATACATAATTTTAAACAATACTGATTTATCAGTATAATCACTAATCAAGAAGACCAAACTTTGAAGCGAAAATCACAGCTTCAATAGAATTATTAGCTCCTAATTTTTCCAAAAATCTTTGACGATGTGTATTAACGGTATGTAAACTAATAGATAATTTATCAGAAATCTCCTTACTTAAATATTCCTTTTTTCACAAGTTGCAAACTTCTTTCTCTCTTTTAGTCAATTCAACTTGCGTTTTTGAAGAAGTATCCAAAGGAATGATTTCTCCTGTTCTAAAATTTAATAATTGACTTTGACTTTCATCAAATTCTTCTTGATTTGAAGATATGTCTACAATATTAAGCATCAGCCATATTTGACCATTTGAATCCAATTCCAAAACTTGATACTGTTCTATCAATCGAACATATTGATTTTGGGAATTCAACATTCTATACTCCGTAATTAATTTATGACTGAACTTATCAGTACTAGAAAATTTGTCCAATATTTTTAAAATAGAAACTCCATTGGTACTGCATTTAAGTGCATCTTCAGGATGTATTTTACTTAGCAAAAAACATCTGTCCATTGTCCTTATAATCACTAGAATCATAGCCTAAAAGAATTCCGAAGTTAGAGGAATATAAACCACTTCACGTTTGCATAAATCAAAAATTCCTGTTCCAGAATTACCGATATCAGAC
>NZ_LZRN01000102.1 GCF_001678675.1 Gelidibacter algens
GACCATTATCATTTTGTTCTTCACGATTTAATAAAGAGAGCTAAAATAGAACAGGATAATTTAGAAAACATCGAAATATTGGAAAATTAGTCCAAATAAACGACTGGTAATTCCTGATTTGAGTCCAATAATATATTAGATACAGTATAATCTTTATCTGCTATTGGATAATAATCTCCGACACGAATACTATCTCCGATAATATGGTTGTCAATTTCTTTATTTTCTTTCGTGATATAAAGTTTACATTTCATAGTTGTGTATTTAAAATTTAAGTTATTATTATGTCGGTTGAATCCAATTTATTAGAAGCAAAACAGATATTAAACTTATCCGATGATGAATTTAATGGTGTAAAGCTTGCTATTAAATATATGTGTGAAAAGCAAGGTGTTAACTATAATTCTCTGGTATCAGAAAATCTCCATTAAATTCATAAAGGTTTTCTTTTATATGTTTTAGGTTATCAACTTGTTCTTGGTTTAAATAAATATTTTTGGTAAACGTCAGAAACTTTAATTTTAGTAATTTTGTCAAGTCCGTTTACTTTAATAAATCGGTAAAGATTGGATTCTTTGTCAAAATTGTTTTTCATTTTATTTTAAATTTTAAGTTATGAGTGATAATTTAGATTTACGCAAGAGTGAGTTCGGTCATTTTAATCGCAAAGTGTCTTTATCCACCAAACTATCATTTATTTTATTAGACGCATTTCTTTCAGTGCTTTCGTTTTTAGTTGGTTGTTGGATTGTGCTGTATTTTTGAACACCAATAGTTATTAAAGACCCAATTCCACCAATAACTAAATATTTTAATACATCTACACTAATGTCTTTAGATTGTATCAACCATTCTTTTAACTGCCATTTTAATCTGAAATATTGTATTTTGTTTATATCTAAAAAAAATATTAACCAATTCTCCATCAACAGAGCTTTGTATGTAATATTTACATCCATTCTGTATTATTTCGGGTTTGTGAAACCTTTTTATTTCAGTTAAGATTGACCTTTCAGAATTATTTAGTTCAGGGTATGTATTTTTTATATCATTCAAATTTATTTCTTTTATTCTTGAATCTGATATTACCAAATCACAAGACATAAACTCGTTTTTTCCATAAAATACAAATCCTTTTATTTTCATATTGCCATCTTCTACCGTTATCTTGTTTAATTCTGACTAACGTCAAATTTACTATAATTTTCCTACACAAACATTTTACTCGTTATCTCAAGAAATTAACAGGTTTTTCTTGTGTGGGGAATGTTTGCCAACGCTCGGTGTATGAGCCGTTGCGTGTTAAAGTACGAGCCATAAAAATACAAAACTCCGCTTAAAGATTCCCATATATTTTCCAAATTAGCACGAACCCAGCAATGGCTTATACACCCTGTTGTGAGACGTTTTTTCCTGTTCGCAAGGTTTGTTTGCATGTTACATCCGTTGTATCCGCTTTTTGTTTTTAGATATCCGATTGAAAATTTACACTCAACTTCAGGTCGGTTTTTGGCATTTTTATTTCGGCGTACTGTTGCATTTATTGCCTTTAGGCATTTTTTTTCATTTTTTCGGTTCGCAATATTGTCGAGCGTTCGGTTGCTTTTTTGGGTTTTGGAATGCAGAACATCCGTCGCAATTTGCTTTTGGGTTCAGTTCGGTTTTTAAATTACGCATTTATATTTCGCCGGTGTTTTTCTTTATTTCAGTCCGGTTCGCGAGATACTCAAATCCAGTGGGATTTTTTGTGAAATGGCTCACAACGTTGATGTATATGAGCTGTGGCGTGTTTTAGCACGAACCTCTACAAATATAAACTAACTTTGGGAAATCCATAGATTTTCCAAATAGGCACAGACCAAGCCATAGCTTATATACGGTGTTGGCAACTGGCTTTTTCCGCGTATTTATTAATTTCTATCAGTTCTCAAATTTGGTCAATTATATTCAAAATTCGTATTTCATTTTAATTTATTGGTGGAACTCGATACGTTGTTGAATATTTTAAAAGTTTAATCAAATCCGGATTAGATAATTCCTTAACTGATTTTACTTTATAATGTCTAAATAATTTTCCCGTTCCTTCAAGTAAATTTTTCGGGTCAGGAAGTTCCGCACCATAGTTAAATCCTAAATTTACGTGGTTCGTTGCTGGCATTACCCAACAAAAATAGTTCAGTTTTTTTCTTTTGGTCCTGTTCCGAATCCTGTGTTTTTTTGTCCTTATCCAAACCACTTCGACAACTTCGGGAAGCACTTTATAAATCAGTTTTCTTGTTTGTCTTGCAATTTCTTTTATTCCGTCCGAAAAAGTTTGGATTGTTTGCTCAAATTCTTCGTTATTTTCCATTTTTAATAATTCTTAAAAATCAATCAGTTCTTGATATTCAGCTTGTTTCTCGGTTTTTTTTTAGCTTGTTG
>NZ_LZRN01000103.1 GCF_001678675.1 Gelidibacter algens
AATTTCTTATTTTTAGGTTAACTTGACTTTTTTTATGGTATATCTCATGACTTGAAGACGCCTGTCATTTTAATAATATCATCAATCGAATCTTTAACTGAGGAAAGGAAAATAAGGGGTTCTAACATTTTGAATGAACTCTTTAATCAATAATAATTACAAACATTTATTATGGATAATTAACCAATTCTTACGTTTTGTTTTCTAAATTTTTGCAACAAGTTTATCTCCCATAACAAATTCAATTGATCCGCCATTTTTTATCATATCATGTGTAAAATATGGTTTGTGCCAAGACTTACTGTTTATTTTAACCGATTGAATATATATATTTTCAGGAGAAAGGTTATTTGCAAGAATGGTTAATTTTTGTCCGTTTTCCAATTCTAGTGTTATTTTAGGAAAAGTGGGACCTGTAAGATAATATAAGTTCTGTCCCGAATTTGGGAAAAATCCCATACATGAAAAAATGTACCAACTGCTCATCGCTCCGCTGTCTTCATTCTCTATACAACCATCTTCTGAAAATCGTTCCTTCATTAATTTACGAACATAATAAGAAACTAAATCAGTTCTATCAGCATAATGAAAGGATTGAACAGCAAGGAACGCAGGTTCATTTCCATAATTGATCAGATTATTAGTAAAGGCGTATTGCAACTTTTCAGCAAATTTATCTTTACCTCCTGATAACGTTACCAGTTTTTCAAATTGGTGAGGCATAAAATAGGAATAGGTCCAGGAATTGCCTTCATAAAAGTAATTTTTCCATGATCCCCATTCTTTTTTGATATCAATAGGTACGAAAGGACCGTTTAGTTTTTTAGGCACAATAAAACCCTTAAAACCATCACTCTCAGCTTCAGGATTCCAAAGTTTTACCCATTGTGCGCTTCGAGATAAATATTTTTTATAATCTGCTTTAGTTCCTAAATCTTTAGCCATAAGTGCAGCACAAAAATCATTATAGGCATATTCTAGTGTTACCGAACAGCTCATTTTACCTGCGGGAATCCAACCTAATTTTTTGTACATGGCACTACTATCAACCTTATTACCATACATGATGCCTTTTCTATCATTATCTGCCTGGTATTTTACGAGTTTATAGGCTTCTTTCCAATCCACACCTTCAATACCTTTAACATAAGCATCAACAATAATATTAGTTATATTATCTCCTCCCTGATCATCATCCTTATCGGTTAAAGCCACATACGCATCTTTAACTCTGCCATTTAATTTTTGCCGGGCAATGAATGAATTAATGGTACCACTTACCATTGAAGGGTTTGTTAGCACTTTCAACGGATATAATGTTCGCCACGTATCCCAAACCGCCAAATGGTCGTCCCACACGGGGACATCTTTGCCAAATATATTTGTATCATTAGTTTTGTTCCTAGGCTGAAAAGAGGCATGATATGCAGCAGTGTAAAAAATTCGTTTTTCTGATTCAGTGCCACCTTCAACAACTAACTTGTTAAGTTCATCATTCCATTTGTCACGAGCTTGTTGTTTAACTTGATTATAATCCCATTGAGGTATTTCTAAATCAAGCCATGAAGTTGCCTGTTCAATACTTTTAAAAGAAATGGCAATTTTCAAATAAATTTCCTCGCTTTCATTCGTATTATAATTTACGTAAGCACCGATACGATCCATTTTCTTCTGCGCTTTTTGCAATGTTGAACCCTCGGAAATACTACCATTATACCAAGTACCAACTGATACTGGTTTTTTACTTAATCTTGCGCAATAGTAGATTTTATAATTCCCGTCAGAAAATCCTCCTGTGTACAACCCGTACCCTTTCATTTCATCTCCATCTTTTGAAGTGAACTGAACTTCACCATCAATAAAATGTACATACTTTTCAGGCATCCCTGTTGCTATATCTCCTAATTGATGCGATACGTCTAATAGAATATTTGCTTTATCCGTTTTTGGAAAAGTAAAGCGATAAATAGCGGAATGTGTTGCTGGTGTTACTTCTGTTTTTATTTTATAGCGACTAAGTGTTACTCCATATTCATAAGCGGTTGCTGTTTCATTTTCTTTAGGCGAGTCGTGTTCCGTTTCTCCAACGGCTAAACCAACTTGTGGCGATAAAAAGATTTGCCCGTATTTTCCCCATCCGGAACCGCTCACGTGAAGTTGACCAAATCCTCTTATGGGTTGATTGATATTATAGCAGTCCATATCGTATTTATTATCACCACCTGGGGTTTGCGGACTTGGATTTATGCCAGCATTAGGTAACTGTGGACCAATAACATTACTACTATTAGCATCCCGCACGCCAATAAAATTGTCTACGTAATCCACTAATTCAACTTTATTATTTTGAGAAAAACCAGTACTACTCAAAAACAATACAG
>NZ_LZRN01000104.1 GCF_001678675.1 Gelidibacter algens
GGTTTCTCTCTTTAATTATGAATTGTTCAGACTTGTCTCTGATGTTTTTTTTATAATTATCAAATCCATAATCTATTTCAATAACTTTATAATCAGCTTCTAAAATCGTCTCCAGTTCTTTTTTACAAGAGCTGGTCGTTATAGTCAAGATTATTATTAATATTTTCAGCGTAGTTTTTGTCATAATTACTGGCAACGTTGATGTGTATGAGCCGTTGCGTGTCTCACACACGAACCATTAAAGGTACAAAACTCCTCTGGAAAATTCCCTAGAATTTTCCAGACTAGCACAGACCTAGCAATGGCTTATACACGGTGTTGCCAGTAGTGGTTTTACGTTCCGTTTGTTATATTTTCATTCCTTACTTAATTGTTTTTTAATTACCTGCGAGTTGGAAATTTCGAGGTTTTTTTCATTTCTTTAAAGTTCAAAATCCCCAAAATTGTTAATATTGGTAACATTGATATGTCAAAAACTTGTACTTTAAAAATCCAAATTAATGCCGAAATACTCAATGATACTATTAAAGTCAAACTCAATATTTTATTAGTCTTATTTTTGATTAGTAAAGGAATGTAAAGTAGATATAAAGGGTTACACCAAATAATATTTAAATTGGATTTGACTTCTTCGTGCCCAGAAAACAGCCATAATGCAAGGACAAATAAGCCTGTAATTCCAATACTTAAACTGACTATTATTCGAACAGCAGAGGGAAACCAAAATAGAAATAAAATAGTCAAAAGCGAAAACACTAATATTGGCGAAAATATGTTCTGAATACTATATTGACTCTTGCTTTCTACCAAGTTCAGGTTTTGATTATATTTTACAAGTTTTTTGCCGTTCAATTCTGAAGCACCAATTTCTTTTTGCAGATAGTCTGGTAGAAACATACTTTGTTTACGTGTAGAATTTCTGTCTAATGATTTTCCCAAAACCAAATTAATTCCCAATTTAAGCCAAGGCATTTCCTTTAGATATGAGCTGATTAAATCTCTATTTGATTCCTTAAGTTCTTGATTTTTAAAATTTATTCCGATTTGGCTTAATAAATCTCGAATTTCTGTAGAACAATTTTTGTCTAAAAAAGAATATAGATAATATCTGTTCTCTGGTTTGTATAATAATTGAAGGTTACTGACAAGATTCCGTTTCTCCTTTAAGGTTAAGTTTAAAGTTTGTTCAGAAACTACTCTATTTTCATCAGTGTAGTTTTTTATGAAGTCTTGTGTTTCTTGGATGCCGATATAGTATTTTAATTTGCCTTTCAAGTATTTATATTCAAAATTTGGCGCGTTGAAATCAAACATTCCGAAATTATAAACTTCATCTATGTTTTTTTCTTTGTCAATCACTCTAATTGCAGAGTGTCCGAAAACTGAATAGACTTCTTGACCAGCCGAACAAGTTAAGATACTTATTTCGACAGAGTCATTGGCAAAGCTGATTTGGCTAATCAGAAGTATAAAGAATAATATTTTTTTCAAGTTTGTTCCAAATTCAATTTGATTATGGATTTTTAATTTCTTCCGGGATTTTTTTACCATTACTGGCAACGTTGATGTATATGAGCTGTGGCGCGTTTTGGCACGAACTTCTCCAAATATAAACTAACTTTGGGAAATTCATAAATTTTACAAATAGGCACAGACCAAGCCATAGCTTATATACTGTGTTGCCAGTAGTTATTTTTCTCCCAAAATTTCGGTATATCGTATTGGCATTATTTCTCTTAACTCTCTCCATTTCATAACATCATTTTGCTCGGTCGACTTTGTCAATTCCTCTAAAGTTTTATTGAATTTTTCCATTGAAAAATCATTTCTCGCTTCATTAAATGATAAATAAATTTTGTTTCTAATTCCGCTGTATTTTTTATAGTCTAATTCCTCGTTAAATTTAGCCATAATCATAAGATTTTTATTCATTATAATTTTTCCAGAATATTCAAAGTCGCCTACAATAGTCATTGGCATTTGATTATTATCAGGGTTTGGAATTATATATTTTTTTAATTCAGATATTATTAAACTGTCTTCAACGAAACTATCCTTGATTTTAATTTGCCCATTTTTATCGACATCAATTATAACAAGATTTCTCTCTTTAATTATGAATTGTTCAGAATTGTCTCTGATGTTTTTTTTATAATTATCAAATCCATAATCTATTTCAATAACTTTATAATCAGCTTCTAAAATCGTCTCCAGTTCTTTTTTACAAGAGCTGGTCGTTATAGTCAAGATTAGTATTAATATTTTCAGCGTAGTTTTTGTCATAATTACTGGCAACGTT
>NZ_LZRN01000105.1 GCF_001678675.1 Gelidibacter algens
GTGATTTGTAATAAATATTTAAAAAAATTTCTTTTTATGCAGTTGTTANCGGTCATTATTTCAATATACTATTTGAGATGACTTAAATTTAATTCTTCTCAATAAGATTAGATACTATCTTCCTTGTAAAAATAGTTATTTTTTTTGTCTAATTATAATTGATTATACAATAGATATTGATATCAATCTCTCAACTTTGTTTACAGTCATATATTGTTTGTAATTACATTAATATTAAGATGTTTTCAAGTTGAAAACAGTAATCAATTCTTAATTTAAAAATTATGATTTTCTTAAAAGTATTAAATTCAGTTAATAATTGCAAAACACAATCCGCATATTTAAATTTTACTGAATATTTTATTTTTGAAAATTTGTCAAATTTAGAAATTTGGTCATTTTCGAAAAATGTCCGAAACTTTGTGTTAGCAACAACTCGCACTATTTTTTATGTACGTTGTTGTGTGATGTTTTTTATTCATTCCCTTTTTTGTAAATCAACGAACCTGTCAAAATAGTATCATTTTTTATCTCAAATTCTCTTGTTAACACTCCCAAATTACTCAAATATCCTCCATCTTTGTTTTCATAGATTTTTCCATTTAAAATTCCCCAATTAAAAATATAGAAATTAGTCTTTTTTGACAATCGAAATAGTGGGCCAATTCTCCGTATTTTGATATGTGCCAATTATTTTGTCATTATCATTGTTTATAGTTAGAATTTGCGAATCTGTTGGGTATAAGATTTCATTCTCACTCTTAAAACTTTTGTCAAATTTTGGTTTCTCACTTTTAAAAATACTGTCTGCTGGCATTTCGTTTATAAGATTGTATGCATAATCTGCCATTAAATGAGGCAATAGATAAGCCCTGTTGTCATTTGAGAATGCAATAATTCCAAATTTTTTGTCTGGCATAAACGAAATATGGAAACTTATTCCTGCCAAACCACCAAAGCGAGTCAAAATTTTTTCTTTTTGATATTCCGCAACGTCCCAGCCCAAACTGTAGCCCGTGCGTTGGTAAGTGAAGTATTCTTTGTCTTGCGGTGTGGTCGAAGTATGAAGTTCTGACCAAGAATTTTTATCCATTAAAATACTGTCTTCTCTAATGTTTGCACTTAACCATTTAGAAAGGTCATTTATAGTTGATATTATACCACCTGCTGCGTGCATTGTAACATCTTCTTTGTAAAGACCCTTTTCAACAACTCCTTTATCCTTTGAAACGGTAAGCGATGGACGAATATCATCTAGGTCATAATCGCTAACATTTGTACTGGTATTTTCCATTTTTAGGGGTGTGAAAATATAATCTGTCATTTCTGATTTCCACGATTTTCCTGTAACGTTATAAACTACCATACTAGCAATGATAGGGCCAACATTTGAGTATCGAAATTTGCCTGATGGGTCATATATGAAGTCGGTATTTAGGTCGTTGATTAGTTCTTCATTCCTTCCGCTATATCCCAAAAAGGCTGTTTTCCAAGTCATACTTGTGCTAAATGCACCATGAGTGTGGTTCAAAAGGTTCTTAATTGTTATTTTTTTTGTATTTATACTGTCTTTAAAATTTAATTGGGGAAGATAATCGTTAAGTGATTTGTTTAAATCAAGTATATTTTTTTGTTCTAATATTTTGAGTAACGTTCCTGTAAATGATTTTGTACTGGATGCAATATAAATAGGAGAATTATTGTTAAGTGATGATTTTTTTTCCTCTAAAATATCCCTGTTAATTGCAAATGAATAAGCTAATCCGTTTTGATCAACTAGGGCAAAAATAAAATCTCCATACAAAGCTTTTTCTTGGTAAAGCTCTTTTAATTGGTTTTCAAATTTTGATGAAAATTGGGGATGTTCATTCTGAAATTTATTTGTATTTTGAGATGTGAAACCCTTGTTTGTTTTACAAGAAAATGTAATTAGCAATAATAGTATTAAAAATTGCGGTCTAATAATTCGATTCATTCTATCCATTGTTTTATAATTTATATGAATAAGACTATCAAATTTTTAATTTGGTTACAGTTTAAAAAAAATGCACATAAAACTTATTATAG
>NZ_LZRN01000106.1 GCF_001678675.1 Gelidibacter algens
AGACGGATTTTTTTTATAATTGGTGGCAACGTTGATGTATATGAGCTGTGGCGTGTTTTAGCACGAACCTTTCCAAATATAAACTAACTTTGGGAAATCCATAGATTTTCCAAAAGAGCACAGACCAAGCCATAGCTTATATACGGTGTTGTGTGCTGGCATTATTTTATCCGTCTTAATTTTATTGTATAATTAAATTGGTCATTACCATTGTCAATTGGTGTATTCTTTAAGGATTCGACAATTTCAAATTGGTCCTGAACTCCATTTATGTTTTTTAATAATAGAATGGTTTTATCATCTGTTTCATCAATCAGAAGCTCAAAATAATCCTCATTCTTTGAAGCTAATTTTGTCGGTGGTTCATTACAATAATCGGCAACTTCAAGTCTAAAATGATTCCATTCGTAAAAAGTCCAATTTATAATATTACAATAATCCCTTTTGAAACTTCGAGCAGTTTTTAAAGTTATTGTATCCTTCCTATCATAATCGTTTTCACTATTGTCGTAATACCAAGAATTGGTTGCATCGGACACAAAATTTCGAGATTTAGCAAGTGTTTCTTTAAGGACAGTATTCAGTTCATTTTTCGAGATGGCCTGCCCGAAAATTGATGAACTACATCCAAATAATAAAATTAATGCAATCAGTTTTCTTTTCATCACGGGTTTTTTTGCTTGCACACAACGTGTTTGTGTATGATTAGTTGCGTGGTTAAGCACGTAATTTAGCAAATAAAAACCGAATAGAAAATACGCGAATATTTTCGTAAGTAGTCGATAACCAAGCAATTAATTATACACGGTGTTGGCAATAGTTATTTTTTCGTTCGTTTAATTTTATTTCCATCTAAAAATCCGTCTAATAAAATTACTTCCTCAACTTTATTGTTTGTTCCTCTTAAAAAATCTCATTGACGCATCCATTTGTTCCATATAAAATTGGTTTTCCGATTGTGGAATTAAATGTATTTTATTCGGACCCATCATTACAAATAAACTGTCATTTTCATTGAGGACTTCTAAATTCATATTTTCATTCATTGAATATGAACCTGAATATTCTTTCAGTAATTTTTTATTTATATCAAATTGTTTTCTCGCCAAAGGAATTCTATATTCTTTATCCTCAAGTATTAAAGCTATACTATTTGAAATTTCCTTTGCAACTGGATGTTTTCGGTTGCTTAAAACGATTATTGAAGTTTTGTTTTGCGGATTATTAACAATGGAATAGCTAAAACCATCATTTTCTAAATAACCATCTATATCTAATTCAGATACTGAATTTGAACTTATGATTTTTGCCAAATCATTAGCAGTTGATTTTAGTCCGTCATTTTTAAATAGTTTCTTCAGAATTTGAAACTGGTGATGTTTGTAATTCTAGTCCATTTCCTTGATAGTTATGATAAAGATAACCAACAGCTAAAGCAGAATTTGTCTTTTCGAAATATGTATTTTCCAATTCCAAATCTTTACCATATTCCTCAATATTTTCTTGAAAACTCTTTCCGCTTATTTTCTCGATAAGTAATCCTAAAGTGTTATAGTCTAAATCACTTTCCTCGATTTTGTCCGAAGATTCTATTGTAGAATTCTGTTTATGATTTAATAAATCATTTATAGTTAAGTCAGATTTTAATTCTGGAAGATATTTAGAAATGTTGTCCGATAATTGAAATTTGTCTTTAATTGCCATTTCTCGAATAATGCTGCCAATTATTATTTCCGATATTTTGCCTATTTTAAAAGAGGTCTTATTTGAAAAAGGTGTTTTGTTTTCGTAATCGGCTAGACCAAAGTTATTGCTGTAGAAAATTGTATCTTTTTTTGTTACCAAGACAACTCCACTAAATCGGTTTAATTCAAGATAGCGATTTGCTAGACTGTCAATCTTTTCAGTTTTCAGTTGCTCTGGATTTTCATTTTCAGTTTTAGTTTCCGTTTTGCAAGCAAGAAAACTTATTATTAAAATCGAAAAGTAAATTAGCTTGTTCTTAAGTTTCTTCATAATTA
>NZ_LZRN01000107.1 GCF_001678675.1 Gelidibacter algens
GAATTTCCTGATTTTATTCCAAATCTAGAATTAGAACTTCATCCAAAAGCAATACCTACAAACTATCTAGATAGTACTGCGGGTTTAATGAATGGTTTTATTCTTGACAAAAAATTTAAAGAGCTTATTTCTTCATTTATGTTGCCAAAACATTATTTTTATCCAATAAAAGTATTTCAAAGTAATCTGTTGTTAGATTATTATTGGTTTCATTTTATAGTTGATGATTTTTGGGAATTTATAGACACAGAAAAATCAAGTGCCGAAGTGGTATACATGGAAACCCCAACAAAGATTGCTGTAGAAAAAACTATCCCTGTTCTATCTAATGATCAGATAATCAATGACAAAAAAAAATACTAGAAGGAAAAAATCTTAGAATTGGAAAATTGATTATGAAACCTAATTTCCCAAAATATGATTTATATAAAATAGAATGCTTAAGTGGAAATACAATTATAAGTGAGTCATTAAGGAACTTACTTGTTAAAGAAGACATAACAGGTATGCAGATCATACCTTTTGATAAATTTGAGATAAATCCGGTTTTAACCTAAAACACTTGGGAGCAATCCCAGATGTCTTAAATTTGTCTATAGCATTTATTACTTGAACTTACAATAATCATAAAAGGGTTTGTTAAACAATTATAGTCAGAAAAACACGCACCCCAAAACGTTGAGTTGCCCTGAACCTGAAGAAGTATGAAAAATATCTTTTTATTAATACTATTACTAACTGTAAAAGGCTTTACGCAACCAAAAAACGAAATCAACTTACCCAAAGGCGGCAAAGATATAGAAATAAAAAGTACAAAAAGTCTTTATAGTTTATACCTAACAAAAAACCAAGAAGTGTTCAATGACGATGAAAGGTTAGAGTATTTTCAAGATGTAAATTATACTTTTTTAAGCCAATTTGATAAAAATATTTCAATGGGCATACCATTGGTTTTAATTTATGCAGATGTTAAAACACCCTTCAAATTTGTTTCTAAAGTAAAGTCATATATACCAAACCATAGGTGGGTGTTTTATATGACTGAAAATATTGAAGGCTTAAAAGCTACTGCTTTTAGAAATTATGGCTCTGCTAAATATCTTGATTTAGAAGAAATTTTAACTGCCGAAGAAGAAGAAAATTTATTGGCAGAAGAATTTCCCTTTGCTCCGCCAATGCCTCCACCAAATTGGTGGTTTGTAGATTTTGAGAAAAAGTTATTTTCTGGCAATAAAGCGGCTATTCAAAATGCATTAAATGAATATTCCCATTCCGTATTAACCGTTTCTCAAAACAAGGCACTCAAACATGATAATATAATCTTAAATGATGAATCTTTAAAAAATTTCATTCAAGCAAATCAGGTTCTTTTTTTAAATTTTGATGATGGCATTTTTTATGAAGATTATATTGATGCCGTTCAAAAAATAAAAAACCATCAAATAGCATTGGAGAAGAATGAACAAGACAAAGCCTATATTATTGAAGTGTCTTTAAATTTAAAAAGTCAACTTGAAGAAATGGATATTGAATTAAATTAATAAATACTACATACAGCGGCATATCTTATAAAAAGCCCCACCACCACCGCACGATTGCATCGTGTGGCATTTGCCACCAGTGAATAAAAAACTGGTTTATGAGATTGTCTTATGGGCCACAATTACAAATTTCACAATCCTGATGGTTTATGTTTTTTCCGTTGATAATGTTTTTCAACAACAACAACAACAACAACAACAACAACACAACCTAGAATCAAAAATATCAGAGAAAAACACCAACATTGCAGTGGTAATTTATTCAGCATAGTCCATAAAAAAACCCCTTACTTCCATAGAAATAAGGGGTTTATCAATTAATTGATTTTGTCTCCATTTTTATCAAAAAAATAGGTATTCAAGATATGTGTAAGCATCTCTGGGCAGTACTTTTACCCATTTTTTATGTTCTAAAAACCATTTTGACCTGATGGACGGGAATCCTTTGGTCAAG
>NZ_LZRN01000108.1 GCF_001678675.1 Gelidibacter algens
GATTGTATTACCTAGGTCATCTGATTTTCTAGTTCCAATAATGGCTACACATTTTTCTAGGTTAGCCATATTTCCTTTAAGGTATAAAACAGCAGGAGGATTTTTAATTTCTTTTAGTAATGGCGGGTATTGTTCACTTGTAATTGGAATTATTTTAATATTATTTTCAGAACATTCTTCTATTATTCTACTTGCTAATGGTATATTTTCATTTATTCCCTCAATTGTTACCTGTCCTCCAAGCATATTTCCTAACAAATCAATATCGTCTAAATAAGCCTGAATTTCATTTAATCGTCTTTTGACGAATGCATCTCCAACTCCTTTAATCATGGATAATGCAAGAATATGTTTTACTTTATTGTTCATTATAAATATTTATAATATTTCCACAGCCCTCTCCTCTATACTGTGGTGGTGTACAAGAATAGAACTTACTTCCTTTATTACGATTTATTTTTATCTGCATTTTCTTACTACATTTTGGGCAAATTTTATTCGATATTGGTAAAATTAAATAAAATAGCGCTATAAATAGAATGTTTTTGGCTCCTCTATTTCTCAATTGAGTGGCAACTTCATATGCTGTTGCGGAAGAGGTAAATTGATCATCAATTACAATAATATTCTTATCATTTAAATCGAAGGATTTATAGGTTGAAAGATATTTGGCTATAAAATCTCTACGCGATTTATAATTAGGTTGATTCCTTAAACTTCCTTCGACATTCTCATCCCATTCAAAAAGTTTGACTTTAGGAATCTCACTTTGAACTATATCGAATATTTGCTCCATTTTATTTGGAGGAGTGGTTGTTTTTTTGTCTGAAACATATGAAAGATAATCCCAATTAAATTTATTTTGAGACTCTACGGTTTTTAAATAGTTTGAAACTGAAGTTGCTAGCTGATTTAAAAATTCAGTTGATCTATCCTGTCTGTCAATTTTATAATACATATCTGCACGTGCATACTTATCACATTCGCCATCATCCTGCCTAGCTAAACAGCGAAAAGCAGTGAATCCGTTGGCATGTTTTTGAAATTTAAACTTAACTACTTTTGAAGAGCTTACACCTTGAAACACGGCTTCTAATGCTAATAAGTTTTCCAAAGGGTTTGAAATAATTTTAGCTAATTCTTCGAAACTATTAGCATAATATGTTGGACCATACTTGATTTTCTTCCTATCATCTCCAATTCCATCTCTTACCTCAAGCTCAGTTGTATTATAAAATTTTGTAAGTACTGTTCTAATATTTAATAAACGTCCAAGTCCAATATCAAGCCAACTATCACCTACTAAAATAAAATTATTTTTGTTACTAAAAGCTTCTTTTAACTCGTTATTAGACTGGATAAAATCTTGGGTCTTTTTATCATTAGGTTTATCTGCTAAACTTAAATATGGTAAATCAAAAATTTGTTTTGCAATAGCTTTGACGTAGTTTGGATGGCTATCCGAAATAATATATAATTTGTTTCCCAATAAGATTTGCTCATGTATAAACTTGAGAGCTCCTGGGAACACATATTTTTTAATTAATTCAACATCTATATTATCAATTCCATCTTTCATTCTTTTAAAATAGGAATCCGTTGTATGTGTTAATGTTCCATCTAAATCTAAAAATATGATCATACATTTTTATTTTTTAAAGTATTTATTTTTTTCTAAAAAGGAAGATCTTCATCATTTTCGCTGAAACGTGGAACAGGTGGAGGATTATTTGAAGCGTCATTTAATGCTATTTTCCAACCTTGAATGGTATTGAAGTATTTAGTTTGGCCTTCTGCATTGATCCATTCCCTACCTCTTAAGTTTATGGAAACGACAACCATATCTCCAATATTATAATTATCTAATAGGTCACATTTATCTTGAATAAATTCAACTAATATCATTTGAGGATATTGTTCGACAGTGGTTAATATTAATTCTCGTTTTTGAAATCCATTACTACCAATAGTTTGTGCTGTATTTATTTTTTTTC
>NZ_LZRN01000109.1 GCF_001678675.1 Gelidibacter algens
ATTGAATACATGAAAGCTAACAAATAATGAAATTATTATACCAGAAATGTGATGGATTCTGTTTGAAATCGTTTTTATAATGAGATTGGGTATATTTTAATTGTCTTCATAACTAATTAAAATGAAAATATAATTGTGGATTTATAAACCTCTTATTTTTTTGAATTGCAGTTTAAATAATAATTGATTTTGTATATCCGTTTAATGTCCACCTGCTGAGATGCTAGCTATTACTAGCCTGTCAAATATCCTCTCGCCAAAGTATCTCCTGTTTAGCTTGTAAATGAACTCATTCAGGTAAAGTTGCAGGTATTTGGCCTTTATCTTATGGTATGTCCCAAGGAAATTTCGCTTGGCGTTGCTTATCGCGATATGAACCCATTTCAAGGTTTCCTTGGTGGTCTGCTCGCTCGACTTTTCACTTATATGGATATCGACGTAATCCGCAATGTTCACATATGACGTGCTCTGGTCAGTGAAGACGATGGATTCATCGTTGTCTATGGCGTCCTGCAGTGTTCTGTCGGTGTTTCCCATTTTATGGTCCGTGAGCACCTTTGCCTTGAAATATCTGGCCTGTCGCTCAACTTTCCCTGTTTCCAGATCTTCCAGCACCGTGCTCTCTGCCATGAACATCACATTGCTCTTTGTCTTGCTGCCGCGGCCCGCTTTCTGTGTCTCATGTTCGTGACCGGAGGCCTCGATGGTAAAATATCCCTCGTCCATCTCTATCATCCCCTCAAGGGTGTAGCGGTCGTCCCGCGTGCCCATGGCCTTGCGCAGCTTGTGCACCATTGCCCAGACAGGCTCATAGCGCTTGAGCCCGAGCTGGCGCTGGATCTCTTTGCTGGAGAAGCCCTTTTTGGTCGTGCTCAGCAAGAAGATGGTCTTGTACCACGTCATGAAGGATAGCTTCGAGCTTTCCATGATGGTTCCGCTACGCAGGGAGATTCTCGCCTTGCAGGACTTGCACTGATAGCTCCACTTGTTGACAAGCCAATAATGGTCGGTCGATTGGCAGCGGTGGCAGACCACTCCATGCTCGTCACGCTGTTTTTTGAAATGGAGGCGGCAGCTCTCTTCATCCGTGAATTCTGCCCCAAAGGAAAATATGTTCATGTCTATAACCGATTTAAATCTGAGTAAATATACAATAATTAGCCTATATTAGGGGTGTTTACGGATATACAATTAATTGATTAATACATTTTTTATTATGAGTTTCATTTTTAAAAAGATTTAGCTGTTATTTATATTTTTGTTTAGTCCGTTAGGAAGAAGTATTGATAGCAAAACAGCAATTAGTATAAAGCTAAATTCCATTCCGTTTGTACCCGCTCCAACAACGAACCAGCCCTCTTTAAAATGCACTGTTACAATCCCTACCACTAAAATTAAAATATTGATACTACACGAAATCTTTGTGAATTTGTTTATGAATAAAAGTACCGAGGTTATAATTTGACTTATGACAATTATCCATGCTATAGCTACACCAAAAGGGGAAAAACCAATTTCATCTAAAAATAGATGTCCAAAGGTGTTCACGTCATTACCAGTAAATATACCGTGTAAACTATGAGATAGAAAAATAATTGCTACCGCAATTACGTAAAATAAAATTGTTGTTTAGAACTTTCATTTGTTTTTTTAATTAAAATCAGTTTAGTTTTCGTGATTTTCTTTCAGTTTCCTCATAAAAAGTCTTATCTCTTTATATTTTTCTAAATTAAAAAGAATTTGAAAATTTGATTAGCTTGGTTTTGCTTGACTTCCTGCTAATATACCTACATCAATGGTTAATTCTATACCTATTATAACTCCAGGACGTTGTCTTAAATCTTTTATAGTTTTTTTTGTTTAGCATTTTCAGTTATTTTTAGCCCATTGAAGTGCAAATTTCAATCAAAAATCCATCAAGATCTCTAATATATGCAACAATTTGTCCCCAAGGTTTTTGTTTTGGTTCCTCAATAATTATTCCG
>NZ_LZRN01000110.1 GCF_001678675.1 Gelidibacter algens
GTACGAGCTGTTGCGACGGATGGAACGAACCAATCCTAATAAGACGTGACTGTGGGAAATCCGCAGGATTTTCCAAACGGTCACAGTCCCAGCAATGGCTTGTACACGGTGTTAGTACACGGCTTTTAACTTTTCCGCCCGAGTTTGAATTCTGACGTCTTGTTGTTTAAAAGTCTAATTTAGTAAATTCAGACTAATTTCTGTTATGGTTTTTCGTATTCAGTTTTATTGAAGTTGTTTTTCTGTCAGATCGGATTCGGTCGAAAAACACAATCTTCTGGTTTTGCACTTAAACAGCAAAAAAAAATCCGGTTTGGTCTTTCAAGGATTTTACATCAGAGTGATTTTCGGCGTAAGGTTTTGTCTTTTCAGACTTGGGAATTACTTTTTTGAAGGAACTTTGGTTAAGCACAAATTTTCCTGATAAGCGACTTAACTTCCGATATTCAAGGAGATAAAACAATTAAAAAAGTGATCAATTCTGCACTGATTTTCTTGAAAACTCAATCTTCTGTTTTGTTCTTAAAACCAAAAAAAAATCGAGGAATTTTCAGAGTTTCGTTCAGCTGTGTACTAACGTTTATGTATATGAGCTGTGGCGTGTTAAAGCACAAACCTTTCCAAATATAAACTAACTTTGGGAAATCCAAAGATTTTCCATATAAGCATAGACCAAGCCATAGCTTATATACGGTGTTGTAAAACGTTATTTGCCCAATTGTTCTTTAAATTCTAAAATTTCAGAGAGGTATATTTCGTTCAAAAATTCGTTGTAATAATCATCCCGTTTTGAGCGTATATTTTCTTCCGCAATCAATATATTTTCTTTTGCTTTTTCGATTTCCCCAAGCTTTTGATATGATTTTGCCATTCCAAAAAAAGATTCTGGTGTGTATTTCGCTTGTATTATTGCTCTTTGAAATTCGGGAATTGATTTTTCGTAATTCCCAAGTTCGTATTCGCAAAGTCCGAGATAGACGAAAGAATGAATATCAGACCAATCCTCTTTTTGGTTTTTGATATTTCGATTCAACATTTCAATAGCTTTTAGATATTCTTTTTTTCCAAAATAGCACTCTCCACGCAAAAAGTCAATATTTTCTCCCCAAGGTGCATCTACAAAATTTGGCGTCAAACTATCAAGTCTATCAAAATCGGCTAAAGCCTTATCGTAGTCTCGCATTTTTCTTAATCTTATCCAACCACGATAACCCAAATGAAGTTTTGGGTCAAGCTCGACAGCTTTGTCCAAATATTCAAATCCTTGCTTAAAATCTCCAGATTTATTAAAATAAACCGAACGTTCCATCCAAGCATCGCTATTATTTTGGTCGTACTTTATTGCTCTTTCGAAATCGTGAAGGCTTGCGAAAAAATTGGATTTTTCTCTGTCCGATTTTATGTTCCACCAAATAGTAACTCCAATAACTATCAATAGAATTATAGAGCTTAATCCAATGAATAGATATTTAAAAAATTTCTTCAATTATTCCGTTTTTGATTTTTATTCTTATTAGGTTGTATGTCTTTATTTCTTTATCTCGTTCCCAATCTTTCAGTCCAGATGCAATTTTTTCCAGTTCCTTTATTAAAGTTCCGTTGTTGAATTCTGTATTTTGATAGTTCTCATCAATTTGGAATGTTTCAATATCACACAATTTTCCTGTTTTTGAAATATTCAATCTTAATGTTATAAATCCTTTACTTGGGGTGATATTAGTTTCTAATAATTGAATTTCTTTGAAGGCATTTCTCAATGTTGGATTTTCTCCCTTTATTCTACTGTTAATTCCACTTCCCCAATATGGCCTTGAATAATCCTCGCATTCGTTTTCCTCTTGTGAAAAGGATAGAAGTGTAAATATTGTTAATAATGCGATAATTTTCTTCATAATGTTTTACAACGTTTATGTGTACGAGCTGTTGCGTGTGACGGCACGAGCCATTCCAAGCACAAACTGCGCT
>NZ_LZRN01000111.1 GCF_001678675.1 Gelidibacter algens
CTGCAGTAACCCAAAGTTACAAGAAAAATAGATTCCCTTTTAACCTGTATAAAAAGATAGAAAAGGATGGAGGTTGGAGTATTGAACATATTCATGCCCAGCAGTCTAAAGAAATGAAGGAACAAAATAGTATAAGAAAATGGTTAGAAGACACATATGATGTGATTAAGGATATCAAAAAAATTGATGTGGAAGTTGGCGATCAATCAGAAAAAACAACTTCTATTTCAATTAATGAAGATTACAAGGATAGGATCTCTAATTTGCTGTTTCAGGAAAGGATTGATGAGGAAGAGTTTAACCAACTAAGAAATGATTTAATTCAAACCTTCGATTCGGAATCAGTGCATATTTTAGATAATCTAGCGCTATTATCAAAATATCATAATTCTTCCCTCAATAATGCAATATTCCCAGTCAAACGAAAGAAGATACTTGAGTTAGAGAAAGAAGGAAGCTACATACCCATTACAACAAAAAACATTTTTTTAAAATATTATACATCCTCAGATCTACAGCCTTATTATTGGAGCAAGGTGGACAAAGAAAATTACTATAAAGATATAGAGGAAAAACTTGAACCATATTTAACCAAATTAGCCGTTGATAATGAATAATAAATATACTTTTTGGCAATTATGTAATTCTTATGACAAAATTGAAGTGCCTATCATTCAAAGGGATTATGCGCAGGGCAGAAGTACGCCTGAAGTTCAAAGGTTAAGAAAAAAGTTTGTTGATGAATATTTAATTAAATCAATTCTCAAAGATGAGGCAATAGAACTTGATTTTGTGTATGGTTCAATTTTGATTGAAATAAAGGAAGATGAAAAAAGAAAAATCTTTATTCCGTTGGATGGTCAACAAAGACTGACAACTTTATTTTTACTTCATTTTTTCATTGCTCTGAAAGAAAATAGACTTAATGAGATAAAAAATATTCTACAAAGGTTTTCTTATGAGACACGTCCATCAGCTCACGATTTTTGTAAGCTTCTCCTGGAAATTAGAAATATAAAGGACTTGTCCAACATAAAATCTGAGATTGAAGATTCGGTTTGGTTCAATGACGAATGGAAGAAAGACCCAACTGTTTCAGGAATGTTGAACATGTTGCAAACCTTATCGAAGAATGAAAACCTAATCAATGCACCTAAGGGTTTATTGGATAAACTTATTGGAGAAAATAGTAATTTGGTAACTTTTTATTTTACGGATCTTGATGAGTTCGGCCTCACTGAGAATCTTTATATACGGATGAATGCCCGGGGAAAAATGCTCACAGAATTTGAGAATTTTAAATCTGAATTTTATAAGATAATAAGGTATAATCATCTATTGTTAGAAGATGTAAAAGATAAAATTGAATATGCATGGGTAGATAATTTGTGGGATTTTAGAGGAGAAAATTCATATATCATTGATTCTCCCTTTATGCAATATTTGAGTTTTTTGACCGAAATGTTATATTTCAAGGATGCAGAGTTCCGAGCGAAACAATATGAGTCAGATTTTCTGGATTTTAGAGTTCTTCAAGAGGTTTATAAAAAAGAGGATAACCTAAAGTTTTTGATTTTCTCTTATGATTATATGAAGGAAGTTAAGACTTATAATGAAAGTATAC
>NZ_LZRN01000112.1 GCF_001678675.1 Gelidibacter algens
TAGTTTTTTTTATACTTAATAAAGTCTATCGTCTATCGTCTATCGTCCAACATCTAACATCTAATATCTAACATCTAAGATCTAACATCTAAAAGCAAAGCGGTCTAAAATCTAATTAATTTCAAACGCAGACTTCACCTTCTCCACATAATCCAATTTTTCCCAAGTAAACAACTCCACATCAAGGGTTACTGTCTTACCATTGAGCTGTTCAAAGGTTTTAGAAACCGTTTCATTAACTCTTCCCATATGGCCGTAAGCCGCAGTTTCACTGTACATTGGTTGGCGTAGTTTTAAGCGTTCTTCTATGGCTGATGGACGCATATCGAAAATCTCGAATATTTTTTCAGCAATCTCGCCATCGGTTAAATTAAACGGACAGGTACCATAAGTATTCACATAAATGGAGGTCGGTTTTGTCACGCCGATGGCATAACTGACTTGGACCAATATTTCATCACACAAGCCAGCAGCGACGAGGTTTTTAGCAATATGACGCGTCGCATAAGCGGCACTTCTATCTACTTTACTTGGGTCTTTTCCGCTAAAAGCACCACCGCCATGGGCGCCTTTACCACCATAAGTGTCTACAATGATTTTTCGCCCCGTAAGTCCGGTGTCACCATGAGGCCCACCAATCACAAACTTACCTGTAGGGTTGATATGATATGTAATGTCATCATTGAATAACACCTGAATGTGCTCAGGAAGTCCTGCCACAACTCTCGGAATCAAGATGTTTACAATATCTTTTCTGATTATTTCCAACATGTCAATTTCAGCAGCATCAACGTCAGCTTTTGAGTTTGATTTTGGTTTTACAAAATCGTCATGCTGCGTAGAAACCACAATGGCATCGATACGCTGAGGTACATTGTCATCACTGTATTCAATAGTAACTTGGCTTTTGGAGTCGGGACGTAAATAAGTGATCTCCTTGCTTTCTCTGCGTAAAGCAGCCAACTCAATCATCAAACGATGCGAAAGATCCAATGCCAGTGGCATATAATTCTCAGTTTCACTGGTGGCATAGCCAAACATCATGCCTTGGTCTCCTGCACCTTGTTCTTCTTTATTGGCCCTGTCAACACCTCTGTTGATGTCTTCAGATTGCTCATGGATTGCAGAAAATACACCACAAGAATTGCCATCAAACATATAGGCACTTTTAGTGTACCCAATTTTGTTGATGGTATCTCTAGCTATTTTTTGAACGTCTAAATACGTGTTTGATTTGACCTCACCCGCGAGGACTACCTGTCCTGTGGTAACCAAGGTTTCACAAGCCACTTTAGAGTCCTTGTCAAAGGCTATAAAATTGTCTATTAAAGCATCACTTATTTGATCTGCTACTTTGTCTGGGTGTCCTTCAGAAACGCTCTCTGAAGTAAATAAATATGCCATATACTCTTAGATATCTTAGGGTTATGGAAGATTTGACGTTGCGCGTCGAAGGTAGTTTGCACTGCCTTTAGCATTTTTCATCCCGTCTATGATACGGGATCTCATCCTCGGAGTTTCCGATTCAGAAGAGGTTGCAATCAGTCAAATCTTTCCTCTCAATTAATATGGGACAAAAGTAAAAAAATTAAATAGGA
>NZ_LZRN01000113.1 GCF_001678675.1 Gelidibacter algens
GACCTATTTTCTATATTGTGGGATGAATAAAAAAGTTGTATCAGAACTATATTACATTCGCCCTTCTAGAACTAATTTTTGGAAATGAAATTGTTTTTAATTTCTTGTTTCTTTTTTAGTATTTTAAATTAATTTTTAAGTAATGTAACTTTTTTAGCTTCATCATCAATTTTTTTAACTAAAATTTCCTGTTCATTTATAGTATTAACTAATGTTAAATTAAAGTTATTCAAAATCTCAATATTTTTTTGAAATTTTTCTTTATTTACAAATAAAAGAGAATAATTAATTATAAAATCATAGTAATCTACAATTTCGTATGAATTAAATTCTTTAAAAGAATCAATTTGATTTAATGCAAAATCAATTTTGAATAATGACTTATCTATTATATTTACGAAGTAAATATGCTTGCTATCTATTAAAAAAGATTTAACATTATTAATTTTTTTGAAAATATTCATTACGTTATTTGAAAATTAAATTAAACACCTCTTTTCTTTCTAAATTCTCAAGTATTCTTTGTACAAAATTTTGATTAGTAAGAAATTCATCTTTTGGGAGCAATTGTTTAACTTTATCGACACCCAAACCTTCCAAAGCTTTTTTACCATCAGCAGAAGAAAGAATTGTTTGTAGGTCACTTTTTGTAAAATCTTGCCCGTAAACTTTCCATTTTATTTGGTTTATATTGGTGGCGTTGTAAAGGTCGCGTTCTATAAATTGTTTTATTATAGTTTTTTCGTCTACACAGTTGGTGCAATATTTTACCTCAATTCTTTTAATAATTTGGCCATCTATTAATAATTCAACAGTTAAATCTTCAGCAGACATGCTATTTATATCCCTTGCGTTTTCTACTCGTTTTTCAAATTTAATAGAATTCCCTTTTAATAAATTATCAAACTCATCGTCTAAAGTTTTTAATACACCATGTGCTCCTTTGCTATTACCTCCTTTTAAAGGATCATTATAGCTTTTATTAAGTTTATTCAATACTTTATCAAAATCTGTAAATGTTGTATTTGGGCTTGCTTCTAGTTTTTTCAACATACCTGCTAAGTCCCCTTTGCTAACTCCAAGTTTAATCAATTTTTCATTTTTTTGTAATTTCGTGAAGGCTTGTAAAGCTTCTACACTTGTTCTTAACTCAGTTCTTCCTGCTTTGGCAAGTTGCAGATATGAATACATACCGTCATCATTTCCTTTTATATAGTTTTTAAAAGCTTGCTTTGTTTTTGGATTAGCAAGATCTTTTGTAAGCTCAACTAACATTTCGCATTGTGCGCTAGTCGACTGTATTATAGAAAATGTAATGAGTCCTATTAAAAATCGTAACATAATATTTTTTTGTTTACTTAATCACACAATATTTCATCAAAATATTTCTTCCTGAAATTTTTCCATCCAGAAAATAATTCTGAATCGGCTTTATTCATTTCTTTTAATATATCATCACCTGCATTGGCAAAATCTTCCATAAATTTAGATTCTAGTGTGCCTAGTTTTTTTACTTTACCATTCAAAACTGGCAGG
>NZ_LZRN01000114.1 GCF_001678675.1 Gelidibacter algens
TTGCCAACGTTTATGTATATGAGCTGTGGCGTGTTTTTAGTACGAAACTCTCCAAATATAAACTAACTTTGGGAAATCCGTATATTTTCCAAATAAGCACAGACCAAGCCATAGCTTATATACGGTGTTGCCACCAGTTATTTTCCGTTCAGATATTCAATTGCTTTTTCTAAAACTACGTCTCTATTTTCCATATAATCACTCAATTTAGTTTTAATTTCGATATCTGGTTTTATTCCATAACCCACAAATTCTCGACCATCTGGATAAGTATCTTTTTTCGTGCAAACTCTTCCTATTCCACCATTTGGTAAGTCAAATATCATAGGTTGTCCTGTACTTCCAAAAGTTGGTTCTCCGATTTTTGTCATATTTTCTTGATTATCTGCATAAATCAAAAAATCTTCAGATGCCGATGCTGTATTATGTCCAATCAATATCGCAGTTGGCATTTCAATTCTTTCAATGTCCATATTTGCGGTGTTATAGGAATTATATGGAAAATCAAAATAATAATTGTCGTGATAAGTTAAGTAGGCTTGTTTTGACCAATTGTTATTTAATGTATCAGTTGCCTTTGTGTATTTACCAATAGCTTTATAGTAAGAAACATTTTCCCTGCTTTTTGATTTTGAACCATAAATAATGGTGTCGTTCGTGAGATATTTAATAATTTCTCGTGCTATATTTTCATTGCCACCACCATTTTTTCTTAAATCGATTATCAATTTTTTTGCTTTTCGTATTTCAGGAAGCTTATCCGAAAACAAACCCATTATGTCCCAACTTGTAAATGAATTTAGAGCAATATAGGCTATGTCTTTTTCTAATAATCCATATTCAAATATGTCGTTGTTCTCTTTTGGATACAATTCTTTTTCTTCGCTGTTGTTAAGCGTAAGATTTATAGATTTTATTTTACCATTTGGTAATTTTAATTCGAGGTCAAAAGTTGAACCAATAAAACCTTCTAACATATAAGCTATTGACCAATCATCTAAAATATGTTGTGTAGATGTAGAAATATAAGGTCGAACGTTTTGGTTTATGTATTGGTTAGTCGATAATCCATTTACTTTAGTAATTTCCGTGCCGATTGGCAATTCGTCTTTTTTGCTTTTATTCACTTTCGTAATTATAGCTTTACCATCTATGTTTGTTAGAAAAATTCTATAATCTCCAAAATCTGTATTTAGAATACTATCTTGAATTTCTTTTGGAAACCAAACGTTGGTATGTCCATCTTTTAAGAACGCACAAAATTTTTGTAACAATCGATAATATTCATAATCGTTTGGCGTGTTTTGAACTTCCGATATAAGTTTTTTGTACTGATTATCCCATTCCGTTCTGTCCACTTTATTTAGATAAACAAAATTGTAATTTACTTCTTGCCAAAATTTGGATAGACCATAGATTTTTTCCTCGTTGGACAATTTATTTGGAATTTGTCCGTAAGTCAAATTTGAGAAAATAATCAGAAATAAAATGATTGTTCTTTTCAT
>NZ_LZRN01000115.1 GCF_001678675.1 Gelidibacter algens
CAACGTTTATGTGTACGAGCTGTTGCGTGTGACGGCACGAGCCATTCCAAACACAAAACTGCGCTGGAAAATCCGCGAGGATTTTCCAGATAGGCACAGACCCAGCAATGGCTTGTACACGGTGTTGGCAAATCGGTTTATTATTTTTTCGTTTGGGTTTTTAAGTCGGATGTATTATTGTTATAAAAATCTAATTTAGTCAATTCAGTTTAAACTCCGTTGTGGTTTTTTGTATTCTGTCTATTATTTTCTTTCCGGTCAGATTGCAATTAGAAGAGAAATATAAGTTTTCAGTTTCACACTTAAGGCATCAATAAAAAAATCAATTTTGTTCGATAGGGTTTTATAACTTGGAGTTGATTCAGAAGACTTGTCAAGCTTCTTAAATGTTTGTAGGTTCTGTTTTCAGCCGAACTTTTGGTAATCACAGAGATTCATCTTTTAAGCGGCTTAACACTGGTTTTCAAGGAAACAAAAACTATCTGTAACTGTGCTAAATTTGGTATTGTGTCTTCGCAGATTTCTTTTTAGTTTCCCTCCTTAAAAGTCCAAAAATTTTCGATGGATTTCCGCACTTCCTGGAGTTTTGGTCAACTGTTTGCCAACGTTGATGTGTATGGACCGTTGCGTGTTATAGCACGAACCATTAAAGATACAAAACTACGCTGGAAAATTCCCAAGAATTTTCCAGATGAGCACAGACCCAGCAATGGTTTATACACGGTGTTAGCACACGGTTTTTTCTTTCCGTCGTTGTTATTTTTTTCACACTCGAGTTAATTCCGACGTTTGTTTTTAGGTTTCAATTCAGTCAATTCAGATTGAATTCAAGCGCAATTTTTTTCGTTCAAATTTGATTTGGCGGGAAAGACACATTTTTCGATTTAGCACTTAAAAAAACCATCAGAACGACATCCTGATGGTTTTTATAGTAATGACGATATACTATTTCTTTTTATGGGGCTTGTATGCTTCTGTCTTGCCTTTTCTGCCGTTCCCACTACTTTTTATATAATCGCCTGTTTTTCCTTTAAATAATCTCAAAGTACTATTTTCTGTTTTGAATTTAAATAAATCATCAAATAATCCCATAAGTTCAATTTAAATTATTTTACTGTTATTTAGATGTAATGGATTTTTCCAAACTTAATATTAGTGAATGTTTAATGTCCTCCATCATTGTCATCATCATAACCATCAGGAAACATTATATCGAGAATGTCATCAGTATCTTCTTTAGTCCATTCGTCGTCGTCGTCGTCATTAAGAAACATTTTGCTGTTTAGGTAAAGTTCGTTTTCTTCCATCTTTTTTGATTTTAGTTTAATAAATATTTGAGAAAGTTAAGAATTTTTATCATAGGATTAAAAAAAATTAGGGTATTTCGTGCGATTTTTTTTAACTTGTGTGCTAACGTTGATGTGTATGGACCGTTGCGTCTCATACACACGAACCAATCCAAATATAAAAAAACTTTAGGGTCAATCCGTTAATATTCCAAAT
>NZ_LZRN01000116.1 GCF_001678675.1 Gelidibacter algens
GCCGTTGCGTGTCCCACACACGAGCTATTAAAAGTACAAAACTCCGCTGGAAAATTCCCAAGAATTTTCCAGATAGGCACAGACCCAGCAATGGCTTATACACGGTGTTGCCATTAGTACTTTTCCTTTCATTCTTAAAGGTCAAGCGATAATTTCAAACTTCCGCCCAATCCTTCTCTGATTATTCTCATCAAGGTCGAAAGTCGGATATCACTTGCATTATTCTCAATTCGTGAAATATAGTTTTTAGTTGTTCCAACTTTTTCAGCAAGTTGTTGTTGCGTTAAATGCTGTTTTTTTCTTGCCTCTTGAATTAAAGCACCAATTCTGAAAGTTTCAAATTCTTCTTCGAATTTTTCTCGGCTTTCTGTTCCTTCCTTGCCATATTTGTTGTTAATATGCTCTTTCCAACTTTTAGGATTTTCATTTGTTTTCATAATATTTCTTTTTTAACGCTTGCGCTTTTTTGATTTCGTTTTTGGGTGTTTTTTGAGTTTTTTTCTGAAATCCATTCAATAATAAGATTAGGTTTCCTTTGTCGAAGAAACAGAAAACCCTAAAGATATTGCTCCCTGTTTTGACACGTATTTCCCAAAGTCCGTCCGTTCCAGTCATATGGTCAAAGTACTGTTTCGGGACTATGTTTGTCCTTTCAATAAGTGAAATTGTCCAGTCGAACTTGTCCTGAACTTTCTGGTCAAGTTTGTTGTAAAAATCCCAAAAATGGTTTTCAAACGGGATTATTTCTCTTTCAAATTTGTCCAATGATGCTCATTTTTAATTATAAAGCGAAGTTACCTATAAAGGCAACATTCTCCAAATTAAATTCTATTTTTTATTTTGCAGACGGATTTTTTTGTATTAATGGCAACGTTTATGTGTACGAGCTGTTGCGTGTGACGGCACGAGCCATTCTGAACACAAAACTGCGCTGGAAAATCCGCGAGGATTTTCCAAATAATCACAGACCCAGCAATGGCTTGTACACGGTGTTGGCAAATCGGTTTATTATTTTTTCGTTTGGGTTTTAAGTCGGATGTATTATTGTTAAAAAAATCTAATTTAGTCAATTCAGTTTAAACTCCGTTATGGTTTTTTGTATTCTGTCTATTATTTTCTTTCCGGTCAGATTGCAATTAGAAGAGAAATATAAGTTTTCAGTTTTACACTTAAGGCATCAATAAAAAGATCAATTTTGTTCGATAGGGTTTTATAACTTGGAGTTGATTCAGAAGACTTGTCAAGCTTTTTAAATGTTTGTGGTTTTTGTTCTGTTTTCAGCCGAACTTTTGGTAATCACATAGATTCATCTTTTAAGCGGCTTAACATTGGTTTTCAAGGAAACAAAAACTATCTGTAACTGTGCTAAATTTGGTATTGTGTCTTCGCAGATTCCTTTTTAGTTTTCCTCCTTAAAAGTCCAAAAATTTTCGATGGATTTCCGCACTTCCTGGAGTTTTGGTCAACTGTTTGCCAACGTTTATGT
>NZ_LZRN01000117.1 GCF_001678675.1 Gelidibacter algens
ATTTATGATTAATAAAAACATAATCTATTTAGGCTCAATGGCCAGAGAGAATGTTTTTTTTGAATTAAGAAAAGCAAATGCTTTAATAAACCCTTCCATTTGTATAGAAACATTTGGTTTGACGATAATAGAATCATTTTCAAATCACTGTGTCGTTATTACAACTAATATTGGCGGGCCATCAGAAATTGTAACGAATGGAGTGAATGGAATTCATTTTAAATCAGGGGATGTTGAGGATTTTAAAAGGCAGATAAAAACTTGGTTCGATTTTTCTGATATGCAAAAAGAGAACATGAGAAATAATGCTTTTCAGACTTATTTGGATTTATATTCCCCTGATAAGCAATTAGAATTTTTTGATAAAATTTATGCAAAAGCACTTTATAATGGCGAAGGAGCCGTTTACTAAACTAAAATTAATCAATACATTAAAGTTTTGAACACAATCTTTTTAAATAATTATAAGATATTTAACGATGATATTAACGGTATTTTCATTACTAATGGGCAAACAATTATTAATACGATAAACGCCCACTCCTTCATAGTGGCCAAATCTGATGATGTATTTAAAATGGCCCTTTTAGAATCAGATATTCTACTTCCAGATGGTGAGGGTATTGTTTTCATGGCACGTGCAGTAAAAGGCAAGAAAATCAAAAAAATAGCAGGGGCAGATATACATAGTTATTTGTTAAAAGAAGCCAATGACAAAGCACTCAAATGTTTTTATCTAGGATCGAGTGCATCAACTTTAGACCTTATTGAAAATAAACTTTCAAAAAAACATACTAACATTACATTTGGTTTTTATTCCCCACCATTTAAGGACGATTTTTCAAAATCAGACAACCGGGATATGCTAACTGCGGTAAATGAGTTTGCCCCCGATATTTTGTTTATTGGAATGACGGCACCAAAGCAGGAAAAATGGGTACACACTCATAAAGACCAAATAAATTCAAAAATTATTTGTTCAATTGGGGCAGTCTTTGATTTTGTTGCTGAAACCAAGAATCGGGCACCTGAATGGGTTATAAATTTAAAAATGGAATGGTTATACAGAAGCTTTACAGCTTGGCGATTAACTAAAAGGTATGCTTATTCTACGCCGTTATTTTTGATTGAAGTTTATAAATTAAAATATTTTAAGAAGTAAACAAATGATCATTTTAAAACCTCTATACAGTTATTTTAAGGTCTGTTTATTTTGAAAAAGACTTTTCTTTTTTAGTTCTTGCAATAGGCTTGTTTTTATTGCCGCTTTCTATTAATTTAAGCACATTTACTTTGATAGTGGCACTTGGTCTTAAGCTAATTCAGGTAATTTTTTTAAAGCAAAAGCTCTTTGTTGCAAAATCTTTACTGACTTCTAGTGTTATAGGGGTGTGTTTTTTGTTGTATATCTTCTTGAATTGCATTGTACAAACTG
>NZ_LZRN01000118.1 GCF_001678675.1 Gelidibacter algens
ACCAATGGCATCAACTGATGTAGTGTTTCCTTAATAAGTTTAACCCCTTGTTCTGTTTTTTGGAGTATATCTGAAGGATTTTCCTCAAGTTCATGCAATTTGCTTTCAAGTACATTAATTAGGTTGTAGTAGATATTCAAATTGTTGTATTAAAATTAATATTTCCCTCGTCTGTAATTCATAAGCAATAGGGACTGCTTTAGAACTACTTGCAATTAGTTTTAATCCCTCTTAAGTTTAAGCTTTTCTATTCTTTACATAACTATATTTTTTGTTGTGTTATATTTTAATCGTTAACTTCTATTTTAAATTCCTTTTTAAATATTTTCACTTTATTTATGCCATCTCCAATTACGTAGTGTATTGTGCCTTTTATGGTAGTTGCTTCATCAACTATCACTTTTATTTTTTGTATGAAATTAACCGCCGTTTTATAATATCTTACCTCCTCTTGTAAAACTAAATCATAGATTTCAATGGGAGTACCCATTTCTTCCACCCCATAATTGAAAATGACAAAATCGTTTGGTTCATATTCTATATGTAGCAATGAGCAATCTTGGGTATTGATTTGTTTGGTGTAGATATTCCAACCAGATTCAATAAATGCCTTACTGTGTAAGTTATAGGTGCCAACTTCTATTTTTTTTGCTGCGAAGCGCCATAGTATGTGATTAGTTTTAAAGGACTTTGACCTTCCAAAAAACAATCGTGATAAGTTTATTAATCGTTTTTTCATGACTTATAATAATTTTTTAACTATTCATTATTGTGTGCTGTATTTTGTATTAGGAGGAGGATTGACTACTTTGAATCTTCGATTTAGCGGTGCAGAATCTTTCAGCTTGTCTTTGAAATTCTATCATCATTTCCGATCCTGTGATACCATCTTTATAACCTGTTTAATTTTTTAACTTCGTTTATGGGTGATAATTACCCTCCCGGTTGAATTCCTTGATATACTATTGGAAACATATTTGCTCTTTCTGCATAAATAGCTGCCGAATAACAGACAGGCAAAAGCGCATAATTAAACACTTTATTTTTTCTATTTCTTGTGACATAATACTATTAAATTGTACTCATTAATACATTGCTAGACCTTGAAAATTCCAAAATTTCATGTGGTTCTAGAATTTCATACAAAAGGTTAATTTTATCATTAGTATCTGCTAATAAAATTATTGTATAGTCTTGTGTGCTTTCTAAAATTCTTGCTTGAAATTGTAATACAACATCATTAATTATTGAATTATTCATTTGTAAACTGGTTCTAATTTTAAATAATGCAACTATAATTTTAACAATATTTCTTTCGGGTAGAATTATAATACTATTAACATTTTCAATTCTCTTCAAACATTCTATTATATTCACTAAACACAAG
>NZ_LZRN01000119.1 GCF_001678675.1 Gelidibacter algens
GTTAATTGGTGGAATCGAAGCAGTATTAGACAAACCAAACATTGATCGCAAACTTTTCATTTTTCTAACATCTGTTGCTTTTATTATAATACTATTGACTAAATTATCTTCGAATAATTGAAATACAATCTTTTGATTTTTTGTTGAAGCACTTAACCAATCGGTAGACCAATTTTTAATTTTTGTTGAGAATTTAGCTTCACCGAGATGAATTAAACCCATATCATCAATTCCAATATAATCAATTCGTATTTTTGTTCCGTTAACTTCTAAAGTAACTTGTTTTACTATTTTAGTGTTGTCAGTAATTCCTGAAACTAATTTAAAACTTTCTAACCCTGTAACATCTTCAAAAAGTCTAGCTTTTTGTGTTAAATCTTTAAACCATTTCCATTGCGCCCATTTTTCAAGATTCGAACCTGTTATAAAATCTCCATTGGAGTATTTTTCCCAAAATAAACCTGGCTCATTAATCATGTCATCGAAATCTTTAAACGCGCCTGGATTCTCAATCAGGTCATGTTTTATTCGATATTTTGTATTTCCTAATCTTGATGTGATCTCATCCAAATGATTTATATTGAAATGAGGCTCATCCATTTTATTTAAAATAGAAGTCAAATTATTACCAGATGAGTTTGAAAGTACATCACCGAAATCACCATCTATCGCTTTCACTTTTAATATACCTAACCTTTTCAATGCATTTGCTCATTTCAGAATAAATATATTTTGTTAAACCTTCTTTTGAATATTTCATAGTTTTATTGAATTACTAAGTTCATTAAATCATCAATATAACTCTCTACAATATTACTATTACTATTATTGTCATATACTTTCATAGAAACCATTGTTTCTCGATATGGATAACAAAACTTTTTGTGTACAAACCACACGAAAGGATTGACTTGTCGAATTTCATTTCGTGCGGTATTGCGGATTATTGAAGGATTGTTTCTTCTTTTTCAAATATAAAAAGTGTTTGACTTGATTTAATTGCAACTATTTTATCGTTTGCCTGAATTTCACTTACAAATGCCCTGTTGTTTTCCGTTGAAACCTTTTTTGGGTCTATTAATAACTCACTGCTATAAACAACTTTCCCAGTTTGCAAATTTACTATCAACCAAAAACTAGTTAACATTACTATTTTCTTTTTCGGTCACTTATATATATGTGGTTTTCGTGAAAAAAGACAACTTTATTTGTATAATTTTAGTATCATGATTTG
>NZ_LZRN01000120.1 GCF_001678675.1 Gelidibacter algens
TGTCTTATTTGTTTTTTTTTCGTTATTGAACATAGCTTTTAATTTGACTGCTAAAATGCTTTTGTAAAGAGTCAAATATAATATGTAATTGTAGTAAACATAGATTTTATCGTCTTAATGAAGATTTTTGAGGTTTAGTTGTTCCGATATTTTTTATTAACTAAAGATGAATTCTACTTCATATCGATGCAACCTAAATCACTTTTTCAACATGGTAATTCGAGGTTTCATTGAATATTACATTTTACTTAAATTTTCCCAATTCAGTCCTTTAAAACATGGACCTTGCACTGTCTGGTGAAATCTTATACCGTTATGACCTCCATTCAGTTCTATTAATTTAACCTGATTATAAGCATCTATAATTATATCCCATCCAACACATCTTACAAAAGGAATTCGGGCATGAAGTTTTTTTACCTCAACTAAACAATCGTTAAAGAAAGGTAGTGTCTTTCCTGAAAATGACAATTTACTGTCTGGGAGTTCTTTTGTAGAAGACCAATCTGGAAAATATGCATCTTCATATAGCCTACCATCTTTAATATCAATGGGAATTTTAATTGCAGAGGAAGTCTGAACATGAGTATCCTTCTCTCGTCCAAATTTGAAAAAACCTGCTCTTGCATTAATATCGCCATTATCTTCAGAGGTCGTTGTAATTCGAATAGTTGCTACAGAGGAATTATTGAAGTCCGAAAAAAATGGATGTTGTTCTATATAGATTTGAAAGACGCCATTTCCTAGACGTTTTATTACCTTTATATCAAAAGATTTTTCATCAAAAATATAAATTCCTTTTCCTTGAAATGAATTTTCTACCTTATAAACAACTTTTTTATTCTTAGTAAAAAGTAACTTTTTTAAATTTTCGTCATTTATTATTTGAAAGTTTGTATTCAAAAACAAGTGATTTACATAGTAAGAGATATCCAAAGAATCAGACTTTTCCAACAATCTACTTATTACTGCATTTCTATTACATACATTTCCATAGTAACCATTTATACTTGGAACAACAACAGTTCCATA
>NZ_LZRN01000121.1 GCF_001678675.1 Gelidibacter algens
AATCTGGTCTCTTGTATTATTAAAGAATCATAGGCAAAATATATTAAAACAATTTTCCTATTCGGAGAAAATAAATCTCTATTGGTTAAGATACCTGATTTTAGGTATAGGAGTCATATGGTTTTTTGTGATATTTGGCACTGAAGAAATGACATTTTTATCAGTTGTGTTATTCGTGATTTTCATCGGTTACTTCGGTATTAATCAAGTAGGTGTTTTTTACTCAAAAAAAATCATTTATCGTGCATGATAATATCCAAGTTGCGATTACTACGAATTCTGAAGATGGAAATCTTGAATTCGAATCGGAAATTATTGAAGAGAAAAAAACACAGAAATACGAAAAATCAGGACTAACAGACGAAACAGCTAAAGATATTCACGATGTGTTATCAACAAAAATGGAAGAGGAAAAATTTTTTGTAAATCCTGAACTGACATTGGTTGAACTGGCACAATTTATTGACGTCCATCCAAATAACTTGTCTCAAGTCATAAATACTTATGAAGAGAAAAATTTTTATGACTACATCAATTCTAAAAGAATAGAGATGTTCAAAGAAATTGTTGAATCACCCGAGAGTAAAAAATATACCATTCTTTCTTTAGCCTTCGACTGTGGCTTTAACTCAAAGTCTTCATTCAACAAATAACTTTAAAAAAGAAACTAATTTGACGCCTTCGGAATATATTAAAACCATCAAATAAAGGTCATTTTCTAAACACTCCGAATTTCAGAACTTAAATCTAATTTAACGGTAAGTTATTTCATAATTTAGATTTTTTACTTATGTTTTCCATTGGACTACAGTAATCGTTTATCTGGTGGTTATGACAATGCCGAAAATTATGTATATTAGCTTAAATAGGCAATGATGTATCGAACAATATTTTGAAAAGTTGCCAGAGCACTTTGTTAACATAACATGAACAATGCTTGCATACTAGATTTTTAAAAACCC
>NZ_LZRN01000122.1 GCF_001678675.1 Gelidibacter algens
TAAAACATTTAGACTCAACCAAAAGACAGTTTCACTAACTGAAAAAGGTAGAAGCCTAATAATGAATTGTATGTTAAAGAATAAAATTGAAAATTTAGAAAAAATAAAAATAAAGAAGATGAAAAAAATATTATTAACTCTGATTTTAGCGTTGAATTTTATGGTTTCTAAAGCGATTGAAAAAGAAATAATTGCAGAGGTAGTTTTTGAAAACTTAACTGGCAAGGAACTTAACTCTGGCGAATTTTTTGTAACCGAAACAAATGAAAGAATTGAAATTAATAACACTCAAAGTTTCAAAATAACATTGCCTGGAAAAGGCAAATATCAGTTCGGATTCGCAACAGACGATTTTACGGCCTATACATATTATCCATCGAGAATTACCGATAAAAAGAATACAATAACAATTCGATTAGTAGAGAAAAAGGAATCGACATTTAATAACGGAACTTTCTCTTTCCCAATGAATTTAAACACAAATCTGACAGATGAGCAAATTGAACAACGAATTATTGATGGAAACCTAAACTTCATTATTCACGGAATTGACAACTCGATTCCCGATGGGTTCGCTACTTTCAAAGAAAAATATGGAATTGGACTTATTAAAGAGAATTGTGTAATTGACCCTTTGTCGTTTAAAAGAGCGACTGAAAACAATCGGATGATTTCAGATTATTTAAATAAGAAATATGGAAAAGATTGGTTGAATGAATTGCCAACAAAACCATTTGGAATAAAATAAAAAAACGTTTTACAACACCGTATATAAGCTATGGCTTGGTCTTTCCTTACTTGGAAAATCCTGCGAATTTCCCAAAGCCGGTTTTTATTTGGAGAGGTTCGTGCTAAAACACGCCACAGCTCATATACATCAACGTTAGTACACAGCTGATCGAAACTCTGGAAATTCCTCGATTTTTTT
>NZ_LZRN01000123.1 GCF_001678675.1 Gelidibacter algens
GCCTGTGGCCGTCAATGTGGTGCTTTCTCCAGAGTTGATTGTCACACTGTTTCCAGCATCAACTGTTGGCAATGGATTGACTGTAACTTTGACGTCATCGGTATCAGAATTGGTTCCGGTACTGTCATAAGCTGTAAGTGTATAGGTTGTAGTTGCGCTTGGTGCAACTGATATGCTTTCTGTTGTTTCTCCAGTACTCCAAAGATAGGTCGAACCTCCCGTGGCGGTTAATGTGGTGCTAGAACCTTGGCAAATATTTTGATCTGCTCCTGCCGCAGCAACGACTTCAACTGAGTTACGAACCGTAACTTTTACAGTATCCGTTGCCTCACAACCCTTTGTTGTTCCTGTTACAGTATAGGTCTTGGTTGCTGTGGGAGTTACCGTAATACTCGCAGTAGTAGCACCTGTACTCCATTCATAAGATGTAGCTCCTGTGGCTGTCAATGTGGTGCTTTCTCCAGAGTTGATTGTCACACTGTTTCCAGCATCCACTGTTGGCAATGGGTTGACCGTGACTTTAACATCATCGGTATCCGAATTTTTTCCGGTACTGTCATAAGCAGTCACTGTATATGTTGTGGTCGCAGTTGGACTTACCGAGATACTTGCAGTTGTTTCTCCAGTATTCCATAAGTAGGTAGCTCCTCCGCTGGCGGTCAATGAAGTGCTAGAACCTTGGCAAATATTTTGATCTGCGCCGGCTGCAGCAACGACTTCAACTGAGTTACGGACCGTAACTTTTACAGTATCCGTTGCCTCACAACCCTTTGTTGTTCCTGTTACAGTATAGGTATTGGTTGCTGTGGGAGTTACCGTAATGCTCGCAGAAGTAGCACCAGTACTCCACTCATAAGATGTAGCGCCTGTTGCCGTCAATGTGGTGCTTTCTCCAGAGTT
>NZ_LZRN01000124.1 GCF_001678675.1 Gelidibacter algens
GCCCACAAGCCAAAAAAACATCAGTCTATGTTAGAAGATGAGGAAATGAAAAAACAAATCGATGATAGTTTTACTTATCATTTTTTCTTCAATCATGGATTATTTGATGAATTATATAATTTTCGACAATTAATTGAAGAAACAGAAAAATATCTGACTGAAAAAGTAGAAGCACACGCAAATCTCAAAGATTTAACACCAACTGACGAACGATTTGGAATAGCGGAAAATTTCGGGAGTTTCTTTCCGTTCATTTTATGGAAATCATTGTTGTTAAGTCTTTATTTCCAAATGGAAAGTGCATTAAATCAAATTTGCGGAAACTTAAAAAAATCCAATAATTACGAATTGGAGCTTAAAGACATGAGCGGTAATGGAATTTTTAAAAGTTCGTTATATTTAAAAAAAGTTTGCGGAATTAGAATTCCATTTGAAACGGACAATTGGAATAAATTGACAGAATTTAACAAGGTCAGAAATATGCTTGTTCATACTGACGGAATTTTAAAAAAATCAAACCTGAATTTGGTTAATATATAGTAAAAAATACGAAGGAATAATTTTAGCCGAATTTACCGACGAAGAATATTCTGTAAGCATTACGGAGGATTATTGTAAATTGACCTTTGACAATATTGAGGAACTTTTTAACCAGATATATCGGAATATGAATAAGGAAAAGGCCAGTGGGCAACACCGTGTATAAGCCATTGCTGGGTCTGTGCTAATCTGGAAAATTCTTGGGAATTTTCCAGCGGAGTTTTGTACTTTTAATGTTTCGTGTGTGAGACACGCAACGGCTCATACACATCAACGTTGGCAACCATATGAAAAAAAATCGGCTGGAATTGAAAAACTAGACCGAAAAAAATAAAAAAAAA
>NZ_LZRN01000125.1 GCF_001678675.1 Gelidibacter algens
ATATGAGCTGTGGCGTGTTTTAGCACGAACCTCTCCAAATATAAACTAACTTTGGGAAATCCGTAGATTTTCCAAGTGCGCACAGACCCAGCCATAGCTTATATACGGTGTTGTAAAACGTACTTTTATCAGACTTCAATTGAAATATTAACTTTTCCGCCAAGTCCTTTTTCTACGATGTCAAATAATGTTTTTAAAGTCAGATTACTGCCATTATTTTCCACACGAGAAATGTAAGTCCGCTTTTTGTCAATCAGTTCGCCCAGTTGTTCTTGAGTCAGATTTTTTTCTTCTCGTGCATTTCGTAAAAGCAAACCGATTTTGAATGATTCAAAATCTCTATCAAGTTCATCTCTGCGTTCAGTTCCTTTTTTTCCGTAAACTGTGTTCTTTATTTCTTTCCAACTTTTAGTTTCCATTGCCTTTGTTTTTTTCTTCGTAATACTCTTTCATTAATCGGACCGCTTTATCGATTTCTTTTTGTGGTGTTTTCTGCGTCTTTTTAGTAAATCCGTTCAAGAGTATAACTAACTTACCTTTGTCGAAGAAGCAAAAAACTCGCCAAATATTCGAACCTAATTTTATTCGAGCCTCAAATAGTCCTTTATGCGTTTTCATTGGTGCCAAATATGTTTTCGGCACGTGCTGATAGGTTTCTATTATTTCAACGACCTTAAATATTTTGTCCTGAACCTTTTTCGGTTGTGCAAGCAGAAACTCCTCGAAATAATTTTTGTATTGTATTACTTGCCTAACTTTTTCCATTCGGACAAAGGTAACTTAAAAGTTACTATTTTCAAAATGTTGGATTTTAATTTGAAAGCCGAATTTTTCTTGGGTATGTTTTACAACGTTTATGTGTACGAGCTGTTG
>NZ_LZRN01000126.1 GCF_001678675.1 Gelidibacter algens
TAACAGTAATTAAAAAAATGCAATTAATAGTAACTATATTGGATAACTTCTTATTGGAAATTCTAATTTTATTGTTTTGTAATGACATAGTTTTCTTTATTAAATTTCTTGTAAAACTATTATCAATTACCTTTTTCAACCAGTATCATTTAGATAATATAACTACCATTTTGATAATTGTTTCTATATTCTTTGGGTGTTATATTGGAATGTTGTTTAAAAAATCTAGTCAAATGATTGGCTTCAGAGAAGTTAACCGAATTTGCAATTTCGTTTATATTTAATGTTGAGTACGCCAACATAGATTTGATTTCAAACATTATAAACTCGTCAATCATTTCAGAACTGGTCATCCCGAATGTTTTTTTACACATTTATTTAGCGTTATTCTACTCACTCCAAGTTTTTGAGAATAAAAATCGATTGTTCGGTTATTTTTTAACCTCATTTTGTCAAAAGACTGTTTAAACATAAATGAAGTTGTATTATTTTCTGTTTCTGACGACAATAGATGTAATTCTGAATAAAGTCTATTCAATTTTATTAGCGTAAAATATAGTAATGATCTAATAATATGTTCACTATCAGACTTGAAGTCTTTCAATTCAAGAAGTATATCTTGAAACGTTACTTGAAATTTCAGTAAATGTGTGTTAGTAAATTTTAATAAATAACGGTTTTGTTTTATTATAGAAATCTGTAATTTGAAAGAGAAAAGTTTATCTGAAAAAAAAGTTAGACAAAAAATCATCTTTAAAAAATATAAA
>NZ_LZRN01000127.1 GCF_001678675.1 Gelidibacter algens
AACGTTGATGTATATGAGCTGTGGCGCGTTTTGGCACGAACTTCTCCAAATATAAACTAACTTTGGGAAATTCATAAATTTTACAAATAGGCACAGACCAAGCCATAGCTTATATACTGTGTTGCCAGTAGTTATTTTTCTCCCAAAATTTCGGTATATCGTATTGGCATTATTTCTCTTAACTCTCTCCATTTCATAACATCATTTTGCTCGGTCGACTTTGTCAATTCCTCTAAAGTTTTATTGAATTTTTCCATTGAAAAATCATTTCTCGCTTCATTAAATGATAAATAAATTTTGTTTCTAATTCCGCTGTATTTTTTATAGTCTAATTCCTCGTTAAATTTAGCCATAATCATAAGATTTTTATTCATTATAATTTTTCCAGAATATTCAAAGTCGCCTACAATAGTCATTGGCATTTGATTATTATCAGGGTTTGGAATTATATATTTTTTTAATTCAGATATTATTAAACTGTCTTCAACGAAACTATCCTTGATTTTAATTTGCCCATTTTTATCGACATCAATTATAACAAGATTTCTCTCTTTAATTATGAATTGTTCAGAATTGTCTCTGATGTTTTTTTTATAATTATCAAATCCATAATCTATTTCAATAACTTTATAATCAGCTTCTAAAATCGTCTCCAGTTCTTTTTTACAAGAGCTGGTCGTTATAGTCAAGATTAGTATTAATATTTTCAGCGTAGTTTTTGTCATAATTACTGGCAACGTT
>NZ_LZRN01000128.1 GCF_001678675.1 Gelidibacter algens
AACGTTTATGTGTATGGACCGTTGCGTGTCTCACACACGAACCAATCCAAATATAGATAAACTTTGGGATTTTCCATTAATGTTCCAAAAAAAGCACTGACCCAGCAATGGTCTATACACGGTGTTAGCACACGGTTTATTCTTTCCTTCGCTATTATTTTTTAACTACAGAATAAAATCCGAGATAATTTTGTTTAAAATTCCAGGTTAATTATTTCCTTATAAATTCCGTTGCCATTATTCGCAATGAGTTTTAAAATAATTTTTTCAGATTGTAAGGAAGGAAAAAGTTTCGGTTTCGCACTTAAAAAACCAAAAAAAATTTCGGTTCCTTCTCCGCAGTTTTTTTCCGTTAGATTTGATTTCCGCGTATACTTTCTAATAAAATTTTGCCGAAACTTTGGTCAAGCACTGGTTTTTCAAGTGATGGGATTTATTATTGGAAGGCCAAGAAATAAATTTTCACAAGAGTAATAATTCCGCCGTTTTGGTTTTTCCGTATCTATTATAATTTCGGTGTGGTTTTTCAGTTTCTGCTCTTAAAAATCAGAAGATTTTGTTGTTTATCTGTGTTTTCTGGAGCAGACAACTGTGTGCT
>NZ_LZRN01000129.1 GCF_001678675.1 Gelidibacter algens
AAGAGCTGAAACTGAAAAACCATACCGAAATTGAAATAGATACGGAAAAACCAAAACGGCGAAATTATCACTCGTGTGAACAATTTTATTTCTTGGCCTTCCAATAATAAGTCGCATCACTTGAAAAACCTGTGCTTGACCAAAGTTTGGGCAAAATTTTATTTTAGATATACGCGGAAATCAAATCTAACTGAAAAAACCGCGAAAAGGAACCGAAATTTTTTTTGGTTTTTTAAGTGCGAAACCGAAACTTTGCCCTTCCCTACCAAATCTGAAAAAAGTTTATTTTAAAACTCATTGCGAAAAATGGCAGCGGAATTTAAGAGGCAATTTTTAACCTGGATTTCTAAACAAAATTATGTCGGACTTTATTCTGTCTTGAGAAAAATAATAGCGAAGAAAGAATAAACCGTGTGCTAACACCGTGTATAGACCATTGCTGGGTTTGTGCTTTATTTGGAATATTATCGGATTAACCCAAAGTTTGTCTATATTTGGATTGGTTCGTGTGTGAGACACGCAACGGTCCATACACATAAACGTTGTTGTCTGCTCAAGATAACACAGATAAACGAGAAAATTTTTTGATTTTTA
>NZ_LZRN01000130.1 GCF_001678675.1 Gelidibacter algens
CGTGTGACGGCACGAGCCATTCTGAACACAAAACTGCGCTGGAAAATCCGCGAGGATTTTCCAAATAATCACAGACCCAGCAATGGCTTGTACACGGTGTTGGCAAATCGGTTTATTATTTTTTCGTTTGGGTTTTAAGTCGGATGTATTATTGTTAAAAAAATCTAATTTAGTCAATTCAGTTTAAACTCCGTTATGGTTTTTTGTATTCTGTCTATTATTTTCTTTCCGGTCAGATTGCAATTAGAAGAGAAATATAAGTTTTCAGTTTTACACTTAAGGCATCAATAAAAAGATCAATTTTGTTCGATAGGGTTTTATAACTTGGAGTTGATTCAGAAGACTTGTCAAGCTTTTTAAATGTTTGTGGTTTTTGTTCTGTTTTCAGCCGAACTTTTGGTAATCACATAGATTCATCTTTTAAGCGGCTTAACATTGGTTTTCAAGGAAACAAAAACTATCTGTAACTGTGCTAAATTTGGTATTGTGTCTTCGCAGATTCCTTTTTAGTTTTCCTCCTTAAAAGTCCAAAAATTTTCGATGGATTTCCGCACTTCCTGGAGTTTTGGTCAACTGTTTGCCAACGTTTATGT
>NZ_LZRN01000131.1 GCF_001678675.1 Gelidibacter algens
AAGAGCTGAAACTGAAAAACCATACCGAAATTGAAATAGATACGGAAAAACCAAAACGGCGAAATTATCACTCGTGTGAACAATTTTATTTCTTGGCCTTCCAATAATAAGTCGCATCACTTGAAAAACCTGTGCTTGACCAAAGTTTGGGCAAAATTTTATTTTAGATATACGCGGAAATCAAATCTAACTGAAAAAACCGCGAAAAGGAACCGAAATTTTTTTTGGTTTTTTAAGTGCGAAACCGAAACTTTGCCCTTCCCTACCAAATCTGAAAAAAGTTTATTTTAAAACTCATTGCGAAAAATGGCAGCGGAATTTAAGAGGCAATTTTTAACCTGGATTTCTAAACAAAATTATGTCGGACTTTATTCTGTCTTGAGAAAAATAATAGCGAAGAAAGAATAAACCGTGTGCTAACACCGTGTATAGACCATTGCTGGGTTTGTGCTTTATTTGGAATATTATCGGATTAACCCAAAGTTTGTCTATATTTGGATTGGTTCGTGTGTGAGACACGCAACGGTCCATACACATAAACGTT
>NZ_LZRN01000132.1 GCF_001678675.1 Gelidibacter algens
GATTTGAAATTTATTTGATGTCTACTCAATTCAAAAAAGGCATTATAAAAAGAGTTCCATCCTTTTTCAGATTGATCATCAATAAGTAATATTTTTGCAGTATTCTGGAACAAATAAGGATTACCTTTTTGTACAGTAATTATAGGATTGATAGCGTTTCTATATTTAAAATACAATCCAGTTTTTAAATTATTTTTAACTTCTGGTATTTGGTCTGAAATCCCCAAAAATTCCGACCAACGTAATAAACAAAGTTCATTATCAATGTTATGATGAGACTGATAATTTGCTGGGGCTTTAAAACTCACTTTGTCTAAATACTTACTGAAATCAAAAGAAAAACTATTAGACAACTCTAAATTTTCAACTGCTTTTTCAATGGTATCAAGAGAATATTTTGAGAGGTTTACATAAAAAATATTAGGAGTCAATAGTATATTAGATAAAGAAGATAGTTTAAGTAATTGCTTTTCATATAGCGAACCAATAAATATAATTGGCTTTTTTATTA
>NZ_LZRN01000133.1 GCF_001678675.1 Gelidibacter algens
TCTAATTTAGTCAATTCAGTTTAAACTCCGTTGTGGTTTTTTGTATTCTGTCTATTATTTTCTTTCCGGTCAGATTGCAATTAGAAGAGAAATATAAGTTTTCAGTTTTACACTTAAGGCATCAATAAAAAAATCAATTTTGTTCGATAGGGTTTTATAACTTGGAGTTGATTCAGAAGACTTGTCAAGCTTTTTAAATGTTTGTAGGTTCTGTTTTCAGCCGAACTTTTGGTAATCACATAGATTCATCTTTTAAGCGGCTTAACATTGGTTTTCAAGGAAACAAAAACTATCCGTAACTGTGCTAAATTTGGTATTGTGTCTTCGCAGATTCC
>NZ_LZRN01000134.1 GCF_001678675.1 Gelidibacter algens
GTGAGAGATGATGACTTTGTAACTTAAAATAGGGTGGTGGTTTGTAATCTCTTGTATGGCCAACTCTGCATGGGTATTCTTATGGCTCTACGGTTATACAGGTTTGTCTTGTTATTTTTATCTTTTTATTGTTGTTCTCCTTATTGAAAATCGTCATGAACAATGCCATGGAACTTTGGGATGCCCCAATGTCTGTCATTGCGTTTTTGTGGTGGCCTTTTGTGTTTTATAGTGGCTGGGTAACGGTAGCAAGCATCGCCAACGTATCCTCTTACTTGATTAAAATAAGAATGGGAGTGGTTTCGGAATGTCAGAAGAGGC
>NZ_LZRN01000135.1 GCF_001678675.1 Gelidibacter algens
CACAGCTGAACGAAACTCTGAAAATTCCTCGATTTTTTTTTGGTTTTAAGAACAAAACAGAAGATTGAGTTTTCAAGAAAATCAGTGCAGAATTGATCACTTTTTTAATTGTTTTATCTCCTTGAATATCGGAAGTTAAGTCGCTTATCAGGAAAATTTGTGCTTAACCAAAGTTCCTTCAAAAAAGTAATTCCCAAGTCTGAAAAGACAAAACCTTACGCCGAAAATCACTCTGATGTAAAATCCTTGAAAGACCAAACCGGATTTTTTTTTGCTGTTTAAGTGCAAAACCAGAAGATTGTGTTTTTCGACCGAATCC
>NZ_LZRN01000136.1 GCF_001678675.1 Gelidibacter algens
CACCTTTAATGTTTCAAAAAGCGCATCGCCATAGGCGTATCCTCTGTTTTCAATTGACAATAAATTAGAAGAAGAATCGTGGAGTGTTCCGTTAAAATTAACCATAAAAAAAGTACTCGAAGTTTGTAAAAAAATAACGAGACAAATAATACCACTTTAAAAAAGTAAAGTCTTCCTTAACGACAGATCCTAAAACCCTAACGTTTCTAAATACGGAGGATTTGTATTTTCCCTAAACGACATTTAGTC
>NZ_LZRN01000137.1 GCF_001678675.1 Gelidibacter algens
GATCTGACAGAAAAACAACTTCAATAAAACTGAATACGAAAAACCATAACAGAAATTAGTCTGAATTTACTAAATTAGACTTTTAAACAACAAGACGTCAGAATTCAAACTCGGGCGGAAAAGTTAAAAGCCGTGTACTAACACCGTGTACAAGCCATTGCTGGGACTGTGACCGTTTGGAAAATCCTGCGGATTTCCCACAGTCACGTCTTATTAGGATTGGTTCGTTCCATCCGTCGCAACAGCTCGTAC
>NZ_LZRN01000138.1 GCF_001678675.1 Gelidibacter algens
AAGCTGACAGAAAAATAACTTCAATAAAACTGAATACGAAAAACCATAACAGAAATTAGTCTGAATTTACTAAATTAGACTTTTAAACAACAAGACGTCAGAATTCAAACTCGGGCGGAAAAGTTAAAAGCCGTGTACTAACACCGTGTACAAGCCATTGCTGGGTCTGTGACCGTTTGGAAAATCCTGCGGATTTCCCACAGTCACGTCTTATTTGGATTGGTTCGTTCCATCCGTCG
>NZ_LZRN01000139.1 GCF_001678675.1 Gelidibacter algens
GCAGTTCTCCCGATGCGTCGGGACGCTTAATGCCCCAAAAAACCTTCAACTTTTGGTTGGGGTTTTTTATTTCCAATTTTTATAAAAAATTGATTAAAGTAGACAATCTTCTACAGCAGTTCTCCCGATGCGTCGGGACGCTTGATGCCTCAAAAACCTTTAACTTTTGTTGGGGTTTTTTTATTTTCAATTTTTATAAAAAATTGTTTACAGTAGATAACCTTCTACA
>NZ_LZRN01000140.1 GCF_001678675.1 Gelidibacter algens
AATCGCCTTCCAATTTACTAGTTAAATTACCCAAACCCTACGACCTTCGTAGAGCCACTCAATAAAATTAGTCAAAGTAATTTTTCTTGGTCCAAGTAAAACAAAACCTAGTATTACTGCCAATGTAAACCGTACGTTTTTATTAGTTGATCACGTCATAAACGGACGACCCAACTTTTCCTTGAGACATCATTGTAGAATAAATAAGGACTTTTCT